>NZ_CP022584.1:3872093-4218540 GCF_002240225.1 Paenibacillus physcomitrellae | reverse complement strand
AGCTTCTGCATCGGCGTAGAGCCGAAAGCGTCTGCGGCTTCCACCAGTTCGCCCGAAACCTGCATGATCCCAAGCCGGGTCAAACGGATCGTTGGCGGAATAGCGAAAATAACAGATGCGATGACGCCTGGCACAACGCCAAGGCTGAAGAAAGTCACCGCGGGAAGCAGATATACAAAAGCCGGCATGGTCTGCATGAAATCCAGCAGCGGAATAATCACGCTGGAGACAGATTTCTTATAAGCACACCAGATGCCGATCGGAATCCCGATAATAATGGAAATCAATCCGGAAGTAATAACCAGGGCCAGGGAATTCATCGTTTGCGTCCAGTAGCCAAGATCGTACACCAGCAGAAATCCAATCATGGAGAACAGTGCCAGCGGCAGCTTGCCCGCATAATAAGCTATGAGTCCCAAAATTACGATAAACAGAAATGGATGCGGCAGTAAAAAGATATTGGCGAAGAAATCTACAACGCCTTCTATAACTGTAGAAATTCCATCAAACAGTGGACCGAGATGAGCGGACATCCAGTCCACCAAACTCTGAATCCAATCAGATAGCGGCAGTTTCGGAAGCATGATCATCCCCCCTTTCCAGTTCTGACCCGCCGGCAAGCGCACCCAGCAAAGCTCCGCGGATAATTACGCCAATCAGACGATTCTGTTCGTCTACGACGGCAAGCGGCAGCTTGGACGTGCTTGTCAGTTCAAACAGCTCGTTTAAGACACGGTCCGGAGATACGGTAGGCGTCTCCCGGATCATAATATCTTCCAGCGACTTCTTGCTGCGAATGGCCTCGGAAGCATCCTCCGCCGTAATGATGCCAAGAAGCTTCTTGGAACGGTCGATGATAAAGAGGTTCGAAATCCCTCTCTCCCGCATAAGCTCCAGTGCTACACGCGGACCCCGATCCAGCGTAATCGTCTCCGGCCGCCGCATCACATGGGAAGCCGTCAGCACCTTCGACAAATCCACGTCTTCCACGAATCGTTCCACATAACGGTTGGCCGGATGAATCATAATCTCCTCAGGCGTACCGATCTGCACCACAGCACCGTCTCTCATCAAGGCGATCCGGTCGCCAATCCGCAAAGCTTCATCTAAATCATGCGTGATAAACACGATCGTTTTCTTCATTTTCTCCTGCAGATCCAGCAGTTCATCCTGCATATCCCGGCGAATCAGCGGGTCAAGCGCACTGAAGGCTTCATCCATCAGCAGCACTTCCGGATCGTTCGCCAGAGCCCGGGCCAGACCGACCCGCTGCTGCATGCCGCCGCTGAGTTCATCCGGCATCTTGTCTTCCCAACCTTTAAGGCCGACAAGCTCAAGCGCCTGCGCTGCTTTTTCCGCGCGTTCCTTCTTATTTACTTTCTGGACCTCAAGTCCGTATTCCACGTTCTCCAGTACCGTCCGGTGCGGGAACAATGCGAATTTTTGGAAAACCATGCTGATCGTCTTACGCCGAACCTCGCGAAGCTGTTCACGATTCAACTTGAGCAAATCTTTGCCGTGAACCAGAATCTGCCCGCCTGTCGGCTCAATCAGCCTGTTCAGCATCCGAACCAGTGTGGACTTGCCGCTTCCCGACAATCCCATAATGACGAAAATTTCGCCTTGTTTAATATCAAAGCTGACTTGGTTGACACCAACCGTGATGTGTTTCTCTTTGGCCAGCTTCTCCTTGCCCCAGCCTTCCTCAAGCAGCTTCATCCCCTGCTCGGTGTGGGGACCAAACAGCTTGCTGACCTGTTTCAATTCCAATATAGCCATGTAAACACCCCTTTTGTGGTCAATCTTTTCTTGTGGTCAAACTTCCTTATAAGATCTCTTTATTTAGGATCTCTTGGTTTAGGCTGCCTGTAACGCCCAGTCTTCAGCATACGCTTCCGATCCGCCGTCTGCAGCCGAAGTTCGCCTGTCGGTCCAATGGAATGTACCTATTGTAACAACAAGCCGCGCCATATATCAACCTAAAAATCCGTACGTATAGTACGTACAGAAAAAACTGTACAAAGTATATCTCTATTTTCCTGCCATATGCTTCTAAATGCTGCCTAGATTGCTCCTTTACTTCCTAAGGGCGCTTCATTACAATGAACCATATTCAAATTGAACCTCCACTGCTTAGAGGTTTCCGCATAGGAATAGGAGGAAGAACAATCATGGTCCAGGACCAATTAACGGAAGAGCAGCAGGCTATTATTCTGAAGATACGAAAACGTGTCATTGAACATATAGGCATCAATATGGATTTGTACGGACTTACGCAATCGGCAGGCCATTTGTATGGGCTGTTATTTTTCACGGGCAAGCCGATGACCCTCGACGAAATGGGCAGTGAAATGAAGATGAGCAAGACGAGCATGAGCACCGCAGTTCGCAGCATGCTGGATTTAAGAATGGTCAATAAAATATGGGAGAAAGGCTCCCGGAAGGATTTGTACGAGGTTGAATATGACTGGCATCAAACGTTTCTCGACTACTTTGCAATCCGCTGGAAAAAAGCCGTGGAAAGCAATCTGCTTGCCATCCAGAAAGGAATCAAGGAAACCGACAAATGCCTACAGGAGACGGACAGCGAAACGTTTAAAGCGGTGCTGCAGCGGGATAAAGAAAAGCTGCTGGAGGCCAAATCGTATTACCACTGGCTTGACCGTCTGATCGACGCGATGGAGAGCGGGGAAATATTTGATCTTGTGCCCAGATAGTTCTTTTAAAAAATGAAAAGCCTCCCCGCTGATTTCTTATCGGGTGAAGGCTTTTTTTCATGTTACAATGATGTTAGCAAATCCATTCCGTCGTGAACGGATTTGATTGTCATTTCTACATCATTACAGGAGAACTTATGGATACTCAACTTGAAGCGCTATATCCTGAACGTCCCCGGCTCAAGCCTCCGCTCAGGCAGCGGTTGAAAGCACGGGTGGCGGCTACTTACCGCTATGATACTTTATTTTGGCAGGTTTCGCTGTTCGGCCTCTGGGCGGTTGTACTTGCGGCCTTCACTTTAACAGCCCTGGGGCTGCCCACCGGCTTCGGTACCGCAGCCGATGTACTGATGTTTACGGCCGGCGGCACGATCGCCATGGCCGTCTGCGCCAATGCGATCGCCCTGCTGCTGGCGATCGCCGGCCTTCCCATGCCCCGGTTATACGTCGGGGCATGGCTGTTCACCGCTGGAGCCGTGCTGACCATCTTCCGCTACGCGGGAGCCAGATGGGACGTGTCGACGGCGGTGGCCTTGTTTGCCGCGTGCGCCGGCACGCTTGCCGGCTTCACGGCCGGCTTCCTGGCCAAGCCGCGGCTGCGGACGCGCCGCAGGCTGGCCATGTCCCTGCTGCCGGCGGCTGCGTGCGCCGTGCTGTTTTATCTGCCGCTGCATACGAGCGGCAGCAAGCCGGCCGAGGAGCCAGCCGTGGAAACGGCGGCTGGCTCCTCGGCCGTAATCAAAGTCGCCAATCCGGGGCTCCCCGGGGCGGCGGCTTACCACTATTTTACCTATGGCAGCGGTAATGACCGGCACCGGGATGAATTTGGCAAGGAAGCCGAATTTCTCTCCGATTCCGTAGATGCTTCCGCGTATATCTCCAAGTGGTCCAAAGCCCGAACTTCGTTCTGGGGTTTTGATCAGAAAGCCCTCCCGATCAACGGCAGGGTCTGGATGCCGGAAGGCAGCGGTCCCTTCCCGCTCATACTGCTGGTGCACGGGAATCATTTAATGGAAGATTTCTCGGATGAAGGGTACGCCTATCTGGGCGAGCTGCTGGCCAGCCGGGGATTCATCGCCGTTTCCGTCGACGAGAATTTCCTGAATTATTCGGCATGGACCGGTATTCCGGACAACGACATGAAAGTCAGAGCCTGGCTGCTGCTGAAGCACCTCCAGCAAATTGAACAATTTGCGGACCTCAGCGGCACACCCTTTTACAATAAAGTGGATTTTAATCGGATTGGTCTGGTCGGACACTCCCGAGGAGGCCAGGCCGTAGCGATGGCAGCGGACCCGCTCCGCTGGTTCCAGCGCGGGGATTCACTTGAAGATATCGACAAGTTCCATATTGTGAGCGTAGCCGCTATAGCGCCTACCGATAAACTTGTGGACAATAACCAGGCCAGACTCAGCAACGTGAATTATTTCTCCCTGCAGGGAGCTCAGGATGGCGATGTCAGCGATTTTTACGGGGACCGCCAATACAATCGTGCGACCTTTGACAAGGGAGCATCGACTTTTAAAGCTACTTTGTACGTCGAGGGGGCGAATCACAGCCAGTTTAATACGAGCTGGGGGCACTATGATTCCAGTTTACCCACCGGTATTCTGCTGAGCCGAAGCCGGATTATGGATGAAGACAGCCAGCGGCAAATCGCCAAAGTCTATGTATCCGCCTTTATGGAAGCGACGCTTCATGGACAATCCGAATATACGAAGCTGTTCCAGGATTACCGCAGCGGGCTGGACTGGCTGCCTGATACTTCGTATTTCAACCGGTATGAGGACGGTCATTTCACGGTACTGGCCGATTATGAGGAAGACAATGATCCGCATACGATTCGGGGCGGCGGCACTGCCGAAGCCCGCAATGTTCAGGTAGTAGAGGAACAAGCGAAGGACCGCGACAATGCCGCCAAGAAAGAGCGCGGAGCGGTGCTGGAATGGCCGAAACAGACGCAGGAGCCGGCTCAAACGAATGGACAGACACGGACGCAGGGGCAGACTCCAAAGCAGAGCCAGACGCCAGTACAAGCAGAAACGCCAACGTATGGGCAGACGCTGGCTCCGGCTTCCTCCGAATCTATCCCGGCCAACGAAGAGCCTTCTTATACGCTTCATTTGCGATCGGCCGGCAACAGCAGCCGGTTTATCTATGCCCTGTCGCATGCGGCTGGTTTATCCTTTTCAATGGTGAATTTGAACTATCAGATCCAGGCCGCCGATTCGCCCGATATCTCTCTGGAGCTGGCAGATGCGGACGGCGAACGGGTTAAGCTGCCGTTAACGGATTTTATGCCTGTAAAACCGCTACCCGTAAGCAAATTCACGATCAATTCTTGGCTCGATAACAAATTCGAAGGCGGCAAATATAAAGAAGCAACCGAAGCGGTTTTCCAAACCTATCGAATTGATTTCAAACCTTTTGTTGATCAGAATCCGGCTTTTAATCCAGGCAAACTTGTTTCCATTGCCTTCTATCTGGGCGAAGGGCCGGGCAAAGTGATGCTGAGCACGATTGGCTTATATTTGAAGTAGAAGTTATCCAACATCCGCAGGCGCTGTCTTGTCCCATTTTCATCTAGACTTTAGCCTTGAGCCGGTTTGACAGTTCCCGGATATACTCGGCGGACGGCTCGCCGCCATGGTGCAGCAGGCCAATTGTAAAAGATCTCTCCAGCAGTGTTCCCGGGACCGGGAACACTGCTATTTCTTTATCTAACTCCTCCAGTCCTTCCGAGGCTGTTCGAGTTGCGAACGCGGCCCCTATTCCCAGCCTGACCGCCTGAAGCGCAGCCGCAAAAGACGATACCACCGTCCCGATTTGCATGCTGAGCTTTCGTTTCCCGGCCCAGTTTAGGGCGGCCTGGGTTAAATAAGAGGAGGCGTCATAGCCGACCAGCTTCTCCTGCTGGATTTCTTCTTCAGAAAGCCTCTCCTCTCCCGCCCATTTATGCTGCCGGCTGCAGATGATGACCAGCTCATCCTGAAACAATTCTTCAAACCTTCCGCCTGCCTTGTCTGCCGAGCTTCGCTCGCTGATTACGGCGTCAAGTGACCCTTCCTCAAACCATGTGATTAACTCCTTCTCCGGCGCAAAACGAACCTCCAATTGCAATTCCGGATTTTCCGTCCCCAAATCCCTGAGCCCTTTCATCAGTACAGCTGAATAAACATCTTCGGCGCCGACCCGTAGCACGCTTGCTCCTGTCCTTTTAAACAGCTCAAGGGTCCGCTCAGCCTCGCTGTATAATGTCGTCATTTTCTGGGCATAGGGATAAAGAGCTTTTCCTGCCTCACTAAGCCACACTCTGCCGCTTCTGATTTGATATAAGGTTACGCCAAGCTCTTCCTCTAAACTTTTCATATGGAAGGTTACGGTGGGCTGCTTGATATGGAGCTCATTCGCAACGTCGGTTACCTTTTTATATTTCTCTATAAGAACTAAGATCTGTAATTTCAATAAATTCAAAGCAAGTTCTCTTCCTTTCTGTACGCTCTAAAATGATTATACATTTTATCTATAACATTTATAGAGAATCTATATCGAATTTTATTATTAAATTTACATTATTCTGACTTCTGTCAAATGAACGATTTTTATAATTAAAAATGTCGATGAGGACAAGATAACTTATCGAGAAAACAAATAAATCATTATGGGGGAATACTACGTCATGAAATTTGGTAAATCCGCAGTACTTGCACTTACACTTGCGTTCAGTGTCTCTTTGGCGGCTTGCGGCAACAACAATAACAGCTCTTCCGGCAGCAATGCTTCGGACAATGCATCGAATGCTTCCGCCGCGAGCAACACTGCTTCAACAGCTCCAGCTGAAACTTCCCTTAGCGGTTCCGTTATCGCTTCCGGTTCCACAGCCCTTCAGCCGCTCGTTGACCAAGTTGCTAAGAAGTTCTCTGAAACAAACAGCGGTGTTTCGATCCAAGTGCAAGGCGGCGGTAGCGGTACCGGCTTGACGCAAGTATCTGAAGGTCAAGTTCAAATTGGTAACTCTGACGTATTCGCTGAAGAAAAAATCGAAGACGCTGCTAAAGCTGCAGAACTGAAAGATCATCAAGTTGCTGTAGTCGCTATGGCTGCTGTAGTAAATAAAGAAGTTGGCGTAACCAATCTGACTAAACAACAGCTGGTTGAAATCTTCACTGGCAAAATCACTAACTGGAAAGACCTTGGCGGTAAAGATCAAGGTATTGTGATCATCAACCGTCCAAGCAGCTCCGGTACTCGTGCTACTTTTGAGAAATACGCTTTGGGTCAAAAAACTGAAGACCTGAAAGGTTCTATCCAGGAAGATGCTTCAGGAACAGTTAAGAAGCTGGTTACTGAAACTCCAGGAGCTATCGGTTACCTGGCCTTCTCTTACATCGACGATACAGTCCAATCTGTACAGTACGAAGGCGTAGATCCAACAACTGAGAACGTTGCTACTGGCAAATATCCGGTTTGGGCTTACGAGCACATGTATACAAAAGGTGATCCAGATGCCGCTACTCAAGCTTTCCTTGATTACATGGTATCCGATGAAGTTCAAAAAGGCGATGTTGTTGAACTGGGCTACATTCCAGTATCCGATATGAAAATTGTACGTGATATCGACGGCAACATCACTAATAAATAATTAGTTCATCTGTTAGGCACTTGTTTTGACAGGAGGCCGAAGGCGTTTGCCTTCGACCTCTATTTTCACGTTTTCCCTCTATAAATAATTCAAGAAAGAAGGCCATTCATGAACGAAAAACAAGAGACCCCTCTTCTATTCCGAAAGCATCGGGCCGAAGAATGGATCGGGCGAATATACACGACCTTCTGTGTAGTACTTCTTATTGTGATCATTGTTTCGATTGTTTATTATGTTGCCAGTAAAGGTGTTGCAACTTTCGCAATCAACGGCGTAAGTTTGTCCCAATTTCTGTTCGGACAAACCTGGCAGCCTGATTCCAATAAATTTGGTGCGCTGCCTTTTATTTTCGGCTCTTTTGTCACATCACTTCTGGCGGCGGTTATTGCCAGTCCCTTAAGTGTGTGTGCCGCTCTTTTTATGACGGAAATCACCCCTAACTGGGGAAAAAAAGTGCTGCAGCCCGTTGTTGAACTTCTGGCTGGTATCCCGTCTGTCGTTTATGGCTTTATCGGTCTTAGTGTATTGGTTCCTTTTTTGCGGGATGTGTTTCCGGGTCAAGGGATTGGCGTTGCGGCTGGTTCGATCGTCCTGTCGATTATGATCCTGCCTACCATTACAAGTATTGCGACAGATGCTTTGAGCTCCCTGCCTCGCAATCTTAAAGAAGCGTCATACGGTTTGGGAGCCACACGCTGGCAGACGATTGCAGGCGTTGTCATCCCAACTGTCTTGCCTTCCGTCCTGACGGGGGTTGTTCTCGGCATGGCACGTGCTTTCGGGGAAGCTTTGGCTGTTCAAATGGTTATCGGGAATGCGCCGCATATCCCAACCTCACTGTTTGAATCTGCTTCTACCCTGACTAGCGTGATCACGTTAAACATGAGTAATACCGTAATGGGCTCCGTTCAGAACAATGCATTGTGGAGTATGGCGCTGATCCTGCTGCTCATGACCTTTGTTTTTGTCCTGATTGTGCGACTGCTTGAAAGGAGGACAAGAATTTGAGCGCAAAAGTTAAAGACCGGATTGCCACCGGCGTCATTATCTTCTTTTCCGTATTGATTATTGCCATTCTCGTAGGGATGCTCGGTTATATTATGGTCCGGGGAATCAGTCATATCGATTGGCATTTCTTGACTTCCGAACCGGAGACGATCAAGGCTGGGGGCGGAATTGGGCCCGAACTGTTCAATTCGGTATATTTGCTGATTCTGACCTTAATCATTACCATCCCGCTTGGTATCGGAGCGGGCATATACATGGCCGAATATGCGAAAGAAGGACGGATTACGGCTTCCATACGTCTGGTTGTTGAGGTCCTGTCTTCCTTCCCGTCCATCGTCGTTGGTTTGTTTGGTTTGCTCGTTCTGGTTAATACCTTTAATTTCGGATTCTCCGTCTTATCCGGCGCCTTGGTGCTGACGATCTTTAATATGCCGCTGATGGTTCGCGTCACTGAGCAGGCGTTCCACAACGTGCCTATCGAACAAAAGGAAGCCGGTCTAGCAATGGGATTATCCCATTGGAAGATCATCACCTCCATTCTGTTCCCGGTTGCACTCCCTGCTATCATCACCGGTACCATTCTTGCTGCGGGACGGATCTTCGGTGAAGCCGCTGCTCTGCTGTTCACCGCCGGTTTGACGACACCGAAGCTGGATTTCACCGACTGGAATCCAACAAGCCTGCATTCGCCGATTAACCCGCTGCGGCCTGCCGAAACGTTATCCGTTCACATCTGGAAGGTGAATAGTGAAGGCCTTTCGCCAGATGCGGCCCAAATTGCTGCCGGTGCATCCGCTGTGCTCGTCATCATGGTCCTGCTCTTTAACCTGCTTGCCCGATGGATCGGCAGATTGCTGTACAGAAAGTTTACTTCCATTAAATAAGAATTGGAGATCGATGAAATGACGGATATTCTTCGCACCGAAGATCTGAAGATTTATTACGGTCAAAATGAAGCCGTTAAAGGCGTCGATTTGTCCTTCTCGGAAAGTTCGGTTACCGCTTTGATCGGTCCTTCCGGCTGCGGCAAATCTACATTCCTTAGAGCCTTGAACCGCATGAATGATGAAATTCCGGGTTCCCGCATGACCGGAAATATCTGGATTGACGGTAGAAATATAAATGCTCCCGAAACGGATGTTACGGTACTGCGTCAAAAAATCGGGATGGTTTGGCAGCGTCCAAACCCTTTCTATAAATCCATCTACGCCAACATTGCGTTTGGCCCCAGATACCATGGAATCAGAAATAAAGCACAGCTGGATGAAATCGTCGAAGACAGCCTGCGTAAAGCCGCTTTATGGGACGAGGTTAAAGACCGTCTTCACTCTTCGGCTTTGTCCCTTTCCGGCGGACAGCAGCAGCGTCTGTGCATCGCACGCGCTTTATCCGTACAGCCCAAGATTCTGCTGCTTGACGAGCCGGCGTCGGCGCTTGACCCTGTCTCTACCTCCAAGATTGAAGAAACCATTCTTCAGCTCAAGGAACAGCTGTGCATCGTAATTGTGACGCATAACATGCAGCAAGCGGCCCGGATTTCCGGCCATACCGCCTATTTCTATATGGGCAAACTTATTGAATATGATGAGACCGAGAAGATTTTCACCAATCCTTCCGAACCAATGACCCAAGAATACATCTCGGGCCGTTTCGGTTGAGGCATTACATTCCTTCTTCTCTTTCCCTTTTGCTTTAAACAAACAGCGACAGGCTAGAGACCTTATTGGGTCCAGCCTGCCGCTGTTATTTATACAGCTATGATGATTTCACTTCAATCAGGAAAGCTCCTTGGGAATCCAATCAAAGATTTCCCCGCTCTCCATCGCATCAATTAAACGATCCAGCCAGGCATAATAGGCCATGGCGTTCTCCATTTTATTCTTATCCTGAAGCAGGATCTGACGAAATGCATCCGCTTCATCTTCCGGCTGTGACTGAAGCAGCAAACGGTTAATTTCCGCAAGGGAACGGCGTAAAGCATTCCGGTTACTCTCGACGGCTCTCCTCCACTCTGTAGCGAAGAAATCAGCAAAGGTCTGATGCCAGTCATACTCCACTTCATATAGATCCTTACGGGAGCCTTTCTCCCAGACTTTATTAACCATTTTCAAATCAAGCAGCTTACGCACCCCGGTGCTCATACTTGTCTTGCTCATCTTCATTTCCTGGCCCATTTCATCCAGCGTCATTGGTTTATCGGAGAAAAACATCAATCCGTACAAATGCCCCGTCGACTGGGTAATGCCGTACAAATCCATGTTGCTTCCAATGGTTTCGATGACTCTCTTGCGAATACGGGCAACCTCAGCTTGTTCTTCCGGAGTAAGCTGTTCCAAACCCATTGCTGCTAACCTCCCGTGAAATGTCTCCTGCTGCCGTATGACTAATTAGGACTAATCCTGCGGCTTATGCCGAGCTATGTACATTCTTGTCTTATTGTATGAAAGTGAACCCCAAAAGTAAAGAATACAAGAGCCCGAAGAACATGTATAAACCTTCCCTCGACTGGAGATATTTAAAAGGATAAATCAACAAAACCACTCCGGGTAACCCCGAAGAGGTTTTGTCAATCATACCCTGTTATAGCTAATTGCTTCTACTCAACCTAAAGAGTTACAGCCAGAAGGTTCTGGAGATGATGACGAGCAAGATGAACAATACGAGGATGATGCCGGTGGAAGTGAATCCAACGCCTGGACCAACCGGGCCTACATCGACGCCACCCACACCACAACCGCAATCTCCAACATTATTCATTCCGAATTCCTCCTTAAGTTCAACTTCAAGGGCAGTATATGTCCTTATCGCTCATAAGGCATAAACTAAAGTCCATCTCTGAAGAAAAGGGCAATTTAAGTTTATTTAAGGGCGCATCCATGGTATACTTAGCTTAAATTTAAAATAAGCGACAACTGGAGGAGCCTGCCAACGCAGGCTCCTTTATGCCTTTTTTTGGGTTGAAATCTGTGGATCCCCTGCGTTTGCGGCTTACTTTTGTTTGCTGGGAAAGGGGTTTTGTCATGGAATTCGTACTGACCTTATGTTTGATTTTAATCGTAACCAAATTGGCCGGCCATGCGGCGGCCAGACTGGGACAGCCTTCTGTATTAGGTAAATTGATCTCAGGGATCATCGTGGGTCCCGCTGTTCTCGACTGGGTGCATGATGCTGACTGGATTCATATTTTCTCTGAAATCGGGGTTCTGCTGCTGATGTTTATTGCCGGTCTTGAAACCGACCTTAAGCAGCTTAAAGAGAACTGGAAGACGGCTGTAGCCGTTGCTCTTGGCGGCATTCTTATGCCTTTGTTCGGCGGTTATGCCGCCGCTTTGGCCTTTGGCCTCAGCCAGTCCCATGCCTTGTTCCTGGGTCTGCTGCTCTCGGCTACTTCCGTCAGCATTACCGTTCAAAGCTTAAAGGAAATGGACCGTTTGAAATCCCGTGAGGGCTCGGCCATTCTTGGAGCTGCCGTAATCGACGATGTTGTAGTTGTGCTGCTGCTCGCCTTTATGCTCAGCTTCCTGGGTGCCAGTAACGGCGGGGATTCCCTGCTCTGGATTACAGGCAAGAAGCTGATTTTCTTTGGCGTATCCATAGCGGGAGCCTGGCTGCTTGTCCCGTTGGTCATGAAATTGTTCGGCAGGCTTAAAGTGACCGAGACCGCCATTACCGCCGGCTTGATCGTCTGCTTTGGCTTCGCTTATTTTGCCGAAATCATGGGTGTAGCCGGAATCATCGGCGCCTTCATCGGTGGTATTGCTGTTTCTGCTACTCCTTCGAAACATAAAGTCGAAACCCGGATCGAACCGATTGCTTATGCGCTGTTTGTGCCTGTCTTTTTCGTCAGCATCGGCTTAAAGGTCAGCTTCGACGGCGTACTCGAACAGCTGGGTATCATTGTTGTGCTAAGTATTGTTGCCATCTTGACCAAATGGATTGGCGGAGGCCTGGGAGCCAAATTAACAGGGTTTTCCCTGCGGTCTTCATCGGCAATTGGAGCCGGGATGGTCTCCCGGGGTGAAGTTGCCCTGATCCTGGCCGCAACGGGACTGACCTCCAATCTCCTGGCCGAGTCTTATTTTACAACCATTGTGATTGTGGTTATGATTACAACCCTTGTGACCCCGCCATTGCTGAAAGCAACCTTCCCTCGTCATGAAGGTAAAGGGCAGAAGTCTCCAGCAAATTCTAATAGGCCGAACAACCATTAAGGCCAAAATAAACAAACCGCAGAACAAACTTGCTTAAGCAAGTTTGTGTTCTGCGGTTGTTTTGCATTTATTTATGCGAAATCTTGGATAGTGGTGCGGGTTAGGACTTCTGGCTGTTCGCGAGCGAACGGAGGGCACGAAGCACATCAGGATCAAGCAAGCCCAGATTTTTGAGCATTTGGAGCGCGATCAGATCCGGAATGCTTTTGTCCGCTGAAGTTGTGATGGCGCCTGCAGCTTTGCCGGCACGAACAGCGGGTTCTGCCCACGACGGAAGCGGTTCCTTACCAGACATGTTCAGCTTCTTCTCCATGGCCGCTATCCGTGCTTCCTGGGCCTGAATAACCTGCTGCAGCTCTTCTATGGTTGCCATATCGTCCACATCCTTTCTACCTGACTTTCCCTCTGACTTTCCACCTGACTGGTTCGCTGTCCAAGCTCTAAGCTCGGTTAGTGATCCGCTGAACACGTTTAAATCGACTGCCCCCGAGATGCCGGGAACACTTCCTTTCTGGCTGTACTGCCAGAAGGTCCAGGCCGACCAAGCCGGTACGTTCCATGGAGGCTGGGTATTGTACCGGGCCACCCAGAGATCATAAGCGCCCATTGGAGTATTGAAGTTCTGTGCAAAGTCATTTCCGGTATAAAGAATAGGTTTTCTCGCGGTAATCCGTTCGATTTCCGTAAGGAAAGCCTTGGCAACCGCGTTCAGCTCACTTTGGCTGATTCCCGAAGGATTCGTTTCATAATCCAGCACCGGCGGTAAATCCAGACTTGCCGCGCCTCCGACCACGGACATGGCCGCTGCAAAGTTAGCCGCTTCATTTATGGCCGTTTCCCTATCCTTGGCATTCAGAAAATGATAAGCCCCGACAAGCAGTCCGGCTTGTCTCGCACCACGGACATTCGTCTCAAACGTAGGGTCCTTATAGGTCGTGCCTTCGCTCGCTTTCACGAAAACAAACGAATAACCGCTGGCCGCCACCCTTTGCCAGTTCACCGTACCATTATGGTGAGAAACGTCAATTCCTTTGGCATTATCAGAGCTTCGAGTCTGCATACTCTCCCCCCTTCTATCCTATTTAATGCCGAATTTAAGGAATCTGCTTGTGCTTATAACCTGTCTTCTTCCTTAAAAAATATTCGTCAGCCGCCAAAAGAATACGTGCTGTCTGTAATGTTTAAACGGCTTTTGAGTCCGGGAGTTGCGTATATTTTATTATCGTCCGTTACGAAAAAAGCCTCGATCTTCTCCGGCAGCGCCTCCAGATAAGCCAACCCATCCTGCACGCCCATCAGAAACACCCCGGTTGACAAAGCGTCGGCATCTGTTGCTTTTGGGCTCATGATGGTCAGGCTTTTAATCCCGTTTTGGGCAGGGAACCCGGTCCGGGGATCCAGAATATGATGGTAGCGAATGCCATCCTGCATAAAGAAACGTTCATAAACACCGGAGTCATCAATGACTTCGTTGTTGATTTTGATCGTGCCCAGCTGGGTCCCCCTGCTTTGATCAGGATCCTGCAGGCCGATATTCCAAAGCGATCCGTCCGGTTTGGCTCCCAAGGTAATAATGCTGCTGCCGCCCAAATCGATCAGCGCACTCGTAATGCCTTGACTTCGCAAATAGTCAGCCACCTTGTCCGCCGCATAACCTTTGCCGATGCCGCCAAGATCCAGAACCATCCCTTTTCGGGCAAGCTTAATGGTTTTGGCTGTCTCGTCTATCAGCACCGCTTTGTAATTGATTAGCTTCAGCGCCTCATCGATTTCATGCTGCTGCGGAACACGGGCATTCTCAGTACCTATTCCCCACAAATCTACAAGCGGTCCGATAGTCGGATCAAACAGGCCGCCCATTTCCTTGGCATAATTCAGCGACAGCTTGACGGCCTCCAGCGTTTCATCCGAAACCGGTACGGCCTGCACGCCCGCAAGACGGTTAACCTCATAGACTTCGCCGCCTTCTTTCGTTCGGCTAAGTTCCCTATCCAAACGCTCCAGCAGCTGCTTGATATCATCCAGGTTACGCTGTGACGCCTGTTCCCCGTACAGCTTGATATTAACTACCGTATCATAGATGTAATAGGTTTGAGAGAAAGACGGAGCATTGCTGCCGCTGCCTGAGTGAGGAACCCATCCTGATCCTGACTTTCCGGTGGAACTTAATCCATATATAACCGCTGCTGTAAAGCCGAGCAGTAGAATCAAAACAATCATATAGACGGAGAAACGTCTGCCTTTTTTGTTGGTCATGCTGACCCACCACCTTCTGAAGCTTCTATTCCCGGCTATCTTAACATGACGTTTCAGGTGGGCGATGAGACATTTGTCACTTTTATCCCTTCAAATTTAAATGATTTTTCATTGAAGTTTAATGATTTGCATTTAAGTAATCTGGACTTTAAATTTTCTAATCCGTTGTCTTCCTTTCTTTCTCTCTTCGTCTCAATATGAAATAATATAAAGAATAGGTTTGTTCCCGCATTTGGCGGGTAAGCTAGTTCATATACAGACTGAACCGAATGAATTCGACTTATAAGGAGAACTCTATGAATCACAACTCTAATATGGGCATCATTGATATCGGGTCTAACTCGATCCGGCTAGTCATCTATGAAATCGAACCTGGCGGCTGCTACCGGATTATCTATGAAAATAAATATTCGGCCCGCTTAAGCCGGGAGGTCGCTCCGGACGGAACCATTCCGCGCAGCCATCTGGATGCGGCCGTAAATATACTGAACCAGTTCAAAATGATTTGCCGCGATTTCCGAACGACACATATCCGCGCTGCCGCTACGGCTGCTATTCGCAATGCTGCGAATGCCGAGGAAATCATCGGCTGGCTTGAAGCCGACACCGGGCTGGTGATCGAGCGGGTGAGCGGTGAACGGGAAGCCTATTACGGCTTTCTGGGCGTGCTTCAGTCCATGGATGTTCAGGATGGTATGATCGTGGATATTGGGGGAGGCAGCACGGAGTTAACTCTGTTCCGGAACAGGAAACTGCTGCACAGCATCTCTATCCCTCTTGGAGCCGTTAACGGGCTCGCCCGCTTTGCGACGGAGGAGCAGTGGGACAAAAGCCAGATCGAAGCGCTCCGGGCAGAAATTAGACAGGCGCTTGAGCCGCTCGGCTGGCCTCAAAGCAATCCCGGCCTTCCGCTGATCGGACTCGGCGGAACAATCCGGACGCTGGCCAAAATACATCAGCGGCAGACGAAATATTCCCTGCCTGCTGTGCATCACTACGAAATGGAAGGGAAAACCGTGGATGGAATGGCCGAGCTGCTGCCCTCTGAATCCTCTTCTTTCCGCAAAAAATTACCCGGCTTGTCCAAGGACCGCGCCGATCTGATCGTGCCAGGCCTGCTGATTCTGCAGACGGTCTTTCATACCATCCAGGCCGATCGTTACATCGTCAGCGGCGCAGGACTGCGCGATGGTTTGTTCCGGGACTGGTTCGCTCCCAAGGAGCCGGTTGTCGCCGATGCACTGAAGACAAGCGTGCAGAACATGCTCCGCTTCGGTCCTCCAGCACCAGAAGCATCGCTTGAGGCAACCTACAAAGACATGTTCAAAATCTACAAAGCTTTGGAGCACAAGGAGCCTGACGAGCGGGACACAGCCGTCATGTATACGGCCGCCATGCTTAGCGATTCCGGCATTCTGATTAACTATTACAAAAGCAGCCAGCATGCCGTATACCGGATCATGTACGGGGGGATTTACGGCCTCTCCCATAGAGAAGCCTTACTTAGTGCGATTACGGCCGACTATCATCCCAAGAAAAGAACACCACAGCTGCTGGAGCAGCATGCCGACATTCTGAAATCCTCCGATACGGAACGGGTTCATCGGCTCGGGTCATTGCTCATTCTCGCGAAAGCCATCCGGTCTGCCCCGGTTGTCGAGGACATTTCCGTTAAGACAGCAAACGGCTCGCTGCACGTGCAGATGCACTGTACCGCTGAGCCGCTTGTTCAGAACAATCGATTGGAAGAAGCCTGCAAGGATCTTGAGGAAGCCTGGAAGATCAAGTTAACATGGTCAAATCTTGAGGTTTCCAAAGGTTAATATTCATCGCCTCCGTCTGGCTGCGCAGCGGAGGCTCTTCATTTTTCACAAATACATAATTGCCGCTGGCCTGAAGCTCTCTTGCCTTAATGTTATCCCGCAGCAGGAGCTTCAGAATGTTGATGACCATTTCCTTCGTCACCGGATCCGAAACCGGACACATCAGCTCGATACGCCGCTTGAGATTCCGTGTCATCCAATCTGCGCTGGACAGGAACACCTCTGGACTGCCTTCATTCTCGAAATAAAAGATCCGGCTGTGCTCCAGGAACCGGTCCACGATACTGATCACCCTGATATTCTCGCTCAGCCCCTCCACGCCGGGACGCAGGCAGCACACGCCCCTGACGATCAGCTCGATCTGCACGCCCGCTTGGGAAGCCAGATAAAGCTCATCAATCATGTCCTGATTGGATAAGGAGTTGATCTTGGCGATAATCCGGGCTTTCTTGCCTTTGCGGGCATGCTCCGCTTCCCGCCGAATCAGCCGGAACAGCTCGTCCTTGAGACCGGTTGGCGCAATGCGCAAAGCCTTGAGATTCTTCGGACCGGAGAAGCCGGTAATTTCATTAAACAGCTCCGAAGCATCGTCACCGATGACCGGATTGGAGGTAAACAGTCCTACGTCCGTATACATTCTGGCCGTGCTGGCATTGTAGTTGCCAGTTCCGACGTGTACATAACGGCGGAGTCCCTGCTGCTCGCGGCGGACGACAAGGATGATTTTGGCATGGGTCTTCAAGCCGACCAAACCGTAGACGACATGACAGCCTGCCTTCTCCAGCTTTCTTGCCCAGGCGATGTTTCGTTCCTCATCAAATCGGGCTTTAAGCTCGACCACCACCGTCACCTGCTTGCCGCACTCCGCGGCATGCGCCAATGCCGGAATGAGCTGCGAGTCGCCGTTCACCCGGTACAGCGTCATCTTGATCGCCATGACCTTCGGATCCTCCGCAGCCTCCTGCACAAAATCGGTCACCGCATCAAACGATTCATAGGGATGATAGACCAGCACGTCCTGCCTGCGCAGCACTCCAAAATGGCTTTCATGCGGCGCAAACTCCTGCGGATACACCGGCTGAATTGGCGGGTATTTCAAATGGGAGAAGCCTTCCAGACTATCGGCAAAACCGATCAGGTAACTCAAATCGAGCGGACCGTCGATTTCGTAAATATCCTCAAGCTCGAACTCTTCCTGTAGTTCGGCGAGCGCATCGGGGTGAATGCCTTTCTGAACTTCAAGCCGGACAGGTGCACCACGTCTGCGGCGGCGAAGCTCTTTCTCAATCTCCTCCAGCAAATCCTCCGCCTCTTCCTCGTTGATCGTCAAATCCGCATTCCGTGTTAAACGGAACTCATGAACGGCAAGGGGCGTATAGCCGACAAACAGCGTATGGATATGATGTTTGATCAATTCTTCGATCAGGATAAAGGATTTGCGCTTGCTGTTGGCCCGAAGCGGTACGGGAACGACCCGAGGCACATTCGACGGCACCTGGACAATAGCGAAAAAGGTCTCTTCCCCCTCCTCCGCATCCTCCGCATCCTCTTTGCGAAGCAAAACGGACAAATAGACGAATTTCGGATGCACGAGCGGAAACGGACGGCTTTGATCTACCGCCATCGGCGTTAATACGGGAAAGATAATTTCATGGAAGTAATGGTCCAATGCTTTCTGCTGAGTCGCATTAAGCGTCTCGTATTCCTGAAAGACGATCCCCTTACGGGCCATCGAACGTGTCAGATCCCGGTAGCTTTTGTACTGCTCGGCCGTCATCTGCTTGATCCGCTTGACCAGTCTGCGGTACAGGCCGGATGGGGCGTAGCCGGTGAAATCTTTCTGCGTAAAGCCCGCTTTGATCTTCTCCATCGTTTCGGCAACCCGCACGGCCATAAACTCGTCCAAATTGCTCGCTACAATACCAAGGAATTTCAAGCGCTCCAGCAGCGGCGTCTCACTGTCCTGGGCCTCCTGCAGCACCCGGCGGTTAAACTCCACCCAGCTCAGATCCCGGTTTACATATTTTCCTGTGTTTATTTCTCTCAACATGTCGGGCCTCCGAATGTCAGCATAATTAATCAGCTTAACTATATAATTGTACTTTGCAGACTTGTGGTTCGTGTAATGAGAGTGTAAAGCCAGTGTTAATTTTATGTAAATCCAATATTAAACCAGCTTAATACAAGCGAATTTGAATTTCCTAGTTTAGTTCCCAGTATACCTCTGAAATAAAAAAACTTCTTTAAAAATTCAACCTCAAATTCTTACAAATTTAGGTATAATAGCTGTACACCTTGGAAAACTCTTCCAGAATTGAATTACGATTTGTGTAGAAAGGAGGAAGATAATCTAGTATTTTGCAAACGCTTTCCTGTTATTTGAATCTAGTTTTAGTCAAGTCCACAAGCGGTTTATCAAAACCTATTACGGGAGGAGACAATTATGTTCAGAAAAGCAGTGTCCGTCGTTTCCAGCTTGGTCATGACGGTGGGATTCCTGGCGGCTGATCCCGGTTTTTCCCATGCAGCGTCGATCAGCGATGCAAACTCCACGATCTTTGGCCCTAATGTCTATGTATTCGACCCTTCTATGCCAGCTTCAGATATTCAAAACACGGTGAACTCTGTGTATGCTGTTCAGGAGTCCAACGAGTTTGGTACCCAGCGTGACGCTCTGTTGTTCAAACCAGGGTCTTACAATATTAATTTTAATGTAGGCTTCAACACCCACGTAGCCGGACTCGGACAAAATCCCGGGGACGTTACGATTAATGGGGGATTAAACATCAATGCGGATTGGGATAACGGCAACGCAACGCGCAATTTCTGGCGCGCCATCGAGAATTTGACCATCGCTCCTTCGAACGGAGTGACTCAATTTGCCGTCTCCCAGGCAGCACCGCTCAGACGGCTGCATATTAAAGGCGAGCTTGATCTGTTTGACTTCGACTCGAACTGGAATGCCGGCTGGGCGAGCGGCGGTTTCCTTGCGGATTCTATCGTGGACGGTACGGTTGTCCCGGCTTCCCAGCAGCAGTGGTTCTCGCGCAACAGCCAATGGGGCTCCTGGAACAACGGGGTTTGGAATATGGTCTTTGTAGGTGACACTAACGCGCCGTCGGGCCAGTTCCCGGAACCTCCGTATACCGTAGTAGACAAAACGCCGATCATGCGGGAGAAACCTTATCTGTATATCGATAACGCCAGCCAATACCGGATATTTGTTCCTTCGCTTCAAACCAACACCCAGGGCGTCAGCTGGGCAAACGGCTCCACCCCGGGCACATCCCTCTCTATTGACCAATTCTATATCGCCAAACCGGAGACGGCTACGGCGGACTCTATTAACGCCGCTCTTGCCCAAGGCAAAAACCTGCTGTTTACACCTGGTTTCTTCCACTTAAACGATACGATCCGCATCACCAATCCGAACACCGTCGTGCTTGGCATCGGTATTCCGACCCTCGTGCCGGACACCGGGAAACCGGCCATGTCGGTAGCGGATGTAGATGGCGTCAAAATCGCCGGATTGACCTTCGATGCCGGTCCGGTCAACACTTCAAGCCTGCTGGAAGTCGGCCCTGCGGGCAGCAGCGCAGGCCATGCCGCCAATCCGACTTCACTGCATGACCTCACCTTCCGGGTCGGCGGTGCTTCCAATGGCCGGACGGATGCCGGACTGATCATCAACAGCCGTGACGTGATCGGCGATCATTTCTGGATCTGGCGTGCCGACCACGGCAACGGAGCCGGCTGGACTAGCAACGTGTCCAAAAACGGTCTGATCGTAAACGGTGCCGATGTCACCCTGTACGGTCTGTTTAATGAGCATCACAACGAATACCAGACGCTATGGAATGGCAACGACGGACGACTATATTTCTATCAATCGGAAATCCCGTACGATGTTCCTAACCAGGAGGCCTGGATGTCAGGCGGCGGAACAGTTAACGGCTATGCCTCCTACAAGGTGGCCGATTCCGTAACAAGCCATGAAGCCTGGGGGCTTGGCGTTTACTCCTACTTCCGGGATGCGGCTGTCAAGCTGAACAGTGCGATTGAAGTGCCTAATGTGCCGGGCGTCAAGATCCATCACGCCACAACGATCTGGCTCAACGGCACGCCTGGCAGCGAAATTACCCACATTGTCAATAATACTGGCGACCGTGTTTATGGGAACAATCCGGCTTCCGCCATGCGGCAGACGCTTACCGAATTTACCGGAAACGGCAGCGGAAATTCGGGGGACGGCAGCACAAATCCGGGAGGAACAGCGCTGGATCGCAGCGGCTGGACAGCCGTCTCTGATCCTTCCAGCGGCGATGCCGCTGCGAATCTGTTCGATGGTAATGCCGCGACCCGCTGGAGCACTGGCGTGCCGATGGCTTCCGGTCAATCCTTGACGATCGACATGAAAAAGGCGTACAACGTGAGTTCGATCAAAATGGACTCGACCGGCAGCGATAACGATTATGCCCGCGGATATCAAGTTTATTTGTCCAGTGACGGCAGCACCTGGGGCAATCCGGTGGCATCAGGAACCGGCAGCGGTTCTGTAATCACCGTCAGCTTTACCGCGCAGAATGCCCGGTACATCAAAGTTGTACAGACCGGTACCAGCACCAGCTGGTGGTCGATCCACGAACTAAATGTATTTGGCTCCGCGGCCAGCTCCTCGGATACGCCGCTTGCCCGCAATGGCTGGACGGCTTCCTCGGCGCCTTCCAGCGGCGACCTGCCGGCCAGCCTGTTTGACGGGAACCCCTCCACTCGCTGGAGCTCAGGCGCGCCGATGGCACCGGGCCAGTCCTTGACCATCGACATGAAGACTGGGAGCAGCTTCAGTAAAATCGTCATGGACTCCGCAGGCAGCAACAACGACTATGCCCGCGGATACGAGATTTACGTATCCAATGACGGCACCAGCTTTGGTAGCGCCATTGCAACCGGCACAGGGAACGGTCCCGTTATAACAGCAACCTTCTCACCGCAAAACGCGAGATACATCCGCATCGTGCAAACCGGTACCAGCACCAGCTGGTGGTCGATTCATGAGCTGAATGTGTATCCTTAACCGCTGAAGGCTGGATCAATCGCAAGAGGGGTCTCCATTTTAGGAGACCCCTCTTTTTTTATGGAAAACAGCCAAGGCTGTGGATTGAACTGAGGCTTATGCCCGTTCAAGCCGAATCGCTATAGAGATCACTACAGCGGCCAGAAAAACAATTCCGCCGAGGACCAGAAATACGGTTTTCGCGCCGTAGCCGATAAGTTGAGTGGCCAGAATCGGGCCCATACTGGCTCCAACGAATACGAAGAAGGCATATACGGCAGTAGCACTCCCCCGCGCCTGACTGCCAAGCTGTCCGACCATGACAATGATGCCGGGAACCGCCGAGGCGATGCCGAGGACAAAGACCGCGCTTGCTACAACAAGCATCGGAAGCGAGCCGGAGAAGGCTTCAAGAATGAGGCCTATCCCGGCTAACAGTAAACTGTAGACGGTCACCTTTTTCGGACCTATCCGTTTGATCAGGCTCCCCGCTCCGATGGACAGCAGGATGCTGGGGATTCCCGCAACACGGATCCAGGTCAACGTTGACGAATCGCCGTGGAACTGTTCCGTAACAAAGGAAGAAAGGGCCGAGTACATACCGACAAAGCTGAGCAGAATGGAAACGGCAGCAAGCCAGGCAATCAGCAGTCTTCCGTTACTAAACAACCGCAGCATCTGCGCATAAACTTGAAACAGAGAAGCTTTTGTTGTCCCCTGGACAGCCCCTTTAGGCAGCTTCATCATGAATAAGGCAATAATGAAATATACGGCGGCCAGAATCCAAAATGCGCTCCGCCAGCCGAGAGATGCCTGAAGCGCTGTGGCATAAACCTGCCCCAAGATCCCGGCCAGCAGAAAGCCGCAGCTGATGAATGAAATGGCAAGCGCCCGGTAGTGCGGAGCAAGAACATCACCTACATAAGCAATCGCAACGGCAGGGAAAGAAGCGGCAATCAGTCCTTGCAGGCCCCGTAAAGCAATTAAAGCTCCGATAGAGGGGCTTAAACCGACGAGGATCGTGGCTCCGGTAAGCAAAAACAACCCTGTGTAAAGAATTTTTATACGCTGAAATCTGTCCGAGAGAGTCCCCCAAAAGATATTCCCCAGTGCATAAGCGAATCCAAAGGCACTGCCCGTCCAGACGGCAACGCTTTGGGCTACTTTATAATGGTCGGCCCATATAGGAACAAGCGGAATGGTTATATACATGAGCGAAAGGATAAGAACCGAACTTAATCCTAGTATGGTTACCACCTTAAGAAAAGCCGCCCGTTCGTTTGCTTGTTCTTGCTGAACTAAAGCTTGACTCACGGAAATTCCTCCTTAGTTACAATAAAATTCAAATATCCTCTGGACTTAGTATGGATGATTTGATAAAGCAGGCGGTAGCCTATTTCTATAGAGACTTTGCCTAATTCTCCACGGATTGTTTCCTCCTTCAATGCCTCCCCTTAAAACAAAAAGAGCCGCGTCATGCCAACGGGCTCTCATCCTTCTGTATTGATTTTGATCTCCTATGATTTTCTATGATCTCCTATGATCTCCTATCAGTTCCCGGGATTCAGGCTTCTTTAGTCAGCGGGAAAAAGACGGCTTTCACCTGTTCCGCCAGCTGCTGCGGGTTCAGCTCCATTTGTGTACCTATTCTGCCCGCGCTGACCGCGATGATCTTCAGCCCTTCGGCGCTGGCATCTATAAAGGTGGGATACAGCTTTTTCATGCCGACAGGAGAACAGCCGCCGCGGATATATCCCGTCCATTTGAGCAGGTCCTTCACGGGCAGCATCTCTATCTTTTTGGCGCCGGCCGCTTTGGCTGCTTTCTTCAAATCGAGTTCCTCCGCCACCGGGATAACAAACACGCAGATTTGACTAATTTGGCCGCTTTGGTGGGCCACCAGCGTTTTAAAGACGGACTCCTGTGGTCTGCCGATTTTCTCCGCAACAGCCGTGCCGTGAATCTGCCCGTCCTCGTGATCGTAATTCAAGGTTTCGTATGGAATTTGAGATTTATCGAGCAATCGCATTGCATTGGTTTTGCTTTCCGCCATTAGGGTGTTCCTCCTTCTTTATTGCTTAACCTTTGAATAAATTAGGACCAAACGATGAAATCCGAAAGGAGACAATCATGAGTTATCCCAAATATCCTTACATGGGCTGGACAACGCAGTGCCGCAGCGTCCCGGTTGTTTTCCCAGCGCAGCATCAAGACCGCCATCCCGGCTTTGAATATATCATGACCCCCCGCCCGATCTCCGATAATCCGGCATACTCCGGCAGCGGCAGATTAACCAACAAAATCGCGCTGATTACCGGCGGAGACAGCGGGATCGGCCGCGCCGCCGCCATAGCTTTCGCCAAGGAAGGCGCCGATATCGCCATCGTTTACCTCGACGAACATCAGGATGCGGCTGAAACCCAGCAAATGATTAACAAGCTTGGCCGCCAATGTTTGACCCTTGCCGCCGATTTGAGGCACGAGAACAACTGTTATGCTGTAGTAGAGAAAACCGTCCAAACCTTCGGCAAGCTGGACATTCTGGTCAACAATCACGGGGTGCAGTTCCATCAGCCCAGCATTTTGCAGATTTCCCGAGAACAGCTGCTGAATACCTTCCATACCAATATTATTTCATTTTTTGACATGACGAAAGCTGCGCTGCCCCATCTGCGTGCAGGAAGCTCGATTATTAACACCACCTCGGATACTGCCTTCTCCGGAATGGCTAACATGATCGATTACACCGCCACCAAAGGTGCCATTGTATCCTTTACCCGTTCATTGGCCCTCTCCCTGGCCGATCAAGGCATTCGCGTCAACGCTGTGGCACCCGGGCCGACTTGGACGCCATTAATCCCGTCCGCCTTCACTGCGGAAGAAGTCACCACCTTTGGAACCGAGGTTCCGCTCGGACGGCCCGGCCAGCCGTTTGAACTGGCTCCCGTATATGTGCTGCTCGCCTCGGACGATGCTTCGTATACGTCAGGGCAGATTTATTTTGCTAATGGAGGGTCCGTTGTTACCTGAATTGGAGACCTGAGCTGGGATTTATAGGTTTGTAGATTTGTTATTTAGAATGCTGCCTGAAGGAAGGGACGAAAGGACGTACCGACTCTAAAGAAACGGACATACCAACTCTAAAGGAGGGATCCGGTTGTTTAAACTTACGCTGGAGCTTGCCAAACAGCTGCTTGAGGCTGCAGAACAGAAAGCCCGCCAGATGAAGCTGGCCTGCGACATCGCTATCGTGGATGAAGGAGCTAATCTAGTCGCTTTCCACCGCATGGACAATGCCAGAATCGGCGATATCGAAGTGGCTCAGAGCAAGGCCTGGACCAGCGCCGCCCTAAAAATGCCAACAGAACAGCTCGCCAAGCTCGCTGCTCCCGGGGGTGAAGCTTTTGGAATTAATAGCATTAATCAAGGTAAAATTACGATTTTGGGCGGAGGCATCCCTTTTGTGGTGGAAGACAGAATGATCGGAGCAATTGGCGTAAGCGGAGGAGTCAGCGCGCAGGACATCGAAGTCGCCAAATCAGCCGTTCAAGCCTTTGAGAACCTGAAGCTGAGCGGCTCCCCTCCTCCTGTCCGTGCACGAATTGGGTCAAATGCGGCTGACTGGACTTTCCCCTGAACAGAAAAAGAAGCAGGTTCCGGATGTGCATTCCGGAACCTGCTTTCTATTTGGCTTGATTTTGCTGGAAAATCAGGCTTTAACGCTGTATTTCTCACGGCTGAGGCGAGTGGCTTCTACCATGTTTCTCAGCGCCAGCACCGTTTCTTCATCTTTGCGCGTCTTCAGACCGCAGTCCGGATTGATCCAGAATTGGGACGGCTTCAGCACCCGCAGAGCGCGGTCGATCATCGAGGTCATTTCCTCAACCGGCGGTACACGCGGGCTGTGGATGTCATAGACTCCCAGGCCGATGCCTTTGTCATACGTATATTTCTCAAAGCTTTCGATCAGCTCGCCGTGGCTGCGCGAGGTTTCGATCGAAATAACGTCCGCATCCAAAGCGCTGATTGCTTCGATGATGTCGTTAAATTCGCTGTAGCACATATGGGTATGAATTTGCGTTTCATCCTTGACCGTTGTCGTGGACAGTTTGAATGCCTTCACCGCCCATTCCAGATAATGCGGCCACTGTTCGCGTTTGAGCGGAAGCCCTTCGCGCAGAGCCGGTTCATCCACCTGGATCATACCGATGCCGGCTGCTTCCAACGCCTCGACCTCTTCTCGCAGGGCCAGCGCAATCTGATAAGCAACCTCTTCGCGGGACAGATCATCCCGGACAAACGACCAGTTGAGGATCGTGACCGGACCCGTCAACATACCTTTCACCGGTGCTTGGGTCAGCGATTGAGCATAAACCGTTTCAGCCACCGTCATCGGAGCGGTGAACTCGATATCCCCGTAAATGATCGGCGGTTTCACGCAGCGGGAGCCATAGGATTGCACCCAGCCCAGCGACGTGAAAGCAAACCCTTCCAGCTTCTCTCCGAAAAATTCCACCATGTCCGTACGTTCGAACTCCCCGTGAACCAGCACATCCAGCCCTAGCTCCTCCTGAATCCGGATCCAGTCCTGGATCTGCTCCTTGATGAACGTTTCATAGCGCTGCGGGCTCCATTCGCCCTTGCGCCATTTCAGTCTGGCGCTGCGGACCTCCGGCGTCTGCGGGAAGCTGCCGATCGTGGTTGTCGGAAGCAGGGGAAGCTGGAACTTGTCCTGCTGAACCTTGCGACGCGTCTCCACATCAGCCGTTCTCTCGGCAGGTTGGGCCACCGCCTCGGCGGTACGCTGGCGCACCGCCGTTTTGTTTCTGGCCGGCGACTGCTGGAGCGCCTTGCGGCCGCGATCAGCCGCAGCCAGCCCGGCGCTGACGGCTGCAGCGCCTTTGTTGCCGGCTTGGGTGAGCAGCACAAGCTCGGTGATTTTTTCATTAGCGAAAGCAAGCGCGTCTTTGAGGACTGGATCAAGCTTCTGCTCCTGAGCTGTTGTCACCGGGACATGCAGCAGACTGCTGGACGGCTGAACGAGCAGGCGTTCCGCCGCTACCTTTTGTTTCAGGGTATCCAACAGCTCCAGCTTGGCAGCCAGATCGGATTTCCAAATGCCTCTGCCATCAATCACGCCTGCTCCAAGCACTTTGTCGCTTGGGAAACCTTGCTCCAGCACAGAGCGCAGATTTTGCCCGCGGTCATGGACGAAGTCGAGACCGATGCCCTGCACCGGCAAAGCAACGATTTCCTTGTAGTGATCCACAGCTTCAAAATAGGTTTGAACCAGCACTTTCAATCCGGACAGCTGTTTGCTCAAAGACCCGTAAATATGCTGGACCTCTGCCAGCTCTTCGGACGTAAGCGTCGCCACCAGGGCAGGCTCGTCGATTTGTACCCACTGCACGCCCTCCTGCTCCAGCTCGGCCAGCACTTGTCCGTATAGCGGAAGCAGACGGTCTACCCAGGCCGAGAACTGCTCGGCTTCGTATCCTTTGGACAGCTTCAGCAGCGTAAACAGGCCAAGAAGCACCGGCTTGCCTTCAATACCCAGCTTGGTTTTGGCCTCCCGATATGCTTCAAGCGGACGGTTAACCGTCAGAACCGGCTGCAGATCCGCCGTAATCTCCGGCACAATATAGTGATAGTTCGTGTTGAACCATTTTGTCATTTCGGAGGCGGTGGCTTCCTTGTTCCCCCGGGCTATCGCATAATAGGTGGCCAGATCCACATGTCTTCCGTCCCAGGCAAAACGTTGTGGCACCAATCCGAACATCACAGCCGTATCCAGTACATGATCGTAATAAGTAAAATCATTCACAGGAATCAGGTCAATCCCCTGCTCCTGCTGAAGCTTCAAGTTCCCGAGGCGAATGGATTCCAGCTCGCTGTGCAGCTCCTGCTCTTCCAGCTTGCCGGCCCAATAGGCCTCGATTACTTTCTTCCACTCCCGGTTTTGGCCGATGCGCGGGTATCCTAAATTGCTGCTTTTCATTCGGAAACACTCCTCTATATTGAGATTGTCTTGAGCGGTTCCTGCAGGCCTGCCGTCGTCCGCTGTTCTTGTTAAACTCAAAATAGCATAGTTTTCCGGGTATAGGGTAAATCCTAAAAGATATAGCCGGTTATAACCAAAAACTATATCTAACCATAAAAATAATGCACAGTCAGCTGGTGCTGAGCTGCGCGCGTACGAGGAGAAGCGTTAACGTTATTTTATTTCCTTACTATTTAATCTCCTTAGATTGACTTATAACTTCTTTAATCGCTTTGTAATCAACATTGCCACCGACGATTTTGAAGGTGATCAGCTGGTTTTTCGTCTTTTGGGCATCATTGACTTCCAGGTATTTTACGGTCCCATTTTCACCAAATAAGCTAATCCCGTTTTGTTCCGTGTGATCACGATAATCTTTAAACATATAGAAATCGCCCATACGATCCCCACGTCTATCGAAGTTTTTTACCTTCTTTAAACGAACATCTTCAAAGCTGTTAAGGAAGTTCTTGATGACCTGAGGATCTTCTATAGATGTATCTGCTTCATTAAATAAGAGCATACGATCTACACCGTTATCCTGCATTTTGTTGATCAGCACCTTATCCAACGAATACGTTCTAAACCAGTCGATCACGCCCAGATTATAAACATTTACTCCAAGCATAATAAGGAGAAATAGGATAAGGAACAAACGTCCTTTACTGATTCTGATAGGGAATCCCTCCTTTGCAGTTTCTTATAAGAACATTTAATTCCCTTTAATAACCAGATCAATTCCGTTCATAAAACCCCATTTATTTACTTTTGTCAAGGCAAAGAAAAAGCTCCCTCAAGGGAGCCTAAGCAAACCTCTCTTCTCTTTATGCCCTAATAATTGACAGAAACGGTTTGCAAAATCTGAACGACACGTTTTTCCACTGAGGAATCGTCTGCCTGATCCAAATATTCGGGTTTTAGCAGCTGATACTTCTTCATCTGATAAAAGTCCATGACAGCTTGCTTGAGCGTTACATCATATTGGATTGAAAAAGACGGCTCCATCAGGCGCCGCAGCATGGCGTCGTCCTGAACCATAAACAGTACGGCATTCATCCGGTTGAAGATCCCCTGCTCCATTCCTGATTCAAAGAAGGCCTGCAGCTTTTTGTTCCTATCCTGCATGGCGGCGGAAAGAGCATCAAAATGATGAGGATAAAACTCCTTAAGATCGTCCAAAAACAAATCCGTAATATAAATGACGCAGACAAGCGACTGGATAAACGTCTTTTGAAATCGTTTAATGTACGAGAGATTTTCATCCTCAATCACCTGATCCACCTCATCCAGAAAATTGACCGAATAATCTACAACCTCCTGAATGATCTCGTCTTTGGAAGAAAAATGCTTATACAACGTCACTTTGCTGATGTCCATATACTTAGCGATTTCATCTATTTTTAATTGGCTGAATTTGGTATGCCTGATAACGGGCTTTATTTTCATGAGATATTGATCTCTGCTGACGGCTTTTCTCACGGCCTAAATCCTCCTTTAAACTCATGAATTCTATTATAACGAAAATAGGGTGTATCACAAACATTTCTTAATAAATTAACTAATTTAATAAAAATAGTTTATTTTATCAACATAACGTCTTATAATCGTTCCTGTAGCTACTCTTGATAACCTAAATTTAAGGAGGCCACAATTATGCGTGTTTTTGTTACAGGAGCGACTGGTTTTATTGGATCTGCAGTAGTAAATGAGCTTATTAGCGCCGGCCATCAAGTTGTCGGGCTTGCCCGTACGGATAAAGCGGTGTCCGAACTGACCGCTGCGAGAGCGGAGGTACACCGCGGGAGTCTTGACGATTTAGACAGCCTGCGCAGCGGATCCGCTTCGGCCGACGGCGTTATTCATCTGGCATTCAAGCATGATTTTTCGGATTATGAGGGTGCACTGGCAGCCGATCTCCGCGCCGTCGAAACCATCGGGGCTGCCCTTGAAGGATCCGGCAAACCCTTCGTGAATACCTCAGGGACTTTGATGATGTTAGGCGTTACCCCTCCGGGTACAATCGGAACGGAAGAAATCGTTGCCGGACAGCATGCCCGGGGCGCATCGGAAAATACGGCACTGGCGTTCGCCAAACGCGGCGTACGTTCATCTGTTGTCCGTCTTTCTCCTTCCGTCCACGGGGAAGGCGACCAAGGATTTGTCTCCTACTTGATCGGCGTCGCCCGCACCAAAGGTGCCGCCGCTTATGTCGGCGACGGGTCTAACCGCTGGCCAGCCGTACATCGCCTGGATGCCGCCCGTTTGTTCCGGCTGGCGCTCGAACAGGCACCAGCGGGTTCCATCCTTCATGGGGTTGGGGATGAGGGGGTACCCTTCCGCGACATCGCAGAGGTCATCGGACGGCATTTGGGCGTACCGGTCGTCAGCATTCCGCGAGAAGAAGCGGATGCTCATTTCGGTTTCCTTGGCGCTTTCGCCTCCGCCGATAACCCAACCTCCAGTGCGCTCACGCAGCAGCGTTTGGAGTGGCAGCCTAAGGAACCAGGCTTAATCGAAGATCTTGAACAGGGGCATTATTTCAAGAACTGATAAGGCCAACCTGCCTGCCAGCGATGTGATCCCATAGAAGAATAGCGAAATAAAGCCCTGCAAGCATAGAACCTATGCGGCAGGGCTTTTTAAACCTATACTACTATTTCATTTTTCCTACAACTTTGACTCTTAACCGGGTGGCATTCTCCGGATGATAAGCCAGCGGTGTCTCTTCCACTTCCACCAATTCAATGGTTTCGGAAACCGCACCGGCTAAAACGGCTTGTTTAACCGCTTTTTCCTCGGCATCCTTCAGGGAAGATTCGCGCGGCTCTCTGGAGTAAATATAAATCTGTTCGTATTGGCCGCTGATTTGGGCAATGGAGGCGCCGATGGCATTGGCAACATTTCCGTTTTCCGTTTTGATCATGCGGGCGACCCCGCGAATCTGATCCGGGATAATGATACTTCCTCCGCCCACAAGAACGAGCTGAATGTCTTCGGAAGAGGTTTTCATCTTATCGATGGCCTGCTCGATGATAGCCGCTATCTGGGCCTGTACCGCTAAGGCAAAATCCTCTTCCAGGTGAGACACCAGACTTTTATCGCCGACCTCAGCAAGCCCCAGACGGACTGCGATGTCCGTTGTTGTCAGTGTATTCCCGCCAAAGACAAGCGCTTCTTCGCCGATTCTATAGCCGACACTGTCCGGACCGACTGTAATGGCACCGCTGTCGCTCACCCGGACAATACTGCCGCCGCCCAGGCCAACGGAGATGATATCCGGCATCCGGAAATTGGTGCGGATATCGCCGACCTCAACGGCTACTGACGATTCCCGGGGGAAACCGTCCTGCAGAACGCCGATATCCGAGGTCGTGCCGCCGACGTCGAGCACCATCGTATCTTTGATCTGTGCCAAATAAGAAGCGCCGCGGATGCTGTTGGTCGGTCCGCAGGCAATCGTCAGAATCGGGAACTGCTTGGCATAATCAATGGACATCAGGGTTCCGTCGTTTTGGCACAGGTACACCTGCGCGCTTTTGATTCCTTCTTCCTCAAGGGCATGAATAAATCCCGACGTAGTTGCAGCAATCACCTTGCACAATGCCGCATTTAAAATCGTTGCGTTCTCCCGTTCAATAAGACCGACGGAGCCGATTAAGGAGGAGCAGGAAACCGGGAAGGCTTCCCCGTATTCTTCTTGAATGAGGTCACGAACCAAAAGCTCCTGGTCATTTTTGATGGAGGAAAATACCCCGATAACGGCAATGGACTCCACATGGTTCCGCCACTTGTCCAGCAGCGCCTTAATCTCCTCTTCATCCACCTCACCAAGCAGCTGGCCGTCGTATTCATAACCGCCCTGAACCAGCGAGTAGCTGCCGGACAGGATGTCCACCATATCTTTAGGCCAAGCCGTATACGGCGGTACGGATGCTGTAGCCGGGTATCCTAAACGGATAACGCCGACCTTCGCCAGCTTCTTGCGTTCTACAATAGCATTGGTGCATTGGGTTGTGCCCAGCATCGCGTGAGTAATCTGTGCTTTATCAATCTTGGCTTCCTGCAGCAACTGCCGGAGAGAGGATTCAATCCCCGTCTTGATATCCAAACTTGTCGGCGATTTCACGGCATGGATCAGCTGATGGCGCTCATCCAGAATAATGGCATCCGTATTGGTTCCGCCCACATCAATTCCGATTCTATACATGGTCTGCCACCGCCTTGTTCACCAATTTTTCAAGAGGAACATATTCATAGTCATATCCAAAATACTTGGGACCCGCTGTCTCTATGCCTTTCGCCGTTCTCCACTTCTCATGGGCAGGGAGTCCGATGACTCTTACACGTTTCCCGTATTTCAGGCTTTCTGTAGTTATAGGCGACAAGGTTTCGAAATCGACCAGACAAATCAAGTCCGGGGTCATCGCTACAACGCGGCCGTCCTTCTCCGCAACGAGATTTTCATTTTGAAAATGAACGTCCATGTTTCCGCCCTTATGGCCTTCAATCCCTTCCAGATTCATGCGGCCGAGGTTAAACCCTCCTTTGGTCTCCCGGATCACATCGACAATCTTGCCCTGGAAGAGCTCATAACCGGATACAAGCTGGAGCAGCTCCTCAAGTTTGTCCTTGGCATCTCTATTCTTCGAAGCAATAATTTCTCCAATCCGCTCCGAAAGCGTCACGATGCCATGCACACCGCTTGTTTTCATCTGTGCACCGGTCGTAGGGTACAGGCTCACCAGAGCGCTTGCTCCCATCTCCACCGTCGCCGCCCGGCCGAGCCGCTCCGTCCATTTATTATCAATCGTTTCAAAAATGCCGATATTCCCTTTCTCATCGGTAATCGCCATCGGCGTCGCCGGAACGCCATCCAGGTTAAACGTTACCATCTGCAGCTCCGGAAACGCTCTTCCCATCCCGTCGCAATCGACGAGCGGCAGTCCCAGCTGTGCAGCGACTACGATGGGGATCATCGAATTGACGCCGCCCGCTTCCATCGGATAGGTGCCTGCAATGTTGTCTTTGCCCAGGTACCGGGACAGCTTCTGAAATACTTTAACGAATTCGCTCCCGTTCGGGAACTTCTCGGACGATACGGAAGGTGCCCCCATCATGGCCGTCGGGATAAAAAAATCCTCATCGGCGATTTCATCAACCGAATACAGCCTGACCGGGCCGTTTTGTTCAATGGCGGAAATCGCCATCAGCTTGCCGATATAGGGGTCGCCGCCGCCGCCTGTTCCCAGGAAAGCGGCCCCGATTGAAATATTTTCAATAGCTGTTTTATCCAGATATCTCATTGCTGTTCCTCCAATACTACTGTTTTTGAAGCTGTAATCCGGTAACCTACGACATAAAGGACAAAGGAAATCACAATCCCGATCAGGGGCTGATTGGACACCTGCGGCAGGCTCGGGAACAGCGAGAGTACAACCGGAATGGCCGCGATCACCGAACCGATAAGCCAGGAGTAGATGCCCAGCTTGTTAACCCCTTCCGTCTCTCTCCAGCTGTTCTTGTCTCCCTTGTTGATCATCCAATAAGAGGCGATCATTACACCTGCTACCGGGGGAACCATGGCCGACAGGATCGACATCACCGGTGTAAAATAACCCAGAATACCGATTACGGCGAGCACTGTTCCGATAAGTCCGGCAGCCCCGACCGCCCATTTCTCTTTCTGCTTGGAAACGTTAAAGACGTTGATTAAAGCAAATCCGCCGGAAATGGCGTTGACCATATTGGTTTTCCAAGTGGCCAGAACCAAAGCGATCCCGCCGATCAGCGGAGTGGCAATACTCAAGAACACGGCTGTTACGTCATTGGTCTGATAAGCAAGCGTAAGTACGGCACCGACGCCGATCATCAGGACCCCTGCGGGAATAATGCCGAAGAGGGCCGCTTTCCACACATCGGAACGTTTTCTGGAGAACTGGGAGTAATCTCCCGCAATGACTGCACCGAGGGCAAAGGAGCCGATCGTGACAGCCAGCCCGTCCGTAAAGTTCATCTTCGATTCGGGTCTATAATTCGAAATCAGCTGCACATTGTCACCGGTCAGGGCATGAATCAGGCCATAAACACAAAGGACAACCAGTAAAGGTACAGCGATATAGCTTAGTACTCGAAGCACTTTGATCCCATACATGGCCGAAACAACCATCACCAGACCGCTGATCAGCGAAGCAACAGGTACGGACATTTTAATATCAAACTCCGCCATCAAGTTAGCCACCGCCGCTCCGCACACATTCGCCTGAATCCCGAACCAGCCCAGACAGGCAATCGTCAGAAGAATCGAGAGAATGGTACGCGAGCCTTGTTTACCAAACACCTGGCTTGCGACCTGAACGGTCGATTTGCCCAAGTCTGTGCTCTGCATGCCCTGGAGAATCATAAGGACTACGATAATGGCATACCCCACTACTGTGACAACTAAGGTCTGGGCCATGCTCATCCCTGCGATCAGGGTATTTCCGACGAGAAGACCAGGTATGCTGATCATGGCTCCGGCCCATACAAAGGCTAACGTAAACCAGGATTGATTGGCTTTATCTGTTTTCATATCTGCCTTCCTCCTATCTCGTTCAAATTGATTTTTCTTATTGTAAATGAAAGGATAGAAGATCGTCTTTTTCAGAAATAAAAAGAAAAATCCGAATTTTTGTCCTAAAAGACAAAAACCCGGATAGTTTTGGAAGGTCAGCTATTAATTAGCCGGTAAATCATGCAAGCCAGGTAAACCTCGTAAAACTCGGAGTTGACGGTAATATCGTATCCGACCAGCTCACTAATCTTCTTGATCCGATATTTCACCGTATTTTTATGAATGAAAAGCAGCCGTGCGCATTCATCCAGATTTCCCTTGGCATCCAGCAGGAAGGTGGCCAGTGTCCGGACCGACTCCGCATCATTTAGTACAGGCGCTATAGCGGACATCCATTCCTCGATAATCTCTTCGCCCTGTATACTCAAATCAATGGCCCGCTTCATGGAGCGAATCTCCGCTGCCGTAAATAATTTGCGGTGATTGTAGATCAGGTGAACCTTCTTCCCTACTTGATTCACAAGCTGGTACATCCGCCTTACATCCAGCGTATTTCTCATACGCGGCGCGTAGACCATTTCGGATATAGAGGCCAGAAAGCTTGTCGTCTCGGCATATTCAGCCGCAATTTCATATTCATTGTATTTGTAGGAGCAGTTCCCGAGCAGGACGATAATACAATGATCAATCGTTTGAATGACCGCCGTCTTATAGTATTTGGACAGGTACTCCTCTAACTCTTCTCGAACGTGTTTCTCCATGGACAAGTCCTGAAGGTACACCAGCCACATCATTTGAATGGCGGAGACATCAATATGAAGGAGCTGCGCAAGCCTGCGCATTTTCTCGCTTTCATCGTTGATGATAGCTTTCACCAAGGCATATTCGCTGACCTCATTATGTTTGTCGCCCCATAGGTTGATAGCCACCTGCACCACTTCACTGATTTTATCCATCGTTTTGGCGGGCAGCTTGGATTGTTCCTTAATCAAAAATAAATAAAGCACTTCCCCGTTCTTCTGATAGATGCCGCGGTGCTCCATAAAGCAGGCAGGCGCCCGGTCTTCAGTCCGGCTGCCGCTGTTTACCAGCTGTGGCGCGTAATCCCGGATCATTTGGGAGACCTCCAAAGGCGAGTTGCGCGGCCACATCACCTGATTTACGATTTGTAGGTTTTTGTTTGTTAGAATGAGGCTGGCCTTCAGCCGGTCGGATAACAGCTTCAGCGTCATCTCCACACTTTGCGAATGCTCAGGGAGGAGCGTCACCTTTTCCAGAGATTCATTGACGAAATTGTCGTTGATCGTCTGATTGTTCAGCACGATGGCTTCCATGACCTCATAGATGACCTCGTTGTAACGCAGCGTATAATCGTTCTCCGGCATGCAGATAATCATGAAGTTCAGGGATTCTGCAAATTCCAGCACCTCTTCCGGGAGCTCCCGAATGACAATGCCTACATAATATAAGATCAGCCCCACTTCTCCAAGTCCGTGCAAATAACGGATGGTCTCGCATTGCTTCTCAACACTGTCCTTTATCGAAAAAAGAGAGCTGATCACAAGTTCTTCCGCGTACCACTCTTCCTGTACCGAATTAACGATCTGGGAAGAAAAATCCGCATTGGACACCTCAAGAACAGACAAGGAGGAGACCGTACGGCTCAGATTGCTCTTTCCTGTTAATACTTTGGCCCCCCGAAAGGAAGGCAATTGTAAAATATCCTTAACGGTTACCCCCATTGGTATCACCACTTTTGTTTTGTTTTCTTATGGATAAATGTATCCCTATATTGTAAAACGTTTGGGGCTGTGGTGCCAGCCGGCTTTATCAGCCTTTTCTTGCATCAAGCGGCCCATTACAGATTATCGTTCGTAGATATTTACTCCTGAATTAACGATCTTATAGGGCTATTTCATCTATTATTGTTTCATTAGTAGTAAATTTATTAGGCGCGGTTATGGGGTACCAGTACTAGGTTTGTATATAATAAACAAGCCAATTCGTAATAAGGCTTCCTGGATTATAAGCGTAATTGCAGCTTGGATCTGCGCGTTGTTAGTAAACTTAATCGGCCCTTCTATTAATGCATATAGAGAGACAGGTCTATGGTTAGACATTGATTTTCCCCGAATAAAATACTCTCTTTCTATCTCTACAATTATGTTACCAATTACTTTTATCATGACAAGAGTGGCAATCAATTGGTTTCAAAAAATTGTTCTAAATTTAATCAAATAAAAAACCCACTTCCTAATTTAACAATTAAGAAGTGGGTTAAAACCTTTAGGTAGAGATTAAGGCTTTATCAGCCTTTTCTTACATCATGCCGCCCATACCGCCCATGCCGCCCATGTCAGGGGCACCAGCAGCGCCAGCAGGTTCTGGCTTGTCAGCGATGACAGCTTCAGTTGTCAGGAACAGACCTGCAACGGATGCAGCGTGCTGCAAGGCGGAACGAGTTACTTTAGCAGGGTCAACGATACCGGCTTCGATCATGTTTACCCATTCGCCAGTAGCGGCGTTGAAGCCGATACCTGTTTTTTCTTTCTTCAGACGGTCCACGATTACGGAACCTTCTTCGCCAGCGTTAGCTGCGATTGTGCGGATTGGCTCTTCCAGAGCGCGGAGTACGATCTCTACGCCTGTTTTCTCGTCGCCAGCCGCTTCAACAGCTGCAACAGCGTGATATACGTTAACGAGGGCAGTACCACCACCGGAAACGATACCTTCTTCAACCGCAGCGCGAGTTGCGTTCAGGGCGTCTTCGATGCGCAGTTTGCGCTCTTTCAGTTCAGTTTCAGTAGCTGCGCCGACTTTAACAACCGCAACGCCGCCAGCGAGTTTAGCCAGACGCTCTTGCAGTTTTTCTTTGTCGAACTCGGAAGTTGTTTCTTCCAATTGAGAACGGATTTGGTTCACACGAGCATCGATATCGGCTTTGTCGCCAGCACCGTCAACGATCGTTGTGTTTTCTTTCGTTACGATAACTTGACGAGCGTTACCCAATTGATCGATTGTAGTAGATTTCAGGTCAAGACCCAATTTCTCAGTGATCACTTGGCCGCCTGTCAGAGCAGCGATGTCCTGCAGCATAGCTTCACGGCGGTCGCCAAAGCCAGGAGCTTTCACAGCTACCGCGTTGAAAGTACCACGCAGTTTGTTCACGATCAGCATGGCTTGCGCTTCGCCTTCGATGTCTTCAGCGATGATCACAAGCGGACGGCTTTGTTGAACGATTTTCTCAAGCAAAGGCAGGATTTCCTGCGTGCTGCTGATCTTTTTATCTGTAATCAGGATATAAGGGTTATCCAGGTTAGCTTCCATTTTGTCGGTATCCGTAATCATGTAAGGAGAGATGTAGCCGCGGTCAAACTGCATACCTTCTACAACTTCCAGCTCAGTAGCGAATCCACGGGATTCTTCTACAGTGATTACGCCGTCTTTGCCAACTTTCTCCATAGCTTCAGCAATCAGTTGGCCTACTTCATCGTCAGCAGCAGAGATAGCGGCTACTTGAGCGATGGATTGTTTGCCTTCGATGGTTTTGGAGATGGCTTTCAATTCTTCAACCGCAGCGCGAACCGCTTTGTCGATCCCTTTGCGAAGTCCGATTGGGCTTGCACCTGCAGTAACGTTCTTCAAACCTTCACGGATCAAGGCTTGTGCCAACACGGTTGCAGTAGTTGTACCGTCACCGGCAACGTCGTTGGTTTTAGTTGCTACTTCTTTAACCAGCTGAGCACCCATGTTCTCGAATGCATCTTCCAGCTCGATTTCTTTAGCGATTGTCACGCCGTCATTGGTGATGAGCGGGCTGCCGAATTTCTTCTCCAATACCACGTTGCGGCCTTTAGGACCGAGTGTTACTTTTACAGCGTTAGCCAAAGCGTCTACACCACGGAGCATTGCACGACGAGCGTCTTCACTGAATTTAATGTCTTTTGCCATTTAAGAAAACCTCCCAATTATCGATTGTTATAGTTGTTCATTTCAGACAATCTGTCTTTCGATTTGGTGCGGGTCTATTATTCAACGATAGCTTGAATGTCGCTTTCTTTCATAATCAAATATTCTTTGCCTTCGTATTTCACTTCTGTGCCGGCATATTTGGAGAAGATCACCACGTCGCCAACTTGAACTTCCAAAGGAACACGAACGCCGTCTTTCAGCGTGCCGCTGCCTACAGCAACAATTTTGCCTTCTTGCGGCTTCTCTTTGGATGTGTCCGGAAGCACGATCCCGGATGCAGTAGTTTCGCTTTGTTCAATAGCTTCCACCAATACGCGTTCACCTAAAGGTCTGATCATGAAAAAATAGCCTCCTTCGAAATTATGTTAGATTTGAGTTTAAATGTGATTGTTCTTATGTATTAGCACTCAACCTTAGTTAGTGCTAACAACACTGTTTATGATACTCAAAGTAATGGCATTTTTCAAGTCCTTTGTACAACTTTTTCAGCATAACTTTTCACATAAAAAAAGCCGTTTGGACATTCCCTATTCATTCTATCCTTGTGAGAAAGAAGATATTCCAGGTTTGTACCCAAACGGACTATAAACTTATTCCTTTGTTTCTCCTTCTCCTTGATTCTGCTTCCGGTATACCCGTGCGGACAACACGATGCTGAATTCATAGAGCAGCAGCAGTGGAATCAATACAATGAACGCCGAGATGAAATCGGGAGGCGTAATCGCCGCAGAAGCGACTACAAGGGCGAAGTAAGCCATCTTCCGCATCTTGCGGAGTTTTGGCGGATTCACCAGACGCAGGTGTGTCAGAAACAAGACCATAAGCGGCAGCTCGAACACCAGCGACACCGGCACTACAATGTTCGTAAGAAACCGGAAATAATCGGCCGCCCCGTAGGTTTCCACCAGTCCCAATTCCTTGTTTAAATCAGAGGTGAAATGAATCGCAAGCGGAAAAACCGCGTAATAACCAAACGCAGCTCCGCCTACAAAACTTAGAAAGGCAAACGGAATGTACTTCAGCGTTGCTCTCCGCTCCTCCGCCTTCAGGCCGGGGCTTACAAAAGCCCACAGCTGATAGAAGGTAAAAGGCAAAGTAATGCCAAAAGCGACGGTCAGTGCAATTTTCATGTAAATGCCGACTCCGTCCCAAAAGGAAAAAGCATTCAGACGCACAAATACTCCGCCGCTGCCTCTGGTCGTTAGATAATGGTAGATCGGTTCAGCCGCCAGAAAACCGCCGATCAGCACAAGTCCAAATACAAGCAGCACGGCTAGCAGACGTTTGCGGAGTTCCATGAGGTGACTGGTCATGCTCATCGTTTTGGATGTCGATGATTCGCTCATGCGCTCCTCCTTCTACGGCCTTATCTTTCAACTATAGACGGAACTGCCCCGTCACCATCAGCAGAGCCTCCGGAAGCTCTTCCATAATGGCGGCCAAATTTTCATGAACCCCTTTCGGGGTGCCCGGCAGGTTGACGATCAGCGTTCTGCCGCGAATCCCGACCACGCCTCTGAACAGCATGGCAGCGGGATTTTTCTTCATCGCCCCCGCCCGCATCGCTTCCGCCATCCCTGGAACTTCACGTTCAATGACGCGACGGGTTGCCTCCGGCGTAACATCTCTTGCAGCAAGCTCGGTCCCGCCGGTCGTCAAAACCAGATTGGCCTGAAAATAATCGGTCATTTCAATAAGTGCGGCGATAATTTCATCTTCTTCGTCCGGAACAATCCGGTATTCAATAATTTCACCGTTCAATTCCTCTTCGACCAGTTCCCGAATTACCTGGGCGCTCGTATCCTCCCGATCTCCCCGGGAGCCTTTGTCGCTGGCCGTGAGGATGGCTGTTTTCCACTTCTCCATAAAGTTATCCTCCATCCGCATTAGGAACTCACTTGGAACACTAACTCTTTATGTTTGATTAACTCTTATGGTAGTCTCCGCTTTTACCGCCCTGTTTGGACTTTAATTCGGTAGGACCGATAACCATGTCCTTCTGAAGCGCCTTGCACATGTCGTAAACCGTAAGCGCCGCCGCGGAAACGGCTGTCAACGCCTCCATCTCTACGCCTGTGCGCCCTTCCGTCTTGACGGAAGCTTCAATATAAAGCTGATCATGGCCGTTATCGGAGAAAGTAATGTTCACTCCGGTCAGCGGCAGCGGATGGCACATCGGAATCCAGTCCGAGGTCCGCTTCGCGCCCTGGATGCCGGCGATCTGGGCCACGGCCAGCACATCGCCTTTATGAATATTGCCTTGCCGGATTGCCGCCAGCGTTGAAGGCAGCATCGTAACGGTCGTAACCGCTACGGCAGTTCTGAAGGTAACTTCCTTGCCGGAGACGTCTACCATTTTAGCCCTGCCCTGCTCATTAAAGTGGGTCATGCCGCTTCCTGGTTGTTCCATCTTAAACATCATCCTTATTTATGTAAAATACGTTCGCTGGCGTAATCAGAACGTCCAATCTCAAATCATGCGCTTGGGCCGGTACCTGCTGGGCAAGCTGCTCTTCAAACAGCAATGAAGCGAATAACGTTCGTCCCGCTCCCCCGCCCGCCGTCTGCTTCAAGCGCTGCGTGAAACGGTCATAATAACCGCCGCCGTAACCAATCCGTCCTCCGTGCAGATCATAGACCAGCCCCGGGACGATCACCACATCGATTTCGCCGTACCGTTCCTCCGGCCAGACCGGACTATCCGCAGCCGGTTCGGAAATGCCCCAGACTCCCGGCTTCAGCGAGGACCAGTCCTCAAAACGGTGGACAGCCAGCATCCCGCCCTTTGTAATTCTGGGCACAAGCACGGTGTCGCCTTTCCCCAGGCAGCTGTCCACAAGAGACCTTGTAGAAAGCTCATCCTTGAAAGACAAATAGCTGAACAGCGTAAGCTTTTGCCCCGGCCGGCTCCGGCGAAGCGGCGCAAGCACTTCATCCTCGGCAAGCCTGCAGGCAGATTCGGACAACATCCTGCGTTCGGTTTCTCCGAGCGAAGCCCGTTTAGCCGCCGCCTCTTGTCTGAGCAAACGTTTCTTTTCTTTCAGATCCATATGGCTTAACCTTTCAGGACAAAATACTCAATCCCGTTGACATAAACGAAATATCAGTTCTATTAGTTAGTTTATCATTGTTCCATGAAAATGAAAACAAGCCCTGCGGCTTCCCGCAAGCCTGGTCAAAAACAATTCAAACCTCTCTTTCCGGTGCAATCGGAGCCGGTTTCGGTTAAACTGAAAAAGTATATGTGTCCTGACTGCCGCCCATGCGAGCGGTTCATTATAAAGATGGAGGATGTTTGTTATTATGCTGCTTCAAGCCTCAAATATTACGAAGCTCTATGGAGTAACACCCATTCTTGAAGGCATCAGCCTTCAAATTCAGGAGCGCGAGCGGATCGGCCTTGTCGGTGTAAACGGCGCAGGCAAATCTACGCTGCTCAAAATTCTCGCCGGCGAGATGTCTTATGACGGCGGGCAGATTTTTAAAGCTAAAGAAACAACACTTGGTTATTTGGCCCAGAACAGCGGCCTCGCTTCCGACAAAACGCTGTGGGAAGAGATGCTGCACGTCTTCGCCCCCCTGCTGGAGATGGAGGCAGAGCTGCGGCGGATGGAGCATCAAATTGCCGACCCGGCTGCCAATCATGAAGATAAAAGCTATCAGGACCTGCTGGAGCGTTATGCTCATAACTCGGACCGCTTTAAGGATCTGGGCGGCTACGAGATCGAGACTCGAATCCGCAGCGTGCTGCACGGGATGGGATTCAGCGAATTCCCGCAAGATACGCCGATCGCCACGCTTAGCGGTGGGCAGAAGACCCGCTTGGCTCTGGCCCGGATTCTGCTGCAGGCCCCCGATGTGCTGATGCTCGACGAACCGACCAACCACCTGGACATCGAAACGCTGACCTGGCTGGAAGATTATCTTCGCGCTTATTCCGGCGCTTTGCTCGTCGTGTCTCACGACCGTTATTTCCTGGACCGGCTTGTCACGTCGATCGTTGAAATCGAACGCCATCAATCCAAACGTTATACGGGCAATTACAGCCGTTATGCCGAGCTGAAGGACGCCGAATACGAAAGTGCGATGAAGCAATATGAGAAACAGCAGGACGAAATTGCCCGCATGGAGGAGTTCATCCAGAAGAACATCGTTAGAGCCTCAACAACCAAAAGAGCGCAAAGCCGCCGGAAAATGCTCGACAAAATGGATGTTATGGACAAACCGCTTGGCGATTTGAAACGGGCCAACTTCTCTTTTGAAGCCGAAATTATGTCCGGCCGCGAAGTGCTGCAGGTCGATCAGCTGTCTTATGCGTTCGATCAAGACCATCCGCTCTTTAAAAATGTCTCCTTCGAGCTGCGCCGCGGCGAAACCGCCGCTTTGATCGGCCCGAACGGGATCGGCAAATCAACACTGCTCAAAATTCTGACCGGAGATTTGAAGCCGACAGCCGGCAAAATCAATTGGGGCACCAAAATCCGGATCGGCTATTACGATCAGGAGCAAACTCATCTGACCGGCACGAATACCGTATTGGAAGAGCTGTGGAGCGCTTATCCCCATGTAGAAGAAGCCCGGATTCGTACCATTCTCGGCAACTTCCTGTTTAGCGGGGATGACGTGCAGAAACGGGTCTCCAGTCTGAGCGGCGGTGAGAAAGCCCGTGTTGCGCTAGCCAAGCTGATGCTGCTGAAAGCCAATGTGCTTATTTTGGACGAACCGACCAACCACCTGGACTTGTACAGCAAGGAAGTGCTGGAATCGGCCTTGCTTGACTATGATGGAACGCTGCTGTTTATCTCCCATGACCGTTATTTCCTGAATAAAATGGCCGAACGGGTCATTGAGCTGCACCCGGAAGGAGCCAGACATTTCCTAGGAAATTATGACGACTATGTCGAGAAGAAGCTGGAGCTTGCCGAAATTGCCGCCGAGCAGGCAGCGAATGCGGCCGCCAAACAAGCCGCCGGAGGCAAAAAGGACGTTCCCGAGCTGAACGAAACCAAAACGGGCGCCGCTTCCTTTGAAGCCGACAAGCAGGCTAAACGGGAAGAACGGAACCGTCAGCGCCGCATGGAGCAGCTCGAAGCCTCCATTGCCAAACTTGAGGAAGAGATCGAAACGCTTGAAAATGAACTGACATTGCCGGAGGTCTATCAGGACTATACGGCCGTTCAGGAAAGACAAACCACGATCGACAAACATAAGGCCGGATTGGCCGACGCTTATGCCGAATGGGAGCAGCTTGCCGAAGCGTGACTAATCCCGCTTAAGCCGGAGAAAAAAAGGGCCAATAAATTCATAGATGTGACAACAAATTTGTGCACATAGTTATCCCCAGATACAGGGATCAATTCAGCGAAAAATGGAAAATAAAACGGTTGGAAACCCGCTTGTACCAACCATTTTCAAAAAAAAGGGGATATTATCCACTAAGTTATGCACATTATCCACAGTTTTCACATGATAATCGCAGCAAAAACGGACCCGTTTTCTGTTTCAAACAATCCCTTGCTGGGTATGCTTTCATCTTATTTACACACAGAATCATGCTGGAATGTGGATAATCTTGTCCACATCTTGACAGCCGATGAGAATTATTATAGACGATCCGGAGGATGCCCAATTGTAAGGGGCATCGCTCTAATGTTAAAATTCAAACAAGGATAGCGGATAAGGAGAGGATTAAATCATGAGCAAAATGATCTATGGGGTACCCCATATTGATGCAGATGAACTGCAGCAGATTCTAGAGGATAAAGAACGCGGAACCATTGTCATAGATGTCAGAGAGCCTTTTGAGTATGAAGCGGGCCACATCCCGACTGTTCCTTTGATTCCGATGGGCGAAATTGCGGAGTATGCGGATGATATGGACAAAGAACGCGAATATGTCTTCGTCTGCCGGAGCGGACAGCGCAGCCTCAATGTTGCCCGCTACTTTCAGGAGCTGGGCTTCGAGCATATCCTTAACTATGAAGGCGGAATGCTCGTATGGGATAAAGAGACCGTCAGCGGACCAGAGAACATTATCGCAGATTTCACAACTATGGAGCAGCTGGAGCGCAAATAAACGCCGTAATGCAGGAGAACCCTATACAAAACGCTCGGAGTCTTAATGGTACCGGGCGTTTTTTCTATATCTTTTTACAAGAATAAAGAAAACATCCGTATAAACAGGCCGTTCTCACGGCATCCTATGTCCGATTGGAAGATTCAATAAAGGAGACTGAAATGGATGTCTTTGGCGACTTTGTTGTGGCAATCGGTATTGACGTTGTTCATGCATCTGTTTGCGCCCGCTGCGATTGCCTCCTCGACCCTTCACTTTGACGATCCTGCTTATGCCAAATGGGGACAGATCGCTGTCAAACAGGCGCAAAGCAAATATGAAGCTTCGGTAGTCGATTATCTTCATATCGGGAGGTATTCGATTTCTCCTACCATCAGTGAAGAAAGATTCAAGCTGTGGCTGAGGAAAAAAGGCCGTGAATTTGGGGTTTATGTGTATGTCCGTTTTGATTCCTCGTCCGAAGAGCTGATCTCCGTTCATTTCGAGCAGGCGCGTTAAACCTGAATTGAAATTCAAGGATGGTCATCCTCTGGGGCCGTTGGGCCGTTAACTATTGCTGAAAAAAGCCTGATATACGCCCCGTAGCCGGCCTGCTCGAGTTCTTCTTTCGGAACAAACCGCAGCGAAGCTGAGTTTACCTCATACTGAAAACCCGATGGCGACGTTTCGCTGCGCAGCAAATAACCGAGATGTGCGCCGGATAACCGGCTCTTGAGCGCAACCTTAACCTGACTGCCGCTGTAGTCGGCTTCCTTGCGGACTAAACCTTCGTTAAGCGGCTGGCTGAAGCTTGGCCTTCCGGTTTCCGCCTCCAACTGATCCGGGGAGCTAAATAACGGATCTCCGTTGATAATATCTACATAAATCCCCTCACGGGTGTTGTTCCAGTATTCATTGTCATACGCCGGTTCGCTTGCGCCATGCTGGGTTACTTCATATTGCAGGGGGGTCAACTGTTTGCGAAGCTGCTCTAAATCCTTTTTGCCGCGCCAATGCTTCTCGGTGAAATCTACCCGGCCTGATGCCTCATAATAAAGATTGTAGTCATTGCGATGGGTGTTGTAGTAATTCTGGTGGACCTCCTCCGCCCGGTAAAAAGGACCCGCCGGCACGATTTCGGTAACAATCTTCCCCTTGAAACGTCCGCTGGCCTCCAGCGCCTGTTTGGACGCCTCGGCTTTCTGCCGCTGCTCTTCATTATGCGTAAAAATCGCTGACCGGTAGGAAGCGCCCCTGTCCATAAATTGCCCGCCGCTGTCCGTAGGATCGATGAGCTGCCAATAAATGTCGAGCAGCCGTTCATAGGGGAAAATTTCAGGATCATAGGTAATCTGTACGGCTTCCGCGTGACCGGTTGTTTCCATGCCCACTTCTTCATAGGTCGGGTTGTCCGTATAACCGCCCGTATAGCCCGATACAATCGAAATAACGCCGGGCAGCTGATCAAACGGTTTAACCATACACCAGAAGCACCCTCCCGCGAAGGTCGCGGTTTCAATCTTCTTTTGTTCCCGGAGGCCCGAAAGCTCCGGCTGCTGCTTCTCTTCATTCATATACGGATCTCTCCCCTGATTTCAGTCAAAATAACGGTTCCTTCCGCAGGCTTTACCATGATAGAATAGTAAGGCTGCTAACAACCGGAGGTGCGCACCTAAATGGGTTTTATCCAAACAGCCAGATGGGAACTGAATAAATGGTCCGGCAATATCAAATTGTTTTTCCTTGCCAATATTTTATATCAAATCGGCACCGGGATGTTTGGTGTTCTCTATAATTTATACATACAAGAACTGGGTTACAACGATGCAATGAACGGCCGGGTCGTCAGCATTCAGTCACTTGCCACCGCCTTGCTGTTCATTCCGATCGGTCTCTGGGGCGACCGGGCCAGCCGCAAGAAAATTTTGATTGTCGGCGCTATGTTCAGCGGTGCCGCCTTCCTGCTCCGCTCCTTTGTATCCGGCGAATCCGGCCTGATCGGACTGGCTGTGTTCACCGGCTTGTTCGCTTCTTTCTTCCAGGTACTGTCTATTCCGTTTCTGGCAGAAAACGTGAAACCCAAAGAGCGCCTACGCATGTTCAGTTACTTCTCTTCCCTGGTGCTGGCCTCACAGGTCATCGGCAGCATGGGCGGCGGACTGCTGGCGGATGGGCTGCAGGCAGCGGGTTTCAGCACGCTGGCCAGTCTGCAAACCGTACTCGCCTTGGGCGGAAGCGCCACCTTTGCCGCTTTCATTCCAATGCTGTTTGTACGCGAGCTTTCTGCCAAAGGACAAGCTTCCGCAGATGCTGGAGAAGAGCTAAAGTCACATGAGTCCGTAAAATCCAATACCGATGAATCAGATCAGCCGCGCGAGACGGCCGCCGAGTTCAAAACGATCGGCAAATTTGTCATCGCCCAGCTGCTGATCGGCTTTGGCTCAGGGCTGGTGGTTCCTTACCTGAACCTTTATTTTACAAACCGTTTCTCGGCTTCATTGTCTCTGATGGGCATATTGATCTCACTTGGCCAGGTAATGACAATCGTATCCATGCTGATCGGCCCTACACTCGCGAGGAAGGTCGGTCAGGTCAAAGCGGTCGTCATTTTCCAAATGTTATCCCTGCCCTTCCTGCTGCTGACGGGTTTCACGCATTGGTTTGTCTTAGCGGCGGTAAGCTTCCTCTTCCGGCAGGCGCTGATGAACGCGGCTAATCCGATTCAGTCCTCGATCATGATCGACCGGATCGCCGACAAACGGCGCGGTATAGCGAATTCTCTCACCCAAACAGCCTTTATGCTGGGCTGGGCCACTATGGGCCCCGTTCAATCCCGGCTTGTTACGGGTTACGGCAGCTATTGGGGTTACGCGATCACGTTCAGCATCACGGGCTGCCTCTATGTCGCGGCTTCTCTTATGTATTTCTTTATGTTCCGTAAATCTTCGCCGGCAGATGCACGCAGCGCAGTGGAGATGTAATTCCAAAAAGAGATGCGGCCGGTAATCCGGACCTGCATCTCTTCTTTTTGTGCTGTTTGCTGTTCCCCAGGCAAGCATTTATTTAAGCCTTGAATTTCCCCCGGTATTGTCCCGTGCGGAGTTCAATGGCATAAGGCTCCAATTGCGGCATGTCTCTTTCCTCCGCTTCGCGGATCGCTTCCTCCACATCGTAAGGCACACGGACGAACTGCAGACCAAACGCTGCTGCATCATGAGCGCCATAGACACCTTCCATGATCACGTAGGAAGCCTGGATCATATCCAGCGAATTGCCTACGCTTCCGGCGTTAAACAAAGTTCTGCCGTTCTCCAGATGCTGCAAGAAAGCCGTATGAATATCCCCATACCCGGCGACATCAGCAGGCTTCTGAACCCGGCAGTTCGCGGAAGGCTCAAATAAAGACTCCCTTTTCTCCATCTCATCCCACGGGTAAATCCGTTCATACAAACTCCGCGGCGATGCGTGAAACAGTCTTACCAGCCTTCCGCTCATCATAAACTCGATGCAAAAAGGCAGCGACTCCAGATAAGCCATCCGCTCTTGTCCCAAAATGTCCTGGTTCCACGTCACGATGTCGATGTCGCTTGGTTCGCGAATAAACTCATCCCAGTTGCCGGATACGACGATCTCGCATTTTTCTTTAATGAGATCAACAGCAAGATCGCCATGCGGTCCTTTTCCGACCAGATCACCCAGGCAGAAGATCCGTTTGATTCCCCGTTCTTCAATATCCTTAAGCACCGCCTTCAAAGCAGACAGGTTGCCGTGAATATCTGAAATGACAGCTATTTTCTCCATGCAAGACATCTCCTTTTCTCCGGTCGCTCCACTTGCCTTATCATGACCCAAAGACCGGCTGCCCACCCGCCGTAGCCGAGCCTTCTGGCCTACTCTACGATCAGCAGCTGTCTTGAGAAACGCCCCTTATAAATGCTGCAGGATTCCTTGATCGTCCAGCCTGATTTCCCGAGTGCAGGCAGGATATCTTCAAGAGTCAGGATGACGGCTTTCGGAGCCAGCCTCCGGGCGCTGCGCAGCATATCCAGCAGCTCTTCCTCGGGCAGAACCGAACACAGATTATAAGGCAGATCCAGAATCAAAACATCATACCGGCCGTCTAACTGCCGCATATCCCCAAGACGGACCGCTTCCTCCAGAAAACCAAAATGCTTAAGGTTCTCTCTGGCTCCGGTCACAGCAAGCGGATTGATATCAAAACCTTCCGTCTCAATCCCCATCGACAAAGCTTCAATTAATACGGTGCCAATCCCGCAGCATGGATCAACAAGCTTCAGCCCCTCCTGCCGGGGCACGGCGATGTTCACGGCGGCACGCGCCACCCTTGTACTGAGGGCCGTGGAATACTGCCGGGGTTTGCTGTTATGCTTTAGCCAAATGGACTCTCCCGCCACGCATTCGCCGAGCACCCAGCGGTCCTTGGAATAAGCGAAGCCGAACAGCCGGTCCGGGCTTTTCATTTCCGCTTTGCCAATGATCCGGGCTCCAATGCGCCGTTCAAGCGCTCTCTTGCCTTCATAGGTTTCTGTCTGATCGGCATCCAGATAACGGACTTTGAAGGTGGCCCCTTCAAGCGCAATCCGGCCGGCTTGTTCCTCCAGCTCTTCAAGAGTTTCGGCTTCAAACTGAACGGCCAGTCTTTCATGAAGAAAGGGACTGCGGTCCGGGGCAACCTGCAGCCGGCTTTCCACGTGGCGCTGGCCAGGAATTTCCCCGAGCAGCGAGCGAAGCTCCAAGCCGCACAATTCCCGTTCGTCTTCATGGCAGGCGTAGGTGTAAAGCCAGGAGGCTGCTGCCGGCTTCATCCCTTCAGACAGATTTGTCCCTTTAGATGGGTATATCCCTTTAGATTCAGATGGGCTCATCCTTCAATCCCGCCTATGCCCTGAATCGCTGTAAAAGCCTGTTCGCTCCAGACAAGCCCCAGCTCCTCCAGACTTTTCCCGCCGATTTCGATGGTTTCCCGTTCCGTCACTACGGCTCCAAGATGCTCATAAAAGGTTCTAGCCTTATTCTCTTCAAGCACCCAAACATGGGCAGCCTTCATGCCATCCAGGGACAAACGCCTGAACAAAGCGCTGACCAGCTTCCGCCCAAGCCCCTGACCTTGCGCCTCTTCCAGGAGATACAAAGCAGTAAGCTCCGCATCATAAGGAATTCCTGGAGTCTCAGAAGCCGGGGGCTCCTTAGCAGGATTGGCCGGTCCGCCCGAAATAAAGCCGACAATCCGTCCAGACTGATCTTCGTCTTCAGCCACAAAGACCCGGCCGCCGGGATAAGCCAAATTCCGTTTCCACAGCTCTGTCCGCTGCTCATAACTTAGTCCTTTCAAGTAAGCATCCGGCACAAGCCCCCTGTAAGTCGTTCTCCAGGAATCTACATGCACGGCTGCTATGCCCGGTTCGTCCCCTGAAACCGCTGCTCTGATCTTCATTGTCCGTCCCTCCTTTCCTTATTTAGAAACATGCTGCAAGGCTGCAGCTTTTCGTATAGGAATATGATCTTTATTTTGCTTGTCCGGCCCGGCGGATGTCAATTTGTAAAAAAAGAAACACCCGCCTGCGGCCCTCCAGGCGAGTGTAACATCATTCGACCGACCAGGCCTCCAGCGACAGGCCGGGGTCGGCCTTCAGGCTCAAATTGGCGTATTCGCCGGTTTGCCATTTCAGATAAGCCGCCGCTCCGATCATGGCGGCGTTGTCCGTGCAGTAGGCGAGGGGCGGGATAATCAGCTCCACGCCTTCCCGCCCGCAGCGTTCCGTTAAAGCGGCACGGAGCCCTTTGTTGGCGGCAACCCCGCCGCAAAGCAGCAGCTGCTCCGCCGAAGTGGAACGTACGGCGCGGATCGCTTTTTCCACCAGCACCTCGATCACGGATTCCTGGAAACCGCGGGCAATAGCGCCGTAATCCGGCGTTTCGCCTTTCATCTTGCTGCGGTTCACGAGGTTCAGCACCGCCGACTTCAAACCGCTGAAGCTGAAATCATAGGAGTCCGGCTCCAGCCAGACGCGGGGCAGCTCCTCCGCCGCCGGCGACTCCAAAGCCGCCTTGTCCACAAAGGGACCGCCCGGATAAGGGAACCCAATCGCGCGGGCAACCTTGTCATAGGCTTCGCCTACGGCATCATCCCGGGTCCGGCCGATCAGCCTGAAGTGCCCCTCACGTTCCATCAGCACCAGCTCGGTATGACCGCCCGAAACGACTAGCGCAACGCACGGATACCGTAGTTCACGGACAAGCCGGTTGGCATAAATATGCCCGGCAATATGATGCGTGGCAATCAGCGGCTTGCCGAGTGCGAACGCAAAGCTTTTGGCAGCTACAACACCGACGAGCAAAGCGCCGACCAGTCCAGGCCCCTGGGTCACCGCTACCGCGGACAGCTCATCAGGAGTGACTCCTGCTTTCTCCAGCGCTTCTTCCATAATGAGCGTAATCACTTCGACATGCTTGCGGGAAGCAACCTCGGGGACAACGCCGCCGAATGCCCGGTGCGTGTCAATCTGGCTTGAAATAATGTTGCTTAACACCTCGCTGCCGTTCTTGACCACGGATGCCGAAGTCTCATCACAGCTCGTCTCCACCGCAAGAATATAACAATCGCCGGACGCCCCGGCGGGCTGCTTATGAGGGTCCGGTTGAGATTTATTTTCAGATATAGATTTAGATTGATATTGAGATTGAAATATAGATTGTGAGTCTGCAGATTTTAACTCCAGTTCCGGGTCTACCACTTGGTTTCGCTTCCTTCCCTGCCGCCTTCAGCTTTCATCTTGTCCGATAAATCACACCACATAATAAGTGCATCTTCCCCGTTATCCGAATAATACCCTTTGCGCATGCCGATGCCGCGGAAGCCAAGCTTCTCATACAGCGACTGCGCCACATTGTTGGACACCCGAACTTCTAGCGTCATCCGGATCATTCCCAGCTCCCAGGCATAAGTCATCAGCTGGCGGAGCAGCAGCTCGCCCAGATGTTGGCCGCGATGGGCCGTTCTTACGGCGATGTTCGTAATATGCGCTTCATCCAGCACCGTCCACATGCCGGCGTACCCGATCGGCGCCCCGTTCCGCTCCATGACCAGATAGCGGGCAAACTGGTTATGCGTCAGCTCGTTCCGGAAAGCATCGCTCGACCAGGGCAAGGTAAAGGATTCATGTTCAATAATCATAATGTCGGGAATATCATCCATCAGCATGGGGCGAAAAACAATTTCGTCCTTATATGCCTTATTCGTCCGGCTATTTTCGCTCTCCATTCCAATCCCTCCTACAATCCCTGTAGTTTGTTCACTTCAGCTTCCGTCAGCTGGGTATAATTCGGCTGAAGCTCATGAGCTTCGTCGCGTTCGCCGCTAAGCAGCCGGGCCGCGCCCAGCAGCCCGCCCCACGCGCCTTCCGGCGCGTATTCGGCGATGCGCAGCGCATCGCCGAGCAAAGGCCGCAGCAGCTCTGCGACTGCGGCGTGTTTGTCCGTGTCGCCGGCAAGCGTCATCACGGACGGCCGCGCTTCCGGCGGCAGCGCGGACCAAAGGGCCGCCAGGCTGCCTGTCCAATCCGCCATCAGGCGGATGCCGTCCGGCTCAAGCCGGCGGGTGAGACCGCCCGGCGCTGCTTCAAACAGCGCCGTATAAACCTGGCCGCGCCGCGCATCCATCAGCGGCACGACCCATTCGGCTGCGGCGCTGGCCTGCCCAGCCGCAGCAGCGTTCGCGGCTGCTCCTGAGCCAGCCGCAGTGCCGTCGGCCGTGCGGGCAGCATCGCCGCTTCCCGCGGCCGTTCCCTTCGCAGCGGCTTCTGCCCCGCTGCGGCCTTCCACCGCCGGGATGAAATCCCCGGCAGTCAGGCCTGCGCCCTGCGCCCAGGCTCCAAGCGCCAGCATCTCCAGGCTGGAGATGCCGACAACCGGGATGCCAAGCGCCCAGGCCAGACTTTTACCGGCCGTCACGGCGATGCGAATCCCGGTATAAGATCCGGGACCGACACCGGTGATAATACCGGCAAGCTCGCGCTGAGAGGTTCTGGAATCCTCCAGAACCTTCTGTACCGCCGGCATCAGCAGCTCGGCATGGCCGCGCTGCGCCAGCAGGTTATTTTCAGCAAGCACCCGCGCCCCGTCCATGACCGCCGTGCAGAGCGTAGCCGTCGAGGTGTCCATCACCAAATAACGACGGGCTGTATCATTACGCTGTTCCATTTGTTATACCCCATTTTCTTTCAGGTCGGCCGTCCAAGCCGTGTACGGCTCTCCCTGTCCGTAGATATAAATCTGCCGTTCTCCGGATTCCATGACTTCCATATATAAATGAATCCTTGATTCCGGAAGCAGCTCTTCGATCAGGCTGCCCCATTCGACAAGCGTGACGCCTTCCCCGAAGAAATATTCATCCAGTCCAAGCTCGTCCGCTTCTTCCAGTGACAAGCGGTAAACGTCCATATGATAAAAAGGCAGTCTGCCTTCATATTCCTTAATAATCGTAAAAGTAGGACTGTTCACATGTTCTTTCACTTCAAGGGCTCTTGCAAAAGCTTGGGAAAAAGCCGTTTTCCCTGCGCCCAGGTCGCCGTCAAGCACCATCACCGTTCCAGGCGCCGCCAGCCGGGCCAGCCTGTCTGCCAGCCGCTGCGTGTCCTCAAGCTTGCCCGCCCGGTAAACAAGCTGCGCGAATTCCTTATTGATCAACGTGCTTACCGCCTTTCGGCTCATGCAGAAACGGGCGCCGCTTCCCGGTATCAGCCGTGAACAACGACGCGTTTCAGTGAGATATAGTCAGTTCCAGGCTTGTACCTTAACGGTTTAAAGCCCTGATTTTTCTATCCCATTATATATTTCATGCGTATGTCCCGCAAGGACGGACAATTAGCCGGCAGCCAATTTCTCCGGTATCTGCCTGAAATAATAAGGCCTGCTGCAACCATACTAAAGGGAAGGAAGGCTTCTCACGGGAAGCTGAAAGCCATTCGGAAAGGAGTTTGATGCCCGTGCATACGGTCTGGAAAGGAGCGATCAGCTTCGGCCTGGTGCATGTCCCGGTCAAAATGTTTTCGGCCACCGAAGACAAGGATATCTCCATGAAATATATTCATAAAACATGCGGCAGCCCGATTTCCTACGTCCGGCGCTGTCCTTCCTGTGATAAGGACGTCGAGTGGGATGAAATTACCCGAGGGTATGAGTATGAGAAGGGGAAGTACGTGCTGTTTGATAAAGAAGAATTGGAACAGCTTTCCGAGCAGAACAATAAAACGATTACGATTCTGGACTTTGTTGATTTACATGAAATCGATCCGATTTATTTTCAAAAAACCTACTATTTATCTCCCGATCAGGCCGGCTCCAATGCCTACAGACTGCTGCTTCAGGCGATGAGGGATACCGGGAAGATCGGCATCGCCAAAATCGCAATCCGCTCCAAAAGCAGCCTGGCAGCCATTCGCGTGCTGGAGGATGATTGTCTGGCCGTGGAAACCATTTTCTACCCGGACGAAATCCGCCCGGTCTCCCAAGTGCCGGGGCTGCCCGAACAAGCAGATGTGAACGACAAAGAGCTGACGATGGCCAAGCTGCTGATTGAGCAGCTCTCCACGCCGTTTGAACCTGAGAAATACACGGACGATTACCGGGCTGCCCTTCTGGATCTGATCCAGCATAAGGTGGCGGGAGAAGAGGTTTCTTTGGCGCCCGCGAAGCCGGAAACCAATGTTATTGATCTGATGGCCGCCCTCCAGGCCAGTATTGAAGCCGTGCGCCCGATCGGTACCGATCCGGGAACTCCTGCTGCTCCGGCGGCCCGGACGACCCGAACTGGAAGAAAGGCCAAAGCGGAAGATACGGCTGCGGCACAAACCGCAGGAGCCGGAGAGGCAGCGGGGGCGCCTGCCGCCGGGAAAACCCGGACTGCAGCCGGCCGCAGCAAAGCCGGAAGCAAAACGTCTTCGGCTAAAGCCGCATCCCCGGCAGCAGCTGGGCAAGCTTCAGGAAGCATCACGCCTGCGGCCTTATCTTCATTGACCGAACCGCCCAAACCGAAACGGAGAAGCACAAAACCCAAGAAAACCTCTTAACCGTTTCGGATTTCGTTGGCCGAGCTCAGATCAGAGCCTTTATCAAATTGGCTATTGTTGACTGTTAAATCTGATCTACTGTACACTGCTCGGCGCTTACACCCGCAAAGCCCTGGAGTACGGGATGGCGGAGTGTCCAGCCGCTCGTCCATTCCAAATATTCGACTCTCACCGTAAGGGACGGCAGCATCCAGGCCGCCCCTTTTACCCGTGCTGGCATGTTATGAAAAGGACGGTCCGGCACCTTTAAACGCTCCGCTTCTTCGGTCATGAAGCGCCAGTCTGTAACCGTGAATTTGCCCGCCCCGGCATGGCCGATATAAAGAAATCTTCCTTCCTCGTCATAAAGACCCAGCAGTAGGGCATTTACGATGCCGTCGCGGTAAGTGACGCCTCCTATGGCCGCGTATAAATCGCGGAAAAACTTCTTCTTCTGCCAGCGTTTGTCTTTCCCCCCTACCGCATAAGTGCTGTCCAGATCCTTGCAAACTACCCCTTCCCAGTTATGGCGCCGCATGACCTCGAAGAGCTGTTCCGCGTCCGGGTAATTTTGACAAAGCTGAACCCTTTCGTTTGGCACAATAACCTGCTCTAGCAGCTGCTGGCGTTCTTCGAGGGGACGATCCGTAACCCACTCTCCGTTGCAGTACAAAAGATCAAAGATCATATAGTTCACGGCAATCCGGTCGGCGGCAAAACGGATCTCGTCTGTTTTTCTCAAGCTGTCCCGCTTCATGATGGCATGGAATGACGGCTTGTTATTTTCGATCGACATCATTTCCCCATCCAGAATAAATGATTGTGCCTTACAGTACAGACTGGTGTCCGTAAACTCCGGATATTGAAGGGTTCGCTCGTTCCCTTTACGGTTAATCAGCCGGCTTGAGCCTCCGCTGCTGTAAGTCAGCATCCGCACACCATCCCATTTGACTTGGGCCGCCCACCGTTCTCCGGTTGGCAGGGACTCGGCAGTCAAGGGCTCAAAGGGCTTAACCGCTTTGAATTCCATCAGGGTTCCTCACTTTCATTTCTTTAACAGTAAGCTCTCTTACAGCATTTCCCTTGACTGGCCGCTCCATTCTTGAACTTGTAACCTCATAAACGATTCTCCGCCGGGGAATTCTAGGTTTAAGCGCGGCAGACCGCCGCTTCCCATTCCATGCTGCACAAGGGGGTTACCTGGGTTATGCCAACCGCTGTAAAAGGATCCATTCTCGTTGAAGGCCGTGAAATCACCATTTCCAACCCGGACAAGCTGCTCTGGCCCGAAGCCGGGGTAACCAAACTGATCTATTTGCAGAAGCTGGCCGAGCTGGCCCCTTATCTGCTTGAAAGATGTCGCAACAGGCTGCTGACTACCATCCGTTATCCGGGCGGTATCCACAGCTCTTTTTTCTATCAGAAAAATGCCCCTGAGCCACTGCCTGACTTCGTCACCACGGCCGAACATCAGGGAATCCGGTACGTAGTCCTGGACAGCCTCCCTACCTTGTTATGGCTAGGCAACCTGGCCTCGATTGAGTTCCACCCTTCCCTGCATTATATCGGCGAGACGCTCCCCTGCGAGTGGATCATCGACCTTGACCCTTCCGTAGAAGAGGAGCCCAGAATTATGGAAGCGGCCAGTTATGTCGGAGATTGTTTGTCTTCACTTGGCCTGGAATCCGTTCCGAAGACATCAGGCGCTACCGGCGTACAAATTATAGTGCCGATTCATTACGGTATCACCTTTGACGAGCTGCGTGCGGTCGGTCATTTTGTAGCCCGTTATATTACGGAGAAACATCCGGCACTGTTCACAATCGAACGTTTGAAAAAAGACCGGGGGAACCGGATATATTTCGATTATCTCCAGCATTATTCCGGGAAGACGATTGCGGCCGCCTACACCCCCCGGGCCAAGAAAGCAGCCAGTGTATCTACACCGCTTACCTGGGCTGAAGTCCGCCGCAATCCGAAGCCATCCGATTACCATCTGCTCAACATCGGGAACCGGCTCAAACAAAAAGGCGACCTGCTTGAGCAGGTACAGCCTCAATCTCTGGATTTGATTCTGAAGCATCTGCTGAACAAATGAACAGCCGAAGCAGCTGCCGCCTGGCCCATACAGGCGCCTGCCTTACAACAGCGGAGACAGCAGTCTGGCCAGCAGCTCCATCCCTTTTTGCCGGCGCGGACGGTTGAGGAAGGTTTCGAGCAGAATAGGCCTGCACTCCTGCAGATCCTCTTCAAACTGCCTGGCCAGCTCCTCAATCGGCGAAGCGTCGAACAAAATGGCTGTCATTTCGAAATTGCTGAAGAAGCTTCGCATATCCAGATTGGCCGAACCTACCGTTGCAAGCAGATCATCCACGATCATCACCTTGGCATGAACAAATCCCTTGGCGTATTGATAGAATTTAATGCCTGTCCGCAGCAGATCCTCTACATAAGACAACGAAGCCCAATGAACAAGCCGGTTGTCGGAATGGTAAGGAATGATGATCCGGACATCAACACCGCTGACCGCAGCCGTCTTCAGAGCCTCCAGGATTCCGTCATCCGGGATGAAATAAGGTGTCGTAATCCAAATCCTCCGGGTGGCAGCCGACGTGGCGCCAAAACACATTTCCTGAATCGCATTCCAATACTGATCCGGACCACTTGCCAAAATCTGTACCTGCTCCTTGCCCCCGCAGTTATGCTTTGGAAAATAACCGGCTTCATCCACCTGCTCGCCGCACGCGAGCTTCCAGTCGCCCAGAAACGTATTTTGCAGGAAATAGACCGCATCTCCTTCAATCCTCACATGGGTATCCCGCCAATAGCCCATGTTGGAGTACAAACCCAAATAATCGTCCCCGATATTGATGCCGCCCATAAATCCGATTCGGCCGTCTATGACAACGATTTTGCGGTGATTCCGATAATTAAGCCGTTTATCCAGCAAAGCAATCCATGGCGGCAGAAAATAGTGGAATTTCACGCCTGCCTCTTTTAATTCCTTGATAAACCCCTTCTTGAGCTTCAGGCTGCCCAATCCGTCACACAGCAGCCGAACTTCCACGCCTTCCCGTGCTTTACGGATCATCACGTCCTTGAACCGGCTGCCGATCATGTCGCTGCGGAAAATATAAAATTGTATATGTATATGGTCCCTGGCCTGCTCCATCGCTTCCAGCATAGATGGGAAGGTTTCTTCCCCATCCTTGAGCACCAGAGTTGAATTACAGCCGGTGATTGGGCTTTCAGACAAGCGGGTCAACAGCTTAAACAGCCGCTCCCGGTGGATAAACTCGGGATTCTGCATACCAGCAGCGTCTTCAACCCTGCTGGACTGCCTCCAAAGCAGGGCTTTCATTTCCCTGAACAGCTTCGATCCGCTCCGGCGGAGCCTGCGCCGGTTCTTGTAGTCTCTCGCGGCAAAATAATAAAGAACAAATCCGATAAACGGCACACAAAACAAAATAAATAACCAGGCCACCGTTTTGGGAGCGCTGCGGAACTCCAGAAGCATAATCGTTGCGATTTGAAATATAAAAGCTATCAGCGATAATAAGAGCCACAGCAAAAGCACCACTCCTCCTATTTCAGGATTCACCATCCTGCTCCCTTCTTATTCGCGGGCTTCAACATATTAATCTGAAAACATAGCATGTTTACGCCATAGCAAGAATACATAATGGATAGGCAAGCTTTGATTCTATTACAGATCGGAAAGGAGTCCTTATGAGAGCTGCAAGAACTTCGCGGGGCTTGACCCTGCTGGTGCTCAGGGAAAGCCAGTCGCCGGTCAGGCAGCTGTATGTGCCTAAGCCTATATTGGTTATTGTCCCTTTTGCCGCGATCTTGTCCATCTCCAGTTTGATCATCAGCCTCCAGCTCCGTTCGGCCGACCGGATTGCCGGGCTGCAGCATGAACTGGCCTCGAAGCAGCTCGAGCTGACCTCGAAGCAGCTGGCGATGGAAGCTGTTGTCTCCGACAAAGAAGAAGCGCTCCGAAGGCTGCGCAGCCAGGTTGTAAGCCTCTCCCAGCAATCCCAAAGCGTCCAGGGACGTCTTCAAACGGTTTCTGCTCTGCAGAAGCAGCTTGAGCAGTTTCTTGGCAGCCAGCCCTCCTCTTCTACCGCTGGCGACAGCAGCAGTGCCGCCGCGGATATCAAACCCTCCACCCTACAGTGGAACAGCGGAAATGCAGTTGGCGGCGAATTCATCGCTGCTCATCAAATCGGAACTGAGGCGCTTATCCAGGAAACCGAAGATGATTTTCAAGCGATTAATCAGCTGATCGACCAGATGCAGAAGCAGGTTCCTTATCAATTGGACAAAGCCCAAGCCAGGCTGGAGGCCTTATCCTCCACCCCTTCCTTATGGCCGACTTCATCCCATACAGTTACGTCAAGCTTTGGTTACCGTACCGATCCTTTTACGGGCAAATCTGCTTTTCATGCCGGTATTGATATTGCGGGCAGCACCGGTGATCCCGTGTATGCTGCCGCGGCAGGCACAGTGCTTTCTGTTCAGCGTGACGGATCGAGGGGCAATTATATCGTCATCCGGCACATCAATGGTCTGGAAACCTGGTATATGCACCTCAGCTCCGCGGTTGTCCAGCAAGGCGATTCCGTTATAAAAGGGCAGACGATCGGCAAGCTTGGGAATACCGGGCGAAGCACAGGCCCGCATTTGCATTTTCAGGTCATGAAGAAAAACGATCCGGTCAATCCTCTACCGTACATTCAATAACATTAGAAAGACTATAGAAGGAATTTTGAAGGACTTCAGAATCACTTCTTTGGGAAAATGATTCGCGCAAATTTACCAAGCTGGAGTCCGAATATCCATTCTTCTACAAGGAGGCATCATAATGAAAATGTCCAAATCAGGCAAAAATACCTACACGCTTATCGGCCAGGGAAGCGATATCGAGGGAGTTCTCCGCAGTCAATCCGGCGTGAGGATTGAAGGCACCTTCCGAGGAGAAATCGAAACCTCCGGTGAAGTATTCATCGGAGCCAGCGGCGAAGCCCATTCCAGCATTAAAGGCTCCTCGATTGTCGTTGCAGGAAAAGTTTTTGGCGATGTCGTTACAGAAGGACGGCTTACGCTTCTTGAAAACGGCCACATCGTCGGAAACATCGACGCCCGCTCGCTGGTCATTTCCGAGGGCGGCCGTCTAAATGGAGAAACCCGGATGGATCAGCCTGCCGCTGAAGGCCGAACTGCTTTCGGCAAAAAAGCCCTGCAGTCGGAGGCCGAAACCGTTTAGTCTCTCCTCCTGACAGGTAGTGCGTTTAAGAATTTAAGATCGAGTTCTTGTTCTGAAGATCACCCCGTTTTTAGGCTGGTGATCTATTTTGTTTTTTAGGCATCCTTCCTACAAAGGATTAAAATTTCCTTATATTCCCCTGGTAATAACCTTGATCTTTGGGAACCTTAAGTTTCAAGGAGTCGTGCAGCTGCTGAATACCTTGTTCCAAACCGGTCTGCTTTAATGCTGTGGCCCTTTGAAATAGTAAGCGCTTTTTACAACCTAAAAAAAACAAACCTCATACCTTAAATTCCCGTCTTGATGGAAGCGCTTCAAAAAGTAACAATAGACATATACCAAATAAGGGGGCATTGAATAATGGCGAACAAACCACTCAAAACATTAGCTGTAGTTCTGGCTGGCGCACTCACTTTGGGCCTGGCCGCATGTGGAAACGCTAACAACGACAGCAACTCCGGAGCCGCTTCTTCAAACGGTGGATCCAACAGCTCCAGCAGCGACAAGAAGGTAACTATCACCTTCCAAAACATTTATCCAGACCAAACAACTCCGTCTTACAAGACGCTGCATGATCTGGTAGACAGCTACGAGAAAGAGCATCCAAACGTAAAGATCGAGCTTGATACACTTAATACAGACCAACAGAAAGTGAAGCTCAAAACACAGGCCGCTTCCAAAGAAGTACCTGATATTACAATCGTTAACCCAGCTGCTCAAATGAAACCTTTCGTAGACGCAGGCCTTTTGGCTCCGCTGAACGATATGCTGGATCAAAACGGGCTGAAAGATACTTACCAAGCAGGCCTGCTTGATAACTACACCTTCGATGGCAACGTTTACGCCATTCCGGACGGTAACAACGTTGAAGCCGTTTTCTATAACAAAGATTTGTTCCAGCAAGCAGGTATCTCTCAAGTGCCAACCACTTTTGATGAGCTGCTGGCTGACGTAAAAGCACTCAAAGCTAAAGGCATTACGCCGATCGCAATCGGTGAAAAAGATACTTGGACGGGTTCCTTCCTGTTCATGAACATCCTGCTTCGCACAAACGGCGGCCCTGGCTTCCTGCAAGATGTTGTGGACGGCAAGAAAACATTTGAAGATCCTGCCTTCATCGAAGCTGTTGACCGCTTCCAGGATCTGGTGCAAGCCGGAGCATTCCCTGATGGCGCAACTTCCATCGATGCTAACGCAGGCGGCAACTTGTTCAAAACTGGTAAAGCTGCAATGTTCATCATCGGTACTTGGGAAACTGGCGCTATCGACGCTTCTTCTGTAGGCAGCCAAGTTGGTGCATTCCGCTTCCCTACCGTTGACGGCAAAGGCGATCTGAACGATTTCATGCTGGCTCCTGGTAGTGCGTTCGCAGTTTCCGCTAACAGTGAACACCTGCAAGAAACAAAAGATTTCTTGAACTACTTCGGCGTGAACTATCCTAAGAAACAATTCGAATACAAAAATGCTGTAGGTTTGGGTCAAAAAGTTGACGGCGACTTGAAAGCAGCCGGTTACTCCAACCTGGCTATGGATGTAGCAGCTTTGTTCAACGATATCAAAGGCGGAGACCTTGCCTTCGATAACACGATGAATCCTGCTGTAGCACAAGCTCACTTGAACAGCATCCAAAACCTGTTTGTACAAAAAGTGGATTCTGCAACTGTAGCTAAAGAGCATCAAGCCGCATTTGAAGCCAACAAATAAAAAAACGGCTTTTGATTCAGGATGCGAAGAAGCCGACAAAGCTCCTTCGCATCCTGCTTTTACGAAAAGATATATATAAAGGGAGGCGGAGAAACCATGAATGTCCTGAAAGTTCCGGCCCGTACAATCGCCGTGTTTGTGCTTCCATGTCTGCTGTTGTACGTCGTGCTCGTGTTTGTGCCTATTCTCGTATCCTTCTATACCGGCCTTCTAAGCTGGGATGGGATTACGGATTCCAAATTTGTAGGTTTCGCAAACTTTAAAACGATGTTTTTCGATGATCCTGTGTTCTGGCCTTCCGTACGGCGGACCTTGCTGTACGCGGTAGCGTCGATGCTTGAAATTCCAGTCTGTTTGTTTATGGCTATCATGCTTAATCGTTTTATCAAAAAGAGAGCAAACACACTGGTTTCCATTTATTTTGTTCCGGTTATTCTTTCGGTCGTTATCATCGGCCAACTTTGGAAAACGATTTACAACCCGGCGTCCATGGGCGGTATGCTGAACGGCATTCTCGTCTCCCTGGGACTGGACAGCTGGCAGCACGGCTGGCTGACTGAACCTAAGATCGCCATTTACTTCGTCTATATCATTTCGCTTTGGCAGTTCTTCGGTTACCACCTTCTGATTCAATTTACAGGGGTCCAGAACCTGCCGGAGGAAGTTTATGAAGCGGCTAAAATTGACGGCGCTGAAGGCTTCAAGGCAGACCGTTACATCACTTTGCCGCTGATAGTGCCAATCTTTAAAATTTCGATTGTGCTTGCGTTTATCGGTTCCCTCCAGGCCTTCGATATGGTTATGGTCGTAACCGGCGGCGGTCCTGCGCATGCCACGGACGTTATTTCTACCTTAATGTACAATAACTCCTTCCTGTCTTTGAAATATGGATACGGCAGTGCGATCGCGACCTTCTTGGTTCTCGTTTGTCTGATTTGTACATTTATCATCAACTTCATCTTCGGTCGCATCGAGAAAAAAGTAGGATAAGGAAAGGAGAACACGATTATGAAATACGTAAAAAAAGGACTCGTGTATCTTCTGTTCGCGATTCCTGTCGTTACCCAATTATACCCGCTGCTTTGGCTGTTCCTGTATTCCTTGAAATCAAATGAAGAAATCTTGGGAGGAAGTTTTTTCTCTCTGCCTAAGAAATTCCTCTGGGGCAACTATAAAGAAGCCTATGAGAACGGCAACTATCTTCAATATTTAGGCAACAGCGTTCTTGTCACTGTGTGTACTATGGTATTTGTTATTCTGCTTGCTTCCATGGTTGCTTACGCCATTTCCCGCTTCCGCTGGAAATACGGCAATGCCGTTATGCTCGTCTTCCTGATGGGTATGATGATTCCGATGCAGGCCACACTGCTGCCTTTGATGCTGATCTTCAAAAACTTGAAATATGGATCCTTCCATGTGCTGGATTCGCCTTTGTCCCTGATTCTGCCTTACATCGCCTTCCAGCTTCCAATTGCTATCTTCATTCTGTCCGGCTTCATGAGAAGTATCCCGGGTGAAATTGAGGAATCCGCTTTTGTGGATGGCGCCAGCATTTACCGGATCTTCCGCAGCATTATTCTTCCGATCTCGGCTCCGCCGATGATGACGGTTTGTATCCTGACCTTCATCAATATCTGGAATGAATACATTATGGCTGCAACCTTTATCTCTTCCGAAAGATGGAAAACATTGCCTTTCGGTATCTACTCTTTCGTCAGTCAATATTCGGTTAACTACGGCGACATTGGTGCCTTCCTGATTATGGGCGCTCTGCCGGTTATCATTATCTACTTCGTTCTGTCCGAACGTATTACTAAAGGCATGGTTGCCGGTGCGGTTAAAGGCTAACAAAATCTGACAAAGTGGGTTTGTTTTTCAACAAAACCGCATTATAATTAAACAGCAGAACACCATAACGGGGGGAGTAATTCCTTGAAGAAAGGCATTCATTCCATACACCACAGGTTGTTTCTGCTGTTTTTGTTTTGCATGTCCGGCATTCTATTGATTGTCAGTCTGCTCTACTACAACAGAACAACCTCTCAGTTCCACCAAAAGATCAGCGATCTGTCGACAAAAAACGTCTCGCAGACCGTAGCGCTGTTCGATCTGCTTTACAAAGGTTATGACAGCTTGTCCAAAACCTTGAGCAACAACTTTGATATGGTTCGAGTGCTGAATGAAACCACCAATGAGCCTGCGCTTCAGTATATCAATGAACAAACCATCACCAATATGATTGGTGCAGTATTTTATTCAAGGGAAGACCTGATCGGCATTCATGTCATCACCAACAAAGGCAAAATCTATAACTACGGGAACTACTTTAACATCGTTGACCCCAATTATCACTCCGAGGACTGGTATAAGCAGCTCACGGATTCGTCAGGCAGACTGATCCTGCTCGGCGTCTTCCCCCACTCCTTGATTGATCAGAACGAAAGCCGTCCCGTCCTTGCTTTCGGCCGGCAGATTTATAATCTGAATGAACATAAGCCGATCGGCATCGTGCTCTATGAAACAGATCCCCAGCCGATATTGTCGGCGCTTGATAATTTGAAATTAAGCGATCATAGCCAGGTCTATCTGATGTCCAAAGATGATCGCGTTATTTTTTCATCGGATACATCCAAGAAAGACGCTCCCAAATTGTCGGGTTTGACGGATACTCAGGATGTTGTCGTGCGGCAGGACAAACAGAATCTCATTGTGGCATCCAGCTTGCCCTTCTCGGACTGGTCGGTTGCAAACGTGACCCCAAATCGGGATTTAAACGTCGAGATGGTTCAGATGCAGCGTTATTTGCTGATTGTCATTTCCATTCTGATTATTGTGTCTGCTCTGATTGCCTCTATGGTATCCAGGACGATTTCCCAGCCTTTAATCCGTTTGATCCGGGAAATGAAACAAGTTGAGATCGGTAATTTCCGCGGAGAGGTTAATGTGACCTCCTACATGGAAATCAATACGCTTGTCGCTTCCTTCAACCGGATGGTGCATCGAATCGAGGAGCTGATTGAACGGGTGAAGATTTCTTCGGTCAGTGAGAAGAACGCCGAGCTGCACGCCCTTCAGTCGCAGGTGAATCCTCATTTTCTATACAACACCCTGGATATGATTTATTGGATGCTTGACGAGAAAGGACAAGACAGCTTAGGTGAGGTTGTGCTTTCCCTGTCTCATATGTTCCGCTACAGCAGCCAATGGGAGCCCGGAGCCAAAGTGACGTTTAGAGAAGAGCTAGAGCAGATCCAGCACTATCTCACCATCATCAAGATGAGACTGGAAGGACGTCTCCAGGTCGATGTTCAAATCGAAGACAAGCTGCTCGATATTCGGCTTCCGAAGATGACTCTGCAGCCCGTCATAGAAAACGCCGTCAAACATGGACTTGAGGCTTTGGACCGGCCAGGCAGGCTGGTGGTCTACTCCCGTGAGCAAGGTAACCTGATGGAAATCATTATTCAGGATAACGGCAAAGGCATGGCAAGGCCCGTGTTGGAGAAGCTTACACGATCCTTAAATGAGGGACAGGAGCTGGAAACCAGTACAAAAGGCGGCGGTATAGGATTAATCAACCTGCATCGCCGATTGCAATATATGTATGGCTCCGAAAGCGGCCTGGAAATTGAAAGCTCGCCAGGCGTAGGAACTACGGTCATTATTCGGCTGCCACAGCTGGAGGAAGGAGGAACAGGCTTGTGAATATTCTGATTGCGGACGATGAACGCGCAATCCGTGAAGGCATCAAACGGACGATTCTCCAGACGTTCCCCGCACATGAAGTGGACGTTGCCGAATCAACGGCCGAAGCTGCGGAGCTGCTGGGCAGCAAGCGGATCGACATTGTATTAACCGATATTTTAATGCCGGGCATCAACGGCCTTGAATTCATGAGGATGTCCAAACATCGTTACCCTTATGTGAAATGGGTAGTCATCTCGGCGCACAATGAATTTGCTTACGCCCAGGAAGCCGTCCGTCTCGGCGCCCGGGATTATCTGCTGAAACCGATCGGTAAGAAAAGGCTCGCAGAGCTGATTGAGGAGCTTGAGGACGAGGTTCGGCTGGAGCTTGAAACCTATCGGGAGGAAGAACTGCTGAAGTCCAACCTGAAATATTTGCGCGAAGGCGTCTTTCAGCGGCTGGCTTCCGGGCTTGATACCGGTAATCTGAACATTGAACCTTTCATTGAAGATTATCCAAGCTTCTATCTGATTCTTGTCCAGCTTGATGCTGGGGATCGCAGCGTGAATCTGGAGCATTTCATTATTGAAAATGTGCTCTCCGAGCTGATTGATCGCTGTGGCGGCGGGTTTGTAGTCAGCTACGACCGGCAAAGTGTGCTGGGGCTCTTCACGCCTGCCGACGAAAGCAAGCTGGAGAAGCTGCAAACGCAGCTGAAAGAGCATATGAATCATTACCTGAAGGTTCCGTTCCAAATCATGTATTCGGAAGAAAATAACGATATCCGCTCGGTTCCTCAAATTATTATGAAGATGCGCAAGGTTTCTCCGATCAAGCTGCCTGAACCGATCAAAGGCAGCGGTGAAACCGCCATCGAGGTAGCCCTGCAGTATATCAATGAACATTATAATGAGGACTTGTCCCTGGAACGCATCGCTTCGGTGGTATTCCTGAATCCGGTCTATTTCAGTCAGCTGTTTAAACAGAAGACAGGGCAAGGCTATAAAGAATATGTTATCTCTCTCCGGCTGGAGCATGCCAAACAGCTGCTGCTTAATCCGGGCTTTAAGCTTGCTGAAATAGCTGAACGGATCGGCTACCAGGACATGAGGCATTTTACCCAGGTCTTCCGAAAGAAATTTGGTTTGACCCCAACAGAGTTCAGGCAACAGCAGCTCAGCGGCTCGAAATGAGCCCGGAGCCCTCTATTGATTTAAAATGAAAACCCGCAAGCTTCCTTATTGGTTAAGGAAGCTTGCGGGTTTTCTGACGGATGCAGCTTTTATCAGGAAATCGATCTAACGGAATCGCTCAGGTTGAGTGGTTGAGTGGTTGAGCAGTTGAAGGGTTCCCGGTTTCCGCAATCCGGTATCCGTTAAGCTGCGACATCTCTTTTGATGAAGACAATCCAGGACACGGCCAGAAATAGGATCACATAAACCGCTAGCACCACAGCCGAGAATCCTAGGGTCATGCCGGCTGTCCCGCCGCCGCCAAGCATATAACGGCTCAGGTCCATGTTGGTAAACAACACATATTTGACCCAAGTGTAGCGCTCCGGATCCAGCAGTAGCTGGAAGATATTACGGGCAAATAGGATAAACATCGCCAAACCAATCGCAATTCCGCTGCTTCTAAACAAAGTTGACAGCATAAAAGCAAAGATAGAGATGACCAGCAAATCGATGTACCGGTAAAACAGCATCTCCATGCTGAACGAGAAAGCCGAATACCCCGCCGGATAGCTGCTGCTCGATGTTCCATGAAAGAGTACAAAGGATAGAACAAGATCAACCACTATGAATATGATCGTCAGCAGCAGGGAGAACAGAATGCCGGCAAGCAGCTTGGACAGCAGGATTTTCCCCCGCTTCCATGGCCGGATCAGCAGCAGCTTAATGGTTCCCCAACCAAATTCCGAAGCGACGATATCGGCAAATATAATCGCTGAAAAGACCGAAACCAGCAAATACATAACCGTCAAGTCCGAGAAGATATCCCAAGCCCCCGGCTCGCTACTCATGCTGACTTTCATTAATACAGCAATAAGAGCTGGAATCAGGATAACTAGACCAATCATAACCCAGGTCCGAAGACGTCTGTAAATCTTCATATTTTCATTGCTAAGCAGCTGGAGAAAGTTACCCAATTTGACCGCCTCCCGTCATTTCCAAAAATTGATCTTCCAGTGAACGGGTCAACGTACGAATGCCGTACACGCGAATGCCGGCGGCAGTCAGCCTGGCGTTTAGCATTGCGACCTCTTCCCTGTCGCCCGTGACGATCAGCAGCGAACCATCCATTCGTCCAGCCCCCGCTACAGCCGCTGCTTCCTCCGGCTTGTCCACTTCGAATGCTGTCTCCTGTTTATTCGTCTCCCCTTCGCCCCGGAGTGACTTCACATCCACGAGTTTGCCCTGCTTAATAACAGCAACCGTATCACACATTAATTCCATTTCGGCGAGCAGGTGACTGGAGACAAACACCGTTGTTCCCTCATGGTGCGCAAGCTCGCGCAAATAGTCGCGCAGTTCGCGGATGCCCTGCGGATCCAGGCCGTTGGTCGGCTCGTCCAGCACAAGCAGCTTAGGCCGGTGCAGAATCGCCTGCGCAACGCCAAGCCGCTGGCGCATACCAAGGGAATAGGTTTTGACCTTCTCATGTATCCGATTGGTTAATCCAACGCGGGCTACAGCCTCATCAATCCGTGCTTTGGTAACGCCGGGACTCATACGGGCATAATGCAGCAGGTTCTGATAGCCGGTCAGAAATTTGTACATCTCGGGATTCTCGACAATAGCCCCGATTTGCTTCATAGCGCCTTCAAAATCTGCTTTCACACTTGACTCACCGATAAAAATATCGCCTTGGCTGATCGACATCAGCCCGACCATCATTCGGATCGTTGTCGTCTTCCCGGCTCCGTTTGGACCCAGAAATCCATAAACCTGGCCGGCGGGGATTTCCAGGTTTAAATTGTCGATCAGCGTTTTGCCGCCAATCTTCTTACTGACGCCTTTAATCCGGACTACCGGTTGTTGGCTCATTGTGGGGCACACTCCTCATCTTTTTCTTGTACAACCCTCATTTAGGCAGTATTTCCCTTAATTGTAACACATTCAGCAAATAAAGGCCGGGTTCAAGGAAATCATCCTTTGTCCCGGCCTTCATTTACACTCCAATCAAATCTGTTGCCTTCGATCATCCGTTCCAATAGCAGATCAGTTGCCTGCTCTGGCCATCTCACGCATATTGGCTTCAAAGGCAGCCAGCAGCGCCTCTTCGCCCTGCAGTCCGTCATCATGGACTTTACGGATCTGTTCCAGCATCCGTTTGTAGTCCTTCGGAATGACGCGTACAAATTGCGGCAACGACTCAGACCAGCTGTCCAGCACTCTGCGGCCGATTTTACTGTCCGTGTACAGGACATGGCGGCTGATCAGCTTACGCAGCTCCTCTTGCTCCGCACTTTCCTCCACCCGCTCCAGCAGCACCATTTCAAGGTTGCAGCGGTCGATGAAGGTTCCTTCCGGATCGTAGACGTAGGCAATGCCGCCTGACATCCCCGCCGCAAAGTTGCGGCCCGTACCGCCCAGCACGACTACACGTCCTCCGGTCATATATTCGCAGCCGTGGTCGCCCACACCTTCCACCACAATGTTTGCCCCGGAATTCCGGACTGCAAACCGTTCACCGGCGATACCGTTGATGTAACCCTCGCCGCCGGTTGCGCCGTAGAAAGAAGTATTGCCGGCGATGATGTTCTCCTCCGGAGTAAAGGTAGCTCTCGGGGACGGCTTCACAATCAGCTTACCGCCGGATAAACCTTTACCAGTGTAGTCATTGGCATCGCCTTCGACAGACAACGTCATACCGCGAGGCACAAACGCTCCGAAGCTCTGTCCAGCCGAGCCTTCAAAGTGGAAGCTGATCGTATCTTCCGGCAGCCCTTTAGCCCCATATTTGCGTGTGACTTCGCTGCCAAGCAGCGTTCCTGTCGCACGATCAACGTTCGTGATCGGGAAGCGGGCGCTTACGGCCTCCCCGCGCTCCAGCGCAGGGGCGGCAGCCTTGATCAGCTGTTTGTAATCCAGCGTCTCTTCGATGCCGTGATTCTGCTGACGCGTGCAGTAGCGCGCTGTGCCTTCCGGAACTTCCGGCATATGCAGCAGGCCGGAAAGGTCGACGCCTTTCTTCTTCCAATGATCAATCGCTTCATTGGTATCCAGACAATCGTTACGTCCGATCATTTCGTTCAGGCTGCGGAAGCCCAGCTCCGCCATCCATTCCCGAAGATCTTCGGCTACAAAGGTCATAAAGTTCACAATGTGCTGCGGATCGCCCGTGAAGTTCTTACGCAGCTCCGGATTTTGAGTGGCTACGCCGACCGGGCACGTATCGAGCTGGCAAACCCGCATCATAATGCAGCCAACCGCAACCAGCGGCGCTGTAGAGAAGCCGTATTCTTCGGCGCCCAGAAGGGCAGCTACCGCCAAATCACGGCCGTTCAGCATTTTACCGTCCGTCTCTAGGACAACGCGGTCACGCAGCTTGTTCAGCATGAGCGTCTGATGCGTTTCGGCAAGACCCAATTCCCAAGGCAGACCCGCATGGCGGATCGAGCTTTGCGGAGAAGCGCCTGTGCCTCCGTCATAACCGCTGACGAGGATCACGTCCGCACGGCCTTTGGCCACGCCTGCGGCGATCGTGCCGACGCCGGCTTCGGATACCAGCTTCACGTTGATGCGTGCTCTGGCATTGGCATTTTTCATATCGTAAATGAGCTGCGCCAAATCCTCAATCGAATAGATATCGTGGTGAGGAGGCGGCGAGATGAGGCCTACGCCCGGCGTAGAGCCGCGGACTTCCGCTACCCAAGGGTAAACCTTACGTCCAGGCAGCTGTCCGCCTTCGCCCGGTTTGGCCCCCTGAGCCATCTTGATCTGAATTTCATCCGCATTCACCAGGTAATGCGATGTGACACCGAAACGGCCAGAGGCGATCTGCTTGATCGCGCTGCGGCGGGAATCACCGTTCGCATCCGGAATATAACGGGCCGGATCTTCGCCACCTTCGCCGGTGTTGCTCTTGCCGCCGATCCGGTTCATACCGATCGCAATCGTTTCGTGTGCTTCTTTACTGATCGAACCAAAGGACATGGCCCCGGTCTTAAAGCGTTTCATAATGGAAGCAGCGGATTCCACTTCTTCGATCGGCACCTTAGGTCCGACCGGCTTCAGTTTGAGCAGGGAACGCAGCGTCAAATGACGTTCGTTCTCCCCTTCCACCAGCTTGGCGAATTTCTTGTACAAGTTGTAATCTCCGGTACGTACCGCTTGCTGCAGCAGATGAACGGTCTGCGGGTTGAACAGATGCTCTTCGCCGTCCGCTCTCCATTGATATTCGCCGCCGGTGTCAAGCACTTCGTCACGGCCGCTTTGGTCGGTGAAGGCCCGGTAGTGCATGGCCAGATTCTCCATGGCTACCTCTTCAATGCCGATACCTCCGATCCGTGATGGCGTCCAGGTGAAGTAACGGTCCACAAAGTCGTTTTTCAAACCAACCGCTTCAAAGATTTGAGCGCCGCGGTAGGACTGAATAGTCGAAATCCCCATTTTGGAGAGAGTCTTCACGACCCCTTTGGTCGCAGCCTTGATGTAATTACGGATCGCCTTCTCCAGCGAAAGCCCGGTGATCATGCCTTGACCGATCATGTCGCGGATCGTTTCAAAAGCCAGATACGGATTGACGGCGCTCACGCCGTAACCAAGCAGCAGCGCAAAATGATGCACCTCACGCGGTTCGCCGGATTCCAGCAAAATGGTCACCTTCGTACGTGTCTCCCGTTTGATCAGGTGATGGTGCAGGCTGGATACAGCCAGCAGCGAAGGGATTGCCGCGTTCTCCGCGTCCACGCCTCTGTCGGACAGAATCAGTACGTTATGCCCTTTGTCAATAACGCGGTCAGCCGCTTCGCACAGCGTTTCTACCGCTTGACGCAGACCTTCTGCACCTTCAGCTGCCGGGAACAAAATCGGGATCGTCATCGAGCGGAAGCCTGGCCGGTGTACATGGCGCAGCTTCGCGAATTCCTCATTGGACAAAATCGGCGTCTCCAGACGGATCTGTCTGCAGCTTTCCGGTTCCGGATTCAGCAGGTTGCGTTCCGGACCTACCGTCGTCCAGGTAGAGGTCACCAGCTCTTCACGGATCGCATCAATCGGCGGGTTGGTTACCTGGGCAAACATTTGTTTAAAATAATTGAACAACCGCTGCGGGCGGTCGGATAATACCGCAATCGGAGCATCATAGCCCATGGAGGCAATAGCCTCCTGGCCTGTCAGGGCCATGGGTTCAAGCACCTTGCGAAGCTCCTCAAACGTGTAGCCGAAAGCAAGCTGACGCTGGGTCACGTTATGGTGATCCGGCTCCGGCAGCGCAGGGGCATCCGGCAGCTCTTCCAGCGTAATCAGATGTTCATCCAGCCAATCACGGTATGGATGCTCCGCCGCAATCTGGCTTTTCACTTCCTCATCGGAAATGATCCGGCCTTCTTTCGTATCCACCAGCAGCATACGCCCAGGACGCAGACGGTCCTTCAGACGGACATTTTCCGGTGCAATATCGAGCACTCCGGCTTCCGAGGACAAAACAATCAGATCATCCTTCGTTACATAATAACGGGATGGGCGCAGACCATTACGGTCCAGAATCGCACCGATCTGAATGCCGTCCGTGAAGCCCATAGCCGCCGGGCCGTCCCACGGCTCCATCAAGGTACTGTGGTATTCATAGAAAGCTTTCTTGTCTTCGGACATACTGCTGTGGTTGTTCCAAGGCTCCGGCACCATCATCATCGCTACATGCGGCAAAGAACGGCCTGCCAGATACAAAAATTCGAACGTATTGTCAAACATGCCCGTATCGGACCCGTCCGGATTGATAACCGGTTTGATCTTCTCCAGATCGTCCCCGAATACTTCACTTTCCAGCAAGGATTGACGGGCATGCATCCAGTTCACGTTTCCGCGCAGCGTATTGATTTCGCCATTGTGGATCATGAAACGGTACGGATGCGCTCTTTCCCAGCTAGGGAAGGTGTTCGTACTGAAACGGGAGTGAATGAGCGCGATTGCCGATTCCAGACGGGAATCTTTCAAATCCAGATAAAACTCTCCGACCTGCTCGGTCGTGAGCATGCCTTTATAGACGATTTTACGACAGGATAAACTTGGCATATAAAACTGCTCGCCATATTGAGCGCCCCCGTAACGGATATCAAGCTCGGCTCTGCGCCGAATCACATACAGCTTGCGCTCAAAGTCGATATCTTCCTTAAGCCCTTCGCTGCGTTTAATAAAAATCTGCCGGACAAATGGTTTGGCCGCTTTCGCTGTTTCTCCCAGCATTCCATCGTAAGTCGGCACCGTACGGAAGCCGAGCAGTTCCTGTCCTTCTTCTTGAACGATTTCAGCAAGACGATTTTCCTGTTTTGCACGGACTTCTTCATCATGCGGCAGAAAAATCATGCCAACTCCGTATTGTCCCGGCTCAGGCAGATGGAAACCCAAAGCTTCACACTCTTCAGCGAAAAAGCGGTGCGGAATTTGCAGCAAAATGCCCGCTCCGTCACCGGAGTTGGGTTCGCTGCCCTGTCCGCCGCGGTGTTCCATGGCGACGAGCATCGTCAATGCTTGGGTAATAATGTCGTGGGAAGCGCGGCCTTTAATGTGAGCAACGAAGCCCATGCCGCAGGCGTCTTTTTCAAACGTCGGATCGTACAGACCCTGTCTAGCGGGAATGTCAGTATGTTTCATACTCATGCAACCTTTCTGTACGTTATTTCTTCCAATCAGGAGATACAATCTATTAGAAATCAAAGAGGGTTAACGAATTCAGGAATCAAACTTGGATGCATAATTATTCAGCGTAGAGTCCTATTAGTTTTAATATTTTAGCACTGCAAAGCTTAAGAGGATAATACAAACTTTTTATGATGTTAAAAAGTTTTTTTATGACCGGCGATGGAAGTTATTTCTTCGCACCTCGATACGTGTCATATATAATGACTCAATAATTGATTGACCTGAATAATTTATGCAAATAAACTGCATAATTATGCTATTTTGCCCCGATTTCCATCCAAATCAATAAAACATAACACATATATGACTCGAAATAGAGTGCTATTTATGATAATTCACTCTAATTGATTAGATCATGTTATATTATATTACTTATAAATAACAAATTGACAGCGCTTCATTTATGGGAGAGAGCCTAATGAAAACATCTCTTCTATATATATTCCGCCAATGCCCAGTGCGAGCCAGTTCCAAAAAAGCCTCTGTCAAGGACAAATTCTCTCCTCAAAAGGCCTTTTTCAAGCCACAACAAGTGCCCAAAAAGCAAACAAGCTGCTCTAGTCCTATGCTGGACTTGGAGCAGCTTGTTCTTCTGAATCGAGTCATCTTATTTACATTTGGTTAAACAGATGCCGCCGTCTGTTCTTTATTAGAAGACACAGATGATTCACGCGGCGTGTGTGTAATGAAGTAAAGCAAAGTCAGCACTGCAAAAATAACCGCATAGATCAACATCAGATCGAGTTGACTCCACATGATGCTGAAATCGCCGCTGGCAATGACCGCTTTGAAGCCTTCCACCGAATGGCTCATAGGCAGCCATGGATGAATCGGCTGCATCCAGTCCGGAAGCAGTTCTACCGGGAAGGTTCCGCCGCTCGTTGTCAACTGGAAGATCAGCAGCAGAATCGCCACGAATCGGCCCGGTTGATCCAGCCATGTCACGATGGCCTGAATGACCATCATAAAGGTAAGACTGCAAATGAACGTGAACAGGTAGAACCGCGGTACACTGGCTACCTCCAGCCCCACTATGCTGTGTACGATAAACGCCGCAACAAGCGACTGGAACAAGCTCATCGCTCCAAAGGTCAGGAACCGGCTGACAAAACGCTGCCAAGCCGTAGCGCCCTCTACAGACGTTCCTCTCAGCGACAAAATGATCGTTGAGAGCAGTGCGCCCACAAACAAACCAAGAGACAAGAAGTAAGGTGCGATACCTGTACCATATTTACTGATCTTCCGGCTGTCGTTCTCATCCACGTCTACCGGCTGGGCGTACATCGATACCACATCATCGCCGCTCTTCACTTGAGCGGTTTGATCGGCCGCATCGTTCAGCTTGCTGGCCAATTCGCCCGATCCGCTGACCAGATCCGCCATGCCGCTCTTCAGCGTGCCCGCCCCTTCATCCAGCTGCTTGGAGCCGCTGGCCAGAGCGCTAACGCCGCCGCCGAGCTGCGCTACGCCCTGCTGCAGGGCAGTCGTTCCCGCTGCAAGCTGGCCTGCTCCGGCCGCAACCTGATGGCTGCCGGAAGCCGCTTCGGCAAGCTTCTTGCCGAACTCGCTCATGCCCTGCGTCAGCTGCGGACCTGCGGCCTGCAATTTGGCCGCTCCCTGCACCAGCTGCTGCTGGCCGCTTACGACCTGGTCGCTGCCGGAAGCGAGCTGCTCGTTGCCGGCTACCAGCTGACCGCTGCCTTCCAGCAGCTGCTTCTGGCCTTCCTGCAGCTGCTGAGTGCCCTGAGCGACCGCCTGACTGGTTGCAAGCAGCTTCTGCACATCCGCATTTTGGGCCAGCTCCGGATTCGCTTTAAGCAGCTGCTCCAGACCTTGGGCAACGCCGCTTGCCCCCTGCACCAATTGATCGGTGCTGTCGACCGAGCTTTGCAAGCCTTGCTGCAGCTTCTGGCTGCCTTCCAGCGCAGAATGAATGCCCTGGTTAATCTGGCTGTCCGCCGCCTGGGTTTTCTTCAGGCCGTCTGCAAGTTGATTCACACCGTCAACCGCTTGGACCGTGCCATTCTCAAGCTGTTTATGCGCTGCGCTCAGCTGGTCCAGGCCGCTCGCCAGATTTGCAGTACCGCTCTTGAGATCGCCCGCTCCGCCGCTCAGCTTGTCGACGCCGCTTCTCAGCGGACTCAATCCGCTGCTGAGTTCGTCCGTTCCCTTGACCAGCTTGTTTAAATTCTCTTTCAGCTTGGCCGTGCCATCCTCCAGCTTGCTGGCTCCCTCATGGATGTCTCCCGCTCCGCTGCCGGCATCCGCCAGGCCGCTGGAGAGATCCGTAACTTTGCCCAGCAGGCTTTCTGTGTAGGCTTCCGTGACTTTCGCGGAGACCTGCGATTTGATGTCCTTGACGGCACTATTGCCGATCTGACCGGCGATGAAGTTGTAATCGCCATTCGGCTCATAAATCAGCTCAGCCGGCTGGGGATTATCTTCCATCAGGGTTGTCGCCTGGGAAGAGAAATTTTCCGGGATTGTAATCTTCATATAATATTTGTTATCGGCAATCCCTTGTTCAGCTTCCTGCTCACTCACAAACTTCCAGTCAAAATCCTTATTCTCCTTCAGTTCATCGACCAGGTCGGAACCGATCTGCAGTGAGTCGCCTTCATATTCGGCCCCTTTGTCCATATTGACCACTGCGACTGGCAGTTTATCAAGATGGCCGTAGGGATCCCAGAAGGCCGCAATCAACATGCCGCTGTACAGAATAGGCACAAATATAACGGCAATAAACGAAATGATATTCAGCGGTTTCTTTGCCCCGAATTTCAAGTCTTTCAGAAAGACAGATAACGCCTTCATGACAGGCTCCTCTCCTTTGCTCCATATTTTATACTTCTATGGTCATTCCCGGGTCCTCAAGCCCGGAGGGTGAAACCTTCCCCCAAAATAATCCGGAAATACTGCTTGATGCTCTCTTTGTCGAGAGGGTCATGCTGCTTGCTCCAATCCAGACTGAGCGCAATGTACAGCTTCAGCATAATAAAGGAGACGATCTTCGGATCCACCGAGATCATTTCTCCCTGCTGAACCGCATATACGACCTGGCGCTCAATGTAATCGAGGATGACATTCTCCACACGCTGCATCGCCTCCTGCGCCTGAACCGTTCCGAATTCGCGGACCTCCTGAGCCAGTTTGACCAGCAGACCGTGTTCGCTGCGGAAATCCAGCAGCACATCGAGCCCTTTATACAGCTTGTCAAAGAAAGTCTGATCTTCCTTGATTTCACGAAGCACCACTTCAGTCATCTCCGCCAGGACCGAGCGCAGAATTTCATCAAACAGCTCTTCCTTGTTCGCAAAAAAGGTATAAATCGTCCCTTTCCCGACGTTTGCAATTTTGGCCACCTGATCCATGGTCGTCGCCTTGTATCCGAATAGTGAAAATGACTTAGCGGCCGCATCCAGCACCAGCTTGCGGCGATCTATGGCAGGCATCGCTCTCCCCCTTTTACTTTAAATCCAAAATAAACTGACCAAATTTCAAATTTGGTCAGTTGGTCAACCGACATCCATCACTTTACCACTCTTTAGAGTACAGTTCAAGGGATGCAAGGTCAGATTTTATAAAAATATTTATATATATTAATTCCGTTTCATCCTATCATCTATTTCTTCTTATTTATAAAAGGTATGATTGCCGATTGTCTTTGTTTTCGTCTGATGATGGTGCACACTCAAATCCGTAGCCAGCTTCAGGGATAGAAAATAATACGTATCATCGCTGACTTCCTTGCGGCCGTCCAGCGCGTCTGCTACCGCATTCACGGTGTCTTTGTTCGGTTTTACACGGTTGAGACGCCCGTTTGCCACAGGGCTGAATTGATGTTTTTCATAAACAACATCGTGAATCGTATCGGGAAAATTGGCTGACCGCAGCCGGTTCAGGACAACGTTGGCTACTGCCACTTTGCCCTCGTACGGTTCGCCTTCTGCTTCTGCCATAACGATCTTTTCCAGGAGAAGCAGATCTTCTTCGGTTACGGTGTAAGTGCTTGTCGCCTTTGCTTTCTGTTCTTCAGGCAGCAGCTTTGTCCGTGTAAAGAAGAGGGTAACGGGAGAATGAAGCTGAGAGGTTTGCAGCGTCTGTTCGGGTGACGCCTGTTTGGATACGGTGGTTTCAGCAGCTTCGGAGACTGCCCCCAAGGCTGCAGTCATTACTGTCTTCTGGCCGAAGGCCTGCTGTTTATTCGCACGGGAAAGAACCGACTGGTCCGCTGATACGGGTTTGCCGGGATCATTGCTTCCATATGAGGATGTAAATTTAACAAGTGCGGGGTTTGGCTGAAACGCAGGGGTTCCCTTATCCTGCAGCCGCTTTAGCTTCTGCTCTACTGAAACCGTCGATGGCTTCAAGCTGGATGACGTAAACGAAAGCTCAGACCATTCTGTCCTTGCTCCCAAGTTCCCTTTCTGCTGAAGACTCCATAATACATAAAATGCTCCTATACAAATAAAGATGGTGCTGATTAACATAATAATAAATCGGTTCTGCTTAATGACTTCCATAATTTCCTCCTTGTTTCGGCATCTCTACTTTAGCGCTCCGCCCGAAACCTCCCGTTCATACGGGATTCGGAACGCTTGCTGGGTGTCTAATTTGGCCCGCTCTCATCTATGTAACCCAAACCGGCAGGTTTGAATAACACGAGCCATAAAAGACTTTTCCTGAACAAAAAAAGACAGCTTTCGACAATAACAAACAGCAAAAAAAGCTGATGCCACCCAACATGGCATCAGCCTTCTGCTAGTTATCCGAATATTATATCATACTTTTGACCTATTTTGTAGTCTTTTAGTCGTTACGCTGCCTTGAGCGCGCTTCCCCGCCTTTGCGGCCGGCTTCTTCACGGCTCATTTTGCCGTCTCCGCCATCATGCGGAGCGCTTCCGCCTTTGGAGCCAATTTCCTGATAAAATTCCCTGTCGTGGGAGTCGGAAGTGGCTTCGCCGCCTTTACGCCCGATATCCTGATAAAATTCGCGGTCATGAGAATCGGAAGTAGCTTCCCCGCCTTTGCGGCCGATTTCCTGATAGAATTCCTTATCATGACTTTTAGCTGTTGCTTCTCCACCCATTCGGCCTGCTTCTTCACGGCTCATCGGTCGATTATCTCTTTGTGCCATTAGAATCACTCCTAGTTGAAGTTTGTCGTACCAACGGGTACGGTAGTATATTAAACTTCCCCCTGGCAATTAAACGCTATTTGGGAGGATTTCCGAAAAAAAGAAAAAACCCGGAAGCTCCGGGTCTAACGAATTTATCTCCTGCCGTACGTGTTACGCCATCTGTGATTCCCTGTGTTCAACCGTAGAGTCCTGCACATGCACAGGGACATATTCTGCAGCTACGGGCAGGTAGGTCTCCTTATCGATCAGGAATCCGCTGCCGACACGTTTGCCGTTAACGGTTACCGTAATTTTTGTAAAGCCGTTCATTTGCTGTTCCATCTTCAATTCTCTCCTTTTATTCCTAAATTCTGCTGTTTTATATCCAAACCGCTCCTGCGGTAATCCACGAACCCTGCATGAGATAAATTTACCCAGTAAGCAAAAATCGAAACAATCTCACGGACCGCTCAACCTTTTCTTCTTAGAAAAAAGAAAACTCCCTTACCGGATCACCGGTAAAGGAGTTCGATTGCGGACTGCCTTCCTCTTGCAGGAATAGGCCCGCGTTACGCTAAGTCTGTTTATTTGCCCAGGTAGGCGTTCAACATCCAGATTTGTTTGTCCAGCTCTTGGCGAATGCCGAGCAGAAGATCGGAAGTTGCCTGGTCTCCGGCTTCTTCAGCCTTTTCCATGCCCTGCTTCAATTCAGCAGTCAGCGTTTCAAAATCGCTGATTACGGCAGCGACCATTTGATCGGCCGTTTCCGAACCCGCCGCTTCTTTAAGCGTTGCCGTCTCCAATACTTCCTTCATTGTGGCTACTGGTTTGCCGCCAATCGCGAGCAGACGCTCGGCAATCTCGTCCAAATAACCGGCAGCAGCGCCGTACAATTCTTCAAATTTGGCATGCAGCGTAAAGAAATGATTGCCTTTCACGTACCAGTGGAAGTTATGCAGCTTGGTGTACAGCAGTGTCCAGTTGGCTACCTGGCGGTTCAGCTCTTGTTCAACAGCTTGGTTTGTTGCCGAATGTAATGTACTCATCATTCATTCCTCCATTTTAGGTTTATTGGGGTTACGACCAAAGAACGGCCGGTCACTCGTTTGTTTTAAATTTAGACTTATTCTAATTCTTGATAACATCATAACACCTTTGTACCAAAAATACAATGCGTAAATTCCACAATATGCAAGAACGTTTTTAGCCTGTACAGATTAGCGAATTTTATGCCGGAACCTGCATCAATGCTTCATTTAACCTGAAGGTTCCGGTGCGCAGCGCGACCTTAAAAATCATTTTTAACATTCAGCTTTAAGTGCTCCAGCGCCCGTTCCAGGCTGCGAATGCCATCTTCGACCACCCTGCGGTCCACCTTGTCTGTATTCTCCATTTTGGCCTTTTGCGCTGCAAATGACCGGCGCTCTTCTTCCCAGTTCGACTGACGGCGCTGAATCTCCTTATATTTGTCAAGCAGGTCGGTGATAATGTCGTAGAAACGCTCATAATCGACAATGATGTCATCCAGAAAGCTGTCTACCTGCTCTTTGTCGTACCCCCGCATTTTCGCGTCAAAATCTTTCTCATGTATGGTGAGTGCATCCAGTTTGATGCCCAGCTGCTTAAATAAACTCTGCTGATCCTCCAGCTTGCGGCTGTAATTGTCTGACATGTTTAGTCCCTCCGTCAATCAATGTTCTGTTAACAATGTACCATATTCCAAACAAGTTTTTAACTTTCCCCGGTCCCAGCTTTGCCCTTCGCTCAGCTTTTCTCCGTGAAAGTATGGACTGCTGGGCCCTTCCTGCTTTCATCCGGCAAAAAAAACACCGCTTATCCCGGTCTTTGGACAGGGTAAGCGGTGCTCAGCAGGCGCTGACATAACGCCGGGCAATACCGATTTATACTTTCTTCTCTTGTACCGTATCCTCAATAACCGCACCTGTTTCCGGCAGCTTATCTCCTGCCGCATCTCCGCGGATACTCCGTCTGAATTCCCGGAGCATCGTGCCAAAGCCGCGTCCAAGCTCAGGAAGTTTACTTGGTCCAAACAGCAGCAGGGCCGCTATAGCCAGCAGAAGCAGGTGGGATGGCCGAAGCAGACTTTCCAGCACAGTTACCCCTCCTCAATCATTTCTGTCTTCGATTATACACGCTAAGGCATTGAAAAGATAACGTTTTATTCCAGGGTTCACGGAATTCAAGAAACATATTCTGGGCTATGGGCATATGCTGTGTTGAAAGTAAGGCAAAGGAGCGAACAACATGTCTTCATACCATTTGCTGGCTATCCTCGCCATTGGCCTGGCCTCAAATCTCGACAACGCCGGAGTCGGTATCGCCTACGGAGTACGGAAAATCCGGATCCCCTGGTATTCCAATCTGGCTGTCGCCTTCATTTCCTTTCTTGGCACACTGCTGTCCGGAGCATTCGGCAGCCTGCTGGCATTATGGATCCATCCTTGGATCGGGCATGCCGTCGGTTCTGTCGTCATTATTGCCGTCGGTATCTGGGTGCTGCTGCAATCCTCCAAAGAAGCCCAAATTCAGGAAATCCCGCCGCCAAGCGCCGGGCACTTCTCACGCCTTCTCCGCAACCCGGAAGAAGCGGATAAGGACAGTTCAAAGTCGATTAGCCTTAGCGAAGCGATGATCTTGGGGACCGCGCTGGCCATGAATGCACTGGCCGGAGGTTTCAATGCCGGAGTGACGGAACTAAACATCTGGCTGACTTCACTTTCCGTAGGCATCTTCAGTTATTTGCTGTTTGCGCTCAGCGCCTGGTTTGGCGAAAAATATGCGGCCGAGAAACTGGGAAGCCGGGCAACCATTATCTCCGGTGTACTGCTTATTGTCATCGGCCTTGGTCAAATGTGGTAAACCCGGCCGGAAACCCTGCAGGAAGGGTTAGGCTGAACAGACGGCCGTACGCAAAGAGGTCAAGGCTCCTGCGGACGGCCGTTATTAGCTCTATCGATTCACTACGAAAGAAATAGATGTAAACAAATAGTCCCATCTTTTATAATATATTGTACATCAGGAGACGGCAGCCTGCTAATTATCGGGAGGTGCTCTGATAGATGGAATGGTATAAATCTTATGAACAGGATTTGAAAGAGGTGTTTGAAGAAGCCCGCAGGCATATCCTAGCCTGGGACAGTCCTTTTCAGGGACAAGCCCTGCAATATTTGGAAGGATTCGATATCACCAGACGAGAGGTGCCAACCAACTACATCTGCTTTCTGCTTCCTTTCTGGATGGAACAGGCGTCCGGGCAGGAACGAGGTATTAGCAGGCATTTATGCCTGGCTAATATTTTCGGCATGATGGCGTTTCATCTGCAGGACGAGGCGATGGACAAGCCGGGTGCTAAACTTCAAACGGTTCTCCCCTTATCCGCCCTTCTTGAAGAGGAGTTTCTCAGCCTTTATGCGGAGATTTTCCCGGCCTCCACCGAGTTCTGGCTGTATTATAAACGCTATTTGTTCCAATGGGCTGAAGCCGTTAGCGGTGAAAATGAACGGGATTGGTTCCATGAAAATCCTATCCGATTGGGGCATAAAGCCTCTTTGGTCAAGCTGGCCGGAACCGGTTTGCTCCTGCAGGCCGGCCGCAAAGATCGGCTGCAGGAAACCGAACAGGCCATGGATTTAACTCTGGTGGTTCTGCAAATGCTGGACGACTGGGAGGATTGGGAGAAAGATCTGAAGGACGGCACTTATAACAGTCTGGTTGCATTGGCTCGAAAAAAGCTGGATCAGCCAAAGCCGCACATGCTGACTAATGAGAAGATGAGAGAAGCGCTGTATACTCATGGGGTTTTGTCCCGTTTCTCGGAGCAGGCAGCCTTATGGGAACCGGAGATACGTCTGATCCAAGCTTTTGTTCCGGAGCTTTATGCTTTCTACCGTTTTCTGCTTGATAACCTGCAAAGCGGAGCCGCTCAAATCGAATCAGAGAAGAAGCTGCTGGAGACCGGGGGATTGTCCTATTTCTTGTCAAAATTAGAAGATAAAATGGGATAAATGTATAAATTCCATCTAGCTATCCAACTCTATTAATGGTAAACTGAATAGGAAAATATAACCAATTTTGAAAGGGTGAAATCGTATGTCAACTGGAGCTCTTCTTCAATCACAACTTATTCAGAAGGCCTGGCAAGATCCTACTTTCAAAAGCAAGTTATTGTCCGATCCTAAAGGAACGATTCAGGAGTTTTTAGGCATTTCCCTTCCGGATCACATTAAAGTCCGTACGGTTGAGGAGAACGCCGACGAGTTTTATCTGGTGCTGCCTCCAAACCCATCTTCCGTTCTGGAAGCCAATGTTCAGCCGCAAGCTATGTGGAATTCTTAATTCATTTTGGAAATAAGCTGCCGATCCGGTTCCCTGCTCAGGCTCCGCCTGACGGGAACCGGAGAACAGCCTCAGTGCCTTTGCCTTTTTCGCTTGTGAAATTTAATGTCCCCGCCATCGCTTCTATGATCCGGAAGGTGACCATCAGTCCCAGGCCGGTTCCTTTTGTTTTATTGGAGAAATAAGGCTCACCCAGCCGGTTCATCTCTTCCTTAGTCATTCCTCCCCCATTATCCTTGATATGAATGTATACATGCTCGTTAGCCTCGTAAGCCCAAACCAGAATCTCCCCTTCGTCCTTGAAAGATTCAATGCTGTTCTTGATGATATTCACGCAGGCCTGCTTAAATTTCGAGGAACTGCCCAAGACGTTTAAATCAGACGGAATATCTACAGCGATTTTCCCGCCCATTAAATGAACCATCGGCCGCAGAATGCCTTCAATATGCTTGAACTCTTCGCTGACATTCAGCTTGCGGATTTTGCTGCCTTCCGGTTTGGCAAAAGTCAGGAAGTCGGTAATAATCCCTGAAGCGCGATCAATTTCCTCAAGAGCCAGATCCAGATAAACCTTGTCCTGCTCCTTCTGCTGCTTTTCACCAAGCAATTGGATAAATCCCCGCGAAACCTGCAGCGGGTTGCGGACCTCGTGCGCGACAGAAGCTGCCAATACGCTGATAATTTCCATCTTCTCGGAACGCTGCAGCTCATTGTTAAACATCTCAAGCTTGCGTGAATACTCGATGACCTGCTCATGATTGCGGGCAAACCTGCGGGCCAGAATGATAATGAGCGACATGACGAAACAAAGCACGCCCCATTTCCACAACACGAGCCGATACTGCTGGCCGCTGGCGTAATACAAAATCAATTCACCTATCCCTGTCAATGCGAGAATGGCAAAACCAATGGTAAAAATAATCCCTTCCTTATTGCCTCTGAGCGCATTCGTAACCGCGAACAACACCAGTAAAACAAGCTCAGCAATCATAACATAACCCAAGAGGTTCCCTGTCACCCCGTTGTACACGGATTGAATGTCAATTGGCGTCAGCCGGTCAAGCAGCAGCAGGACAAAACAAATCAAGGAATAAACGGTTTGGAAGATCCGACAAACCCGGATCACCCCAATATATTTTTCTTTATCAAAAATCTGCTCTACATAAAAGATAAATATGGGAAGGAATACAAACAGAGCCGTATCAAACAAATTATAATAGAACCCCTCGTATTGCCCATAGTAGGTGTACAAAAACGGAGAATAAGTGATGACCAGAACGCCTATACACAAAATAATAAGGGTCAACGCCAGCCATCCCGGGATATTCGCTTCATTCAGGAATAACACGCACAGCAGCATGATTACAGAAATAAAGATAAATGCGCTTCCCAGCACAAAATCGGACAAATCTTTTTTAACAAAATCGATAAGCAGGGGTGTAAAAGCACCAATCCGCACATCTTCATACAGCCCGATTTGGCCGCTGTTCGAGGAAACACCTATGTATATGGTTTGCAGCTTCGGGCCATCGGAGGGTTTAACGGGGAGCAGCAAATTATTGGCGTCACGTCCGTTCAAATGTTCCACACTATGAATAACCTTATCCCCATAAAGAACCTTCACCCGTTCACCGTAAAGTTTACGGATAACGACCGCTGTGTTCCCGCTTTCCGGCGGCAGGCTGATTCGGATCCATCCCGATTCCGTAGGGCCGCCTTTATTCCCTGACAGCACAGGATGAACGGCATCCGCCGGAACCCAATGTCCCGTCTGTTCAAGCTGCTGCTCCGAAATATCGGGTAAGAGAGAGTTGACCTGCCAGACTTGCCAGCTGCTGATTTTGGTGCCGTCACCGGCTTGTCTGCACCAATCTGCGGCAGGTACAATGACGGCTCCCATAATAAGTAAAACTAAAATAATCACTACTGCTTTTAACAAATACTTCATTCTCCACCCCTGAGCTTGATTATATTCATCAGGCGTTATCCACCGTTACTCTTTATTCTCCTTCACCAAACACAAACTAACATTATCAAATTTTACCAGAGGGGTAAATAGATAATCCTCCCTGGTTCAAGAAAGGGACAACCGTTTATTAAATGTTCAAGGATAAATTTGCTTCATTATATGCGACTTAAGAAGGAGGAGAAGCCGATGTATGAACCAAGGGATCGCCGTGAAACAAGTGATGTAGACGTGGAGCACAGAGAAATCCATAAAAGCTCCGATTCCAGCAGAGTTGCTTCAACCTTTATTAAATATGCCGCTTATATCATTATCTTTTTTGGTTTTCTATACTTCCTCGTCAGATATGTATTCCCCAAATTCTAATGGGCAAGTTCGGTTGATTTAAACATGGTTTGGGTAAACTCCAACTAAGGAAATTGATTTTCAGATGGGGAGGACTATCCAATGGGCAATGCTGATGATAAATTCGATGAAATGGCTGAATTCAACGGACACCCTTTAAGAAGCAATCTGGAAGACCCGGTCGATAAAACTTACGGAGACCGTATGTATGAGCAATACGAACTGCTTGCGGATTATAATGCTGAAAATGACATCCCAAGCGATGATCTTCTGCCGCATGATACTCGCATCACCCAAAGCCTGAGCGCCTATGGCGACGAAGCTGACCGGAATGAGGAGCTGCTGGAACAAGGTGCGCTCCCCGATGTCCCGAATGCGGACGATGTCCAGCCCGAAAGTCCGGTTGATGCAGCCGCCCAGCCTGTGGATGTCATGCATGGCACGGATTTGATCAATGGCGCCGGTGCCGACGAAGAAGACGCCCCTCCGCTAGGAGGAGCACAAAAGTGATTGAACCTGACAAGCACCCCGGCAGGACCGGAGGTGCTTGCTTGTTGTTCGCTTAATCCATTGTAAACCGAAAAAAAATCGCCATAAGGCGATCATTGCTGCAGTTTACCTGTCAGGCTTTAACCTACGCAAACCCGATTACGCCCCAGATGTTTGGCCTTGTAAAGCATCTGATCAGCTTGTTCGAACAGCTCCGTGCAGGCCGTTTGCGGATAAGACGCAGCTCCAACAGACACCGTCAAATTAAGCCGGGTTCCGTTAGGCAGAATAAAAGGTTTATTTTGTACGTTATTTCTCATATTATCTGCGACTTGGCCAATTTTATCTCTCCCGCACCGCTCAACAATAACCACAAATTCTTCCCCGCCCTTTCTGGCTATATAATCGCCGGAGCGGAACGAGTCATTCAGAACCTCCGCCAATTGAACGAGAACAGCATCGCCTGCAGCATGGCCGTAAGTATCGTTGACTTCCTTGAAGTGATCAATGTCTATGACCAGCATGGAGTAGGGATGCTTCTCATTTTCGCTGTTGTCCGAGCGGTGCTCAAAATAAGCTTCTAAGGAACGAGTATTATAAAGCCCTGTAAGATGGTCCCTCGCTGCGGCCTCTTTCATCCTCTGCATCATCGTATGTGTCCGCTTTAAATAACGGATCATGAAATAAAGCAGTAAACCGCTGATCAGATAAAAGAGCGCAAAATAGGAAAGATCCATAGACGTTTTGCCTTGCAATTTAATAAGCATAAAAGAGAAAGTCAAAAGGTCTGTCAGCAGCAAAGCCGTAACCCAGCGCTTAAAATCCAGCTTCCCCTCATTGATTAAACTTATTGCGATTCCCAAAGTCGCAAATATATTTATGGCGGCATACACCGAAGTTCCATTAAATTCATGAACAAAAAACAAGCGGTAAATCAATAAGAACGCCATCGTGAACAAACCGGATAACCAGCCTCCAAGATAAACCGAAACTAACACGGCGAGCTGCCTGGCGTCCGCTCTTACGTGCTCCGTAAGAGGAAAAGAAAAATGAATGAGGAGGACACCAAAAATCCCTAATAAAGCGCCCTCACTCATTCGTCTTAACGTCGAATTAGCTTTGATCCCGGTAAAGTATCTGGAACGAACCATATTTCCGAAAAATAAAAAGCTTGTCAGCAACGTAAAGTTATTAATCAGTTTCTCAATCATAGCTTCCTTCCGTTCCTGCTTTTACAAATAATATAGATATACCATAGCATAAAAATCACGAAATTTGTCTAAGTTTATTCTGGAAGCAAACTCGGGTATGATAGTAATATCAAAATTTAACTTTATCCGATCAAGGAGGCTATTTTTTTCATGAAACGCCGCAACTTTTATGCTCCAGTCTTAATTTCCATTATGCTGGTATTCGTGCTTGCTCTTGCTGCATGCGGAAATAAACCGGAAGCAGGCAGCTCCGGAAACTCCAATCAAGCCGCCGGTTCCAACGCTTCAAACAATACCGGTAATACCGCCAATGACGGCACAAACGCAGCCGCTTCCGAGGCTCCAGGCTCCGCTCCGGTAACCGACGATCCCTCCAAAGAGGTCGAACCCGATCCTGCGTTCACTTCATCCGAGAATCCGGTGGTCACCATTGAAATGAAGACCGGTAACCAAATTCAAATCGAGCTGTATCCTAAAGCGGCTCCGAATACGGTTAACAATTTTATTTCTCTCGTTCAAAAAGGGTTTTATGACGGAACCAAATTCCACCGCGTTATTCCAGGCTTTATGATTCAGGGCGGTGATCCGCAAGGCAATGGTTCCGGCGGCCCTGGATATTCAATTAAAGGAGAATTCACCTCAAACGGCGTGAAGAACGACTTAAAGCATACGCGCGGCGTCATTTCCATGGCCCGGGCTCAAGATCTGAATTCAGGCGGCTCCCAGTTCTTTATTATGGTGGCTGATGCCGATTATCTGGACGGGCAGTATGCAGCCTTTGGCAAAGTCATCAAGGGGATGAGCACTGTAGACGCCATCGTAAATCTGCCGCGTGACAGCAGCGATATGCCTGCTGATAACGATCTGGATGTGATGAGCAAAGTAACCGTAGATACTAAAGGTAAAACTTACCCTGAGCCTGAAAAAGCCGGTTCCAACTAAACCGGTTTTAAATCCCCCCCGCTGTAAGCCTGGCTGACAGCAGGGGGATTTTTTTGCAATAAAAACAGGTATGTTCTACTTTAGCAGTATTGATTAACACCCGAAGGCGTTTTATAATTTCTATAGCTGGAATTATTTTACTTATAAAGAAGGTATCACATGTTAGCGGATTTATTGAAACCATTAATGCCGGGCGAAGGTTCCATCGTAATTTCTGCTTTATATGAAGGGCTTGGCGAATATTCAGGCATCTATATAGGCGATGAGCAGATCATTACCCTTTCAAACAAACATACGCCAGTGCTGATGAGCATGGAACAGTTCAGCCAGATGCACTCTACCAGGTTCAGAAGCGAGATCTATTGGGCCTGCCGCCTTTTTAATCGTCATGCAGTCCGTTTTCCCGAAGCAGCACAAAGAGCCCTACATACGTTAGACAACAGCTCCTACAAAACCATGTTGATCAACAGCCATCAGTTTTGTTCAGGATGCCTTACAGGCAATTTTGATAATGAGGATATTCAGCTATCGGAATTAAAGAAGAGAATTAAAGAGCTTTACCCTCACCGGCATGTTTGGCATAAACAGTCTTAGCCTTAGATTAAAAGCTGTCCTTAAAAGTCATTTTGTGATTTGCCAGCTCTCACTGAAGTTCGACTTTTAAACAAATTAAAACCTCCAGCTCCACGTATACAGTGGTTTTGGAGGTTTTTTCATTCCTATTTTGGGAGGCTCATTTGAATGTCCTTTAAGATTTCCGCTTGGACGCTACATCGTCATTGGCTTCCCGGAATTTCTTGGTTTGAGCAACATGCAGGAATCCGCCAATGCTGTATATAAAGATGCTGCCTACAATACAGCCGATCCCAGCCATCAGGTACATGTTTCGGTCATTGAAATCAGATAAACGAATCAGACAGAGCACAATACCAACAATCAGTACAACCCACGCAATCGTCGTTAATGCCAAAGCAAAATAATTGCCATTTTCACGCATTTCTTTCCGGTCTTTAAACGGATATATTTTAGCGGCCATGTTAATCACTCCCGGTCAAAGTTTAGACGTTTAGTTAAGTAATTGTTCCTTTGTACTGTATACTAACCTTTTCCGGGAACAATTAAACATGGTGCAAAATACAAACATGGCTCACAACTTAATAAAGTCCATGCAAGGGTTCAAGTAGCAGTTTCAAGCAATAAATCTACAAATAAAAGGCCTGCATGTTTATACATGCAGGCCTTTTGGAAAACTAAAAACCTCGTTGTTTTTAGTACCCGATCTTGTTGACTTCCATGATCCAGATCGAACCGCCGACAACCGTAACCAGAATGATAATGCCGAGGACAAGCCCCATAACGTTCCAGCGAGGTTTTTCGGTCTCACGAAGATGCATGAAGAAGAGCAGCTGAACCAGGAGCTGCAGTACTGCAGCAATCATGATTACGATGAAGGTGGCGGTCTTCGCCATCAAATCGTTCATCACAATAACCAATGGAATGATGGTCAGTACGATGGAAAGAATGAAACCGAGAACATACGATTTCACCGATCCATGGGATTCGTGAGCATCATGGCCGTGCGTATTAGGTTGCGCCATTTACATCACCCCCATCAGATATACGATCGTGAGCAGGAAGATCCAGATAACGTCCAAAAAGTGCCAGTACAAGCTGATCAGCGTAACTTTACCTTTTGTCGTTTCCGTAATTCCACGTTTGCCCAGCTGAATCATAAGTGCGATCATCCAGCAAAGACCAACCGAAACGTGAATTCCGTGTGTGCCGACCAGAGTGAAGAATGCGGACAGGAATGCGCTTCTGGAGAAGCCCGCGCCTTCATTCACCATTTTAACGAACTCGGAAACCTCAAGGCCTACGAACGATGCGCCGAGGATGGCCGTTACGATCAGCCATCCGATCAGCTGTTTCTTGTTGCCGCGGTTCATGGCCAAAGTGGCCAAACCGCTTGTAAAGCTACTTGTCAGGAGGATAAAGGTTTCCCAAATGACTCCTGGCAGTTCAAATAACTCTTTACCGTCAGGTCCGCCCGCCGTATTGTGACGCAACACGATAAAGGTTGCGAACAAGACGGAGAAGAGGATAACGTCGGAAATCAGAAAGAACCAGAAACCAAGAACCTTAAGTTCGTTTGGATCGTGATGCCCGTGATCATGGTCTGCACTATGATTTCCTTTGTGTGCCACGCTTTGTGCCATTATACAGACCCCCTTATTGCCTCTTCAGTACGCTCTACTTCCTCGACAGGGATGTAATAATCCGTATCGTAAGAGAAGGAACGTGCGATCATGCAGATTGCTACACCAATCATGCCTGGGATGTAGAACCACCACCACTCGAATACAAATCCGAAGCCTGCTACAAACCAGCAAGCACCCATGATCGGCGGAATGATCGAGTTCTTTGGCATATGAATCGGTTCGATCGGCGGCATTGGATCATCTGCAATCCCTTTGGCACGACGTTCTTTGGCTTCCCAGAAGTCATCCACAGAATGTACGTGCGGGATTACTGCAAAGTTGTATTCCGGAGCCGGAGATGCAGTTGTCCATTCAAGCGTACGAGCATTCCAAGGGTCGTTGCCGACTTTCTTGTGTTTGAACGTACTGTACAAGATTTGTGCCACTTGGAAAAGGAAACCGATACCCATCAGCAGGGCGCCGATTGTGGAGATAAAGTTAAGCGGTCCCCAACCAGTATCCCACGAATATTCGCTTACGCGGCGGGTCATACCCATCAAGCCGAGCGAATATTGCGGCATAAAGCACACATAGAAACCAATGTTCCAGAACCAGAACGCCCAAACGCCCAGTTTGTGATCCAGAATGAAGCCGAACATTTTTGGCCACCAGTAGTACAGACCTGCAAAATAACCAAACACTACACCACCGATCAGAACTTGGTGGAAGTGAGCAATCAGGAAGTAACTGTTGTGGAACTGGAAGTCCGCAGGTGCTACGGCGAGCATCACCCCTGTCATACCTCCGACTACAAAACAAGGAATAAAGGCAATTGTCCACATCATCGGCAGCTCGAAAGTGATACGGCCGCGATACATCGTAAACAGCCAGTTAAAGATTTTAACCCCTGTCGGGATTGCGATAATCATGGTTGTTATAGCAAAGAACGCATTGATATCCGCGCCGGAGCCCATGGTAAAGAAGTGGTGAAGCCAAGTGAAGAACGAAACCACACTAATGGTCAGCAAGGCGAATACCATGGATTTGTAACCGAAAATCCGCTTGCGCGAGAAAGTCGCCACGACTTCGGAGAAGATACCGAAAGCCGGAAGAACGACAATGTAAACCTCTGGGTGTCCCCACATCCAGAACAAGTTGATGTACATCATTGGGTTGCCGCCCAGGTCAAGCGTAAAGAAATGGCCTCCCGCAAAACGGTCGAGGAACAGCAGCGCCAGCGTTACCGTCAGAATAGGGAACGCCAGAATGATGATGATACAAGTCGCAAATACGGACCAGGAGAACATGGGCATTTTCATCAGCGTCATGCCTGGCGCACGCATCTTGATCAAGGTAACCATAAAGTTAATACCCGTTGCCAGGGAACCGATACCTGAAATCTGAATCCCCCAAATGTAGAAGTTCTGGCCTACGCCCGGGTTATGCATCAATTCGGAAAGCGGCGGATAACTGGTCCAGCCTGCGTCCGGCGAACCGCCGATAACGAAGGACAGGTTGAACAGCATGGCTCCGACAAAGAACAGCCAGAAGCTCAGTGCGTTCAGGAACGGATACGCAACGTCGCGCGCTCCGATTTGAAGCGGGATAATAATGTTAAACAAACCGAACATCAGCGGCATCGCCATAAACAGGATCATGATTGTGCCGTGTGTCGTGAAGACTTGGTTGTAATGCTCAGGCTCGAGGAATTTCATTCCCGGAAGCGCAATTTGAGTCCGCATCATGATGGCATCTACACCGCCGCGGAACAGCATAAGCAGCGCAGCAAGAATATACATGATACCGATTTTCTTGTGGTCAACCGTAGTCAGCCAGTTCTTCCAGATCCAGCCCCATTTCTTGAAATGGGTCAGTGCCCAAAAAATCGCGATTGTCGCAATCACGATGGATACGTCCGCACCGTAAATGAGCGGATCCCCCGTGACGAAGAACCACGATGCGAAGTCTTTAATAGAATCTAGCATGGAGGGTCTCCTTCCCTTTCATCAGTGTGCTGGTTGGGCCTCGCCCAATCCGTTAACGCCAAAGCCCGTATTCAGAGGCATTCCTTCATTCTTTGTCCCCTCTGAGGATTCAGAGTTTTGCTTGCCGTCCACTACGTACTTGTAAGCAATCTTGCTGTACAGTCCTTCAGGGAACGAAGAATATTCGGTTTGACCCATGACACCTGGCTTAGCGAGATCAGCATAGCTTGCTTCCGTAAGCGTGCTGCCCGTATTGCCCTTCACTTTGTCTACCCATTTCTGGTAGTCGGCCGGCTCTACAGCATTTACGTCAAAACGCATTTGCGCAAAATGCTCGCCGGTGAAGTTAGCTCCGGAACCAAAATATTTGCCGACTTCGTCAGCCTTCAAATAAAGGGTCATTGACATGCCGGACATCGCATAAATCTGTCCACCAAGCTGTGGAATCCAGAACGAGTTCATCGGGGAGTCCGCCGAAATCTCGAAACGAACCGGTACACCCTTTGGAATCGTCAGTGTGTTCACCGAAGCGATGTTCTCTTCCGGATACAGGAACAGCCACTTCCAATCTAGAGAAACAACCTGAACCGTAACCGGCTTCTGCTCGGCATCAATCGGCTTGGAAGGCTCAAGCGCATAAGTATAACGCGCCGTTACTACCGCCAGAACGATGATAATGAGAATCGGCACGCCCCACCATACGGTTTCCAGCACCTTGCTGTCATGCCAATTCGGACTGTAAGACGCTTTGCGATTCGGTTTGTCGCGATAGCGCCAAACGATGAATGCAGTCAGAATCAGAACAGGAACGATAACGATGCAGCAAAGCAGCGTCGAAATGATGATCAGATCCTTCTGGGATTCTCCCACAGGTCCCTTCGGGTCGAGGACAAGGTAGTCCGCTGTGAAGAACATTCCCCAGATCAGCACTCCCAAGGTGACCAGAGTAATCACCACTGCGATCAGCGTTCGAAGCGATCTTGGTTTTTTATCCATCTTTTCCTCTCTCCTTAATTATGCCTTAAGTACTTGTAATGCCGGACATTGCAGAATTTTTACATTCACAATGCATCACCCATAACCTTACCCTATAAAGATAGCAGAAAACAATATCTCACATGGCTTTTTTAACAAAATTGTCGATTTTTAATTTGAAATTTGTGATTTTTTTCTCAAACTTTTCACAAGCTTGTTATTCCGTATTCTTACTTGATTGTAAGCAAAGTATACGGTCTGCCTGGATTTATACGAGAAAAAAAGCATTTTTTCGCCTTAGGCCTCCGGCATCTTCTTTTTAATGAACGTTTGACCAGCGTCATGTCGTGATATAATACTGGCGTACATATTGGCTTTTAGAATCAAAGGAGTGTAATAGACCATGTCATCCAGGGAGAATGTTCCCCCTTTAAGTCCGATAGATATATGCATGCTAGCCGGAAAAATCATGCTTCAAAGCGGCGCCGAAACATACCGCGTGGAAGATACGATGATCCGGATCGCCCATTCGCTGGGCCTCTCCGGCTCTCACAGCTATGTAACGCCTACCGGCATCATCTTTCAAGCCGGAGGTCCGGAGGCCGCCAAGCTGATCCGGATAGCGGAGCGCACCACTGATCTTGAGAAGGTCGCTTCTGTAAACAGCATTTCAAGGCAGCTTGTAGCCGGCGAAATCAGCGCCGAACAGGCCGCCGATCAGCTTCGCGGCATCGAAGAATCGTCGCATGCCTACTCCGTGGGCCTGCAGGTGGCAGCCGCTTCTATCTCCAGCGGCTGTTTCGCCATCATGTTTGGCGGGAGCATTTATGACTTCCTGCCCGCCCTTATTAGCGGGGGCCTCGGTTACGCAGCGGTTATCTTGTTCCACAAACTGATCAACGTCAAGTTTTTCGCCGAGTTCACGACCGCGCTGCTGATCGGCATGGTCTCTTATCTGTTTATCTATCTCGGTCTTGGACAAGAGCTGGACAAGATCATTATCGGCTCTGTTATGCCGCTTGTACCCGGCCTTCTGATTACGAACGCCGTACGCGACCTCATGGCCGGACACCTTGTGTCGGGCTTATCCAGGGGCGCTGAAGCGATGCTTACCGCCTTCGCCATCGGGGCGGGCGTTGCGGCTGTTTTTACCTTTTTATAAAGGTCATTTTTATAGGTAAAGAGGGATTTTATGTACATCATTGCCCAGTTAGTAACCAGCTTTATCGCCTCGGCCGGCTTCGGCATTATCTTTAACGCGCCCAAGCGGACTTTATTTCAGTGCGGGCTTGGCGGCATGATGGGATGGATCATCTATCTCGTGCTGGATCCTTATTACGACACCGTTATTTCCACGGTAGCCGCGACCTTTGTGGTCGGCGTGATCAGTCAGGTATCGGCCCGGGTGTACAGAATGCCCGTCATCGTCTTCAGCGTAGCCGGCATTATCCCGCTGGTTCCCGGCGGTCTTGCTTATGACGCCATGCGTAAATTCGTGGAAAATGATTATAATACGGCTATTCAGCTGGCTGCCCAGGCTTTTCTGATCTCCGGCTCCATCGCGATTGGGCTGGTTGTTTCGGAAGTATTAAACCAGCTGCTGAGAAAACGAAAACCGCACCAGGGCTGACTCACAGCCTACCGGGTGCGGTTTTTATTTGCGGGAATATTTGCGGGATTATTGCAGAATTCCAATCAACAAAGGCAGCGTAACAAAGGACAACAGCGTGGTCCATAAAATGCAGCGGGATACCGTTCTGGCATCTGCCCCGAACTCTTCAGCCATAATCAGTGCATTAACCGCCGCAGGCATGGCGCACAGTACCAGAAGCACTGAAAACAGCAGACCGTGCACGCCGAGTACCAGCAGCAGAAGGCATGAAGCCGCAGGCGCTATAATCAGCCTCACCACCATAGCGGCCGTAAATGGCCGTCTCCCGTTTGCTGTCTTAGTCTCTGTCCCTGTCTCTGTCCCTGTCTTTGTCTCTGTTTTGCCTTCCCTGCTTCGTCTCCCCGCCATCTGCATGCCCAGAATGCTTAAAGCTACCGGCGCATAAGCCGCAGCCATCAAAGAAACACCGTCCTCCAAAGCCCCGGGTATAGAAAATCCCGTCATTCGGACTATGGCTGCCAGCACAGCGGCGTAGACAGCAGGCATCGTCAGCACCTTCATCAGCGCCTTCTTCATCGTAAAATGGGAGCGGGCCGCAAAATATACCCCAACCGTATTGCCCAAAATCATCTGAATCACGACAAACACAGAGGCCTTGTCCAGTCCGGCCTGCCCAAACGCCAATTGAATGAGCGGCAAGCCGTAATTGACACTATTGGTAAAGACGGACACGAGCGTCAGGCCAGCCTGCTCTTCTTGATTTAATTTCAGGATTTTGGCCATCAGAGCGGCTATGCCCCACATGAAAATTACATTTATGATACAAAATAAAACCGTTGTTCCTACATCGCCGGAACCAACCTGCGCATGAACCAGCGTTTCAAAGATCAGCGCAGGACTCAGCACATACAAAGCCAAGGCCGAAAGCGCACGGTTATCCACGCCTTTGAAGCGTTTAAGCAGCGCTCCCCCGGCTACCGGCAGAGAAATGGGTAATGATACATGATAAAGCGTAAGCAAAAACGAATAAAACACCCTGGTTCACTCCTGATTCTATCATCACGATCTCAAGATTCCCGAGAACTATAATACGATCCCTTTATGCTGTCAATCTTTCACCCTTCAATCAGGGCCTCACATATCTTATTTATCTTAACTTATTCGGCCAGGTATTTAGTTTGGTAATCAGTTTGGTAATCAGCCGGATATTTAGTGATAATAATTCAGTTACTTGATTTAATATAGTAAATAGGATACATTGTAGGCATACAGGTTGAACCCGGACCAAGAATCGGAGGAATCGAATATGCAATTAAAAGGCATACATCATGTTTCGGCCATGACCGCCAAAGCGCCGGCCAATTATAACTTTTACACTAAAGTGATGGGCCTTCGCCTCATTAAGAAGACCGTCAATCAGGATGACGTTTCCATGTATCACTTATTTTACGGGGATGAGAAAGGCAATCCCGGCACGGAGTTGACCTTCTTTGAAATGCCGATGGCCGGTCAGAACCGGGATGGAAATGACAGCATTTCCGCCTTATCCCTGCGTGTGCCGAGTGACGCGGCCCTCGAATATTGGACTAAACGGCTGGACGAATTCGGTATCGCCCATGAGGACATCCGGCCTAGAGCCGGCCGGTTGACACTGGCATTCCGCGACTTCGAAGGCCAGCGGCTGATTCTCATCTCAGATGAGCATGACACCGGCGTGGCTGCCGGAAAGCCATGGAGCCAAAGCCCGGTTCCCGCTGAATTCGGTATCACCGGCTTGGGGCCAGTGAAACTCACCGTGCACGAGGCTGCTCCAACAGCCGCCGTACTGACGGAGCTTCTCAACTTCCGCCGCAAAGGCAGCTTCCCGAATATAGACGCCCCCGATCAGCCCGACATTCTGGTGTTCGAAACCGGAGAAGGCGGCAGTGGAGCGGAAATCCATCTGGAAGAACGCCATGATTTGGCTCATGAGAGGCTGGGGCGCGGCGGCGTCCATCATGTCGCCTTCCGGGTCGACAACGATGATGAACTGAAGCAGTGGATTGAAGCTGTACGCAAAGTTCAGTTTCCGAACTCGGGTTACGTGGACCGCTTCTACTTCCACTCCTTGTATTTCCGCGAGCCGAACGGAATCTTGTTCGAGCTGGCAACGGATGGACCGGGCTTTGATACGGATGAGGACTTTGAGCATCTGGGCGAATCGTTGGCTCTGCCTCCGTTCCTAGAACCAAAACGCGCCCAGATTGAAGCCCTGCTGAAGCCGCTGGAAACGGCCAATCCCCAGGCAAACTTCTAAGCGAACTTCTAAGGAAGCAAACGAACAAAACAATCCCCCGCTAATCGCAGCCAGGCGACAGGCGGGGGATTGTTGCAAATCTACTAATCTATTTAACTTGCATCCGGTTACTCCTTCTATCTGGCTTTCTCCTATTTAACCCTCCTATGGGGCTTTCCGACCGGTAAACAGCAGCATCAGGAACGAGATGACAATTACCGTTCCCGTCCAAACCCAGGCCATTGACATGTTACCTGAATCCACCGCCACATAAATGGCCGTTGGAACCGTCTGGGTTCTGCCCGGAATGTTCCCGGCAATCATCAGCGTAGCCCCGAATTCACCCAAAGCCCGGGCAAAGCCGAGTATGTAGGCGCTGAGCAGCGACTGGAATACAAGCGGCAGCGAAACGTACCGGAAGAGCTGCCATTCACTGGCGCCAATCGAACGCGCCGCATCCTCCAGACTGCGGTTTATCGAACGAAATCCGGTCTTCATCGTCTGATAAACTAGCGGAAAAGCAACAACCACAGAAGCGACCACGCCAGCATACCAGCTGAAAATAATCGGCGCATCAAACACCCATTCAATCAAACGTCCGAGCCAGCTTCTACGGCCTAATACAATCAGCAGCAGGAAGCCGACAACGGTCGGCGGAAGCACCAGCGGCAGCATAAACAATGTCTCCACCAGCACCTTGCCCCGGAACCGGGCGCGGGACATCCAGCGCGCAGCCACAACCCCCAGGACAAGAGCCGCAAAACTCGAAAGCAGGGCTATTTGCAGTGAAAGCCGGACCGGCGGCCAGAAATCATGCCAAGTTATCTCCGTCATACGTTAATTCTGCGGGATCGTGAAGCCGTACTTCACAAATACATCCAGCGCATCCTTGGTTTGCAGATATTGATAGAAGGCTTCCGCTTCCTGGCTATGTTTCGTGGCTTTCACAATTCCGATCGGATACTCGATCTGCTTGTAGAGAGAGGGATCAACGCTAAAAGCCACTTTGACCTGCTCTGATGTCAGCGCATCCGTTTTATAAACAAATCCGGCATCCGCATTCCCCGTTTCCACATACTGCAGCACCTGTCTCACGTCCTTGCCCTGAACCGTCTTAGCCTTGAGGCTCTCCCAAATACCGGCTGCCTTCAGCGATTCCTGTGCATAATTCCCCGCCGGAACGCTCTCCGGAATCCCGATCGCAACAGTTTTCACGTCAGGCTTCTTCAAATCGTCCAAGGTTTGAACAGAACCTGCTGCTTTATCCGCAGGTGTAATAACAACAAGATCGTTATATAGGAGATTTACTTCCTGCAAGCTGTCAATGAGCTGCTTATCGAGAAGTGCCTGCATATTTTTGGCTGAGGCCGACAGAAACAAATCCGCTGGCGCCCCTTGTTCAATTTGCTGCTGAAGCGTGCCCGAAGCGCCAAAGTTAAAATTCAAATGAATATGCGGATTTTGGGCCTCAAAGGACTGACTGATTTCCGTTAAAGCATCAGTAAGGCTGGCCGCTGCCGAAATCGTCAACTCCACATCGTCCTGAGGCTCACCCGAAACAACATCACCTGAGGCACCGCCACTTGAAGCTGTTGCTGCTGAAGTTGGTGATAAGACCGATGAAGCTTCGTTATCCTTACTGCTGCTGTTCCCGCAGCCTGAAAGAACAGCGACAACTATAACAAATAATAACAAAACCATACTAAACTTAATTTTATTTATCATCATTTATCCTCCATAGTTATGTTTATGTATATTTAGTTATCGTTATTATGATTATACTTTTATAAAAAACAGCTTGTAAATCTCTTTTTCTGCTCAAATAAGCTTTATGTTAAAATAATTAAACCAAACGGTTCGTAGCTTCTATTAGCTTTCTATTTAAGGAGGACAATCATGTCCAGCGAAGTTTCCTATACAACTGAAGAGATCGCCAAGCTGCTTAAAATATCCAAATTGACCGTATACGATCTTATAAAAAAAGGCGACCTGCCCGCCTACCGTGTCGGCAAACAAATGCGGGTGGACGCCGCCGATCTGGAGGCGTTCAAGAACCGCTCCAAGGGAATAAGAACGACAGCGGACGTTCCGTCTTCTCCTTCCGGCAACGAAGCAGCTTCTGCGGCTTCCGCCGCTCCCCCATCTTTGCCGCAAAACGGCGTTCGGCCTCTCGTCATCACCGGCCAGGATATCAGCTTGGACATTCTGGCCAAACATATGGAACGGCAAATTCCCGGCGTCCGTCCACTGCGTTCCTTCGTCGGCAGTGTGGACAGCCTGATCTCCATGTACCGCGGACAATCTGACATTGTCAGCACCCACCTGCTGGACGGGGATACCGGGGAGTATAATCTCCCTTACATCCGGAAATTTCTGATTGGCTCTTCTTATGTTGTCGTCCATTTATTAAAGCGGAAGGCGGGACTTTACGTCAGAGAAGGCAACCCTGAAGGGATCAGCGGCTGGGGGGACTTGAAACGTCCGGGACTGCGGCTTGCCAACCGCGAGAAAGGCTCCGGCGCTCGTGTGCTTCTCGATGAGCAGCTTCGTCTGCTCGGCATTCGCGGAACTGATATTCAAGGTTATGGCCGGGAGGAAACTAACCACCTGGGCGTGGCCGGCAAGGTGGCTTCAGGCGAAGCCGATGTCGGCGTAGGGATCGAGAAAGCAGCCATGACTGTTGGAGGTGTTGATTTCATCCCTTTGACCGATGAATGTTATGACCTTGTTCTGCTCAAGCAGCAGGGGAATTCCGGCTGGATCGAAGCTGTGCTTCATATCATCAGATCTGATGCCTTCCAAAGCGAGCTGCGCTCGATCTCCGGCTATGATTTGTCAGAGACTGGGACGGTTTTATACGAAACCTGATTGGACTGACTGAAATGAGCCGTTCCAAACATCACGCATACTTGAACAAAACACCAGATAAATAAAAGGGTACCCTCAGTCTGAACGACCGGGATACCCTTTTATTTATGCCTATTTAACTCTAAAATTTATAACCGTTAAACCGGGTCGCGTTATTGAGCGCCTTCCAGACGCCGTCATGCTCCCCGCCAATAGACCAATAAGCGAATCCTGCAACCTTTCGCCCTTGCCCCATCCGGTATTTCAGTGTCAGCGAGCGGCTGTCTTCAAACCACAGCTGATGCCGGACTCCGTTCAACTGATAAGCTGCCGTATATTGGCCGAGAGCCGATTTCCAAGATGGATACATGCCGTAGCGGGGAATTCTGGCATTCTGCTCGCTTAACGTCACATCCTCCGCCGAAAGAGTCGTGCCGTTCGCCCTGACCGACCAATCCCGGCTGTACAGAGGCAGTCCCAGGATCACCTTCCCTGCTCCCGCCTGCTTCACCAGCTTGTCCAAACCGGACTGTACCCAGGCCAACGACCCTACCGGTCCCGGCTCCGGATCGCTGCCCCAATGCTCGTCATAACCCATCAGGATCAAATAATCCGCGCTTTGGGCCAACGCTGCATAATTGAAGGCTGCCGTCCAATCGGTCCCCAAATCCGGGGAAACGCAAACCGACAGCTTTTTGCCGGCTTGATGCAGCTTTCCGGCTAAATTAGCTACAAATGAAGTCAAATACGCGCGGTCAGCCGGAAGCACATTTTCAAAATCGAGATTGAGTCCGTCCAGCTCATATTTGGAGGTATAGGCTGCCAGAGAGGCCGCAGTCCGCTCCGATAAAGCCGGATTGGAAAGCATGGCGTGTGTGGCTTCCGCATTAGAGCGGTTGCCGACAAGCGGCCAGACTTTCCGGCCAGTGGACTTGGCCCAGCTGATCAGCGGCGTTTTGGTTGAATCACTTAAAGTATCGTCCGCATTCAGGAAATACCACCTGGGAGAAAGCACGTTAATATTGGATGAAGACACGCTTGCCTTAAATTCCGCATCCGTCTGCCCGTACTGCCAGCCCAATTGGATCGGCTGGGCTACAGGAGCGGAAATGGGATTCTCATAGGTGCCATTCGTCACAATTCGGTCCATAACAGCCGCCATTTCCTCACGGGTCACGACGGCTTTTGGCCGGAAACGTCCATCCGCTCCCTCCATCAGCCCCAGCTTCTGAACCGTATAGACGGAAGGAGCCGCCCAATCGGCGACCTCTGCAGCATCCGAATAGAGACTGGACAAGCTGCCGCTTGATGCCGTTTGTTTCAGAAAGCGGATCAGCCAAACCGCCAGCTCCTGCCGGGTTACTCCGTCAGAAGGCATATATTTCCCATTCCCTTTCCCCTGCGCCAAATTCAAATAGACGCCGGCCTGCACGTAACCGTAATACCAGGCCGCTTTAGGCACATCCTGGAAGGCCGGGATCCCCCCCTCCACTGGTTGAAGCTTCATCAGTTCCATCATCGCCTTGGTTCCTTCGGCGCGTGTCAGGGCTCTCTTGGGTGAGAAGGTACCGGGTGCGGTTCCTTCTACGATTTTACGTTGATAAAGATCCATAATCGCTTCTCTAGCAAAACTGTCGTTAATATCATAGAAAACTTGGGAATTCCCCGCTGCAAGACCGACCGTCGGAGCGCTGATAGAAAGCGCCGCCGAACAGATCCCCGCACCTAAACATGCGGCTGCCGCAGCTTTTAGCCAACGATGCATACAAGATAACCCCCGCTTTTGATTCGGTAAATCTACCGGAATAAGTCTATGTTACCAAATCTCTTCCAGCGTGGTCATGAAGTAAATTTTGGCAGAGTGATAGATTATTATTTTTGATAAAAAGCCCCTTTTCGTATAGACTATTTCTATAAATCAAACGTGAGATCAGGGAGGTTTTTGCCTTTATGCCATCTTTCGATACACCTATCGACCGTACCAATACGTCATCCGAGAAATGGGGATCTCTGGCTAGAATCTTCGGCAGCGAAGATGTGCTCCCCATGTGGGTGGCCGACATGGACTTCAAAGTACCGGAAGCCGTTATTCAAGCTTTGCATGAGAAAGTAGATCACGGGGTTTTCGGCTACAGCTTCTTAAGCGACGACTATAAGGAAGCCGTGGCCGGATGGATGCTGAGAAGACACCATTGGAAGATCGATCCTCAGTCTATCGTTTACGCTCCAGGGGTGGTTCCCGCGCTGTACCATCTCGTTGAAACCTTTACAGAAGCCGGGGAAGAGGTCATTATCCAGCCGCCGGTTTATCCGCCTTTTGCCAAAGTCGTTAACAATCTGGAGCGCAAGCTTCTGCTGAACCCTCTCCGCGAGCTGGAGGGCGGACATTACGAGATGGATTTCGAACAGCTTGAGACGCTGATGAGCGGCACCTCCGGCAAAGCCAAAATGCTGATTCTGTGCAGTCCGCACAACCCGGTTGGCCGCGTCTGGACCCGTGAGGAGCTGCTGAAGCTCCACGAGCTCGCAGAACATTATGGCGTTCTTGTCGTCTCAGACGAAATTCATGCGGACCTGGTGTTTGAGCCTAACGCCCATGTGCCTTATGCTTCTTTATCGGAGCAGGCCAGCCAGCATTCCGTCATTTGTACAGCCCCTAGCAAAACCTTTAATCTGGCAGCTCTGAATACTTCCAATATCATCATTGCGAATCCGGAGCTGCGCGAGAAATTTGTGCACAATCTCAGTACTCGCGAGGTGGCTCATGCCGGCATATTCGGATTAACCGCAGCCGAAGCCGCCTATAAACATGGCGATGCCTGGCTGGACGATTGCCTCGCTTATATCCGTTCCAACATGGAATATGTACAGCAGTACATGGCCCGTTATCAGAAAGCAGACGGTACCCCGCTAGTTAAAACCCTGCTGCCCGAAGCCACCTATCTGCTTTGGCTCGATTTCCGCGAGCTTGGGCTTTCTGCGGATGAGCTTAACGCTTTTATGATCAAGGAAGCCCGTCTCGGCCTTAACAACGGGGCTCCGTTCGGCAAAGAAGGCGAAGGCTTTATGCGGATGAATCTGGCCTGCGCCCGCAGCATCGTTGAAGAAGCCATGTCTCGTCTGGACAAAGCCATGGAGCATTATATCGGGAAGTAAATCAAACGTTGTGGTTGTGCCGGATCTGCCAGCACCCGAACACCAGCCAGAAACACGGTTTCGGAAGCGTGCCCGAAATATGCAACAACCCTCCCACAGAATGCGGGAGGGTTGTTTGTTATTGCAAGCTATTTTTGATTTAAGATCTGAGATTTAAGATCTGAGATTCAAGATTGAAGATTCAAGATTCAAGTTCTAAGATTCAAGATTCAAGCCCGCCTTCGGCGATCACTTGTTTATACCAATAATAGCTGTCTTTCGGCGTCCGTTTGAACGTTTTGAAATCGACATGCACCAGACCAAACGGCTTGCTGTAGCCAAACGCCCATTCAAAGTTGTCCATCAGGGACCACAGGAAATAACCTTTGACATTCACGCCGGAAGCCAACGCGCGGTTCAGCTGGATCAGGTGCTTGCGCAGGTATTCGATCCGTTTCGGATCGTGATACACTCCGTTCTCTTCTTCGGATTCATAATATGCGCCGTTCTCCGTAATGTAGATCGGAATATCCCCGTAATTGGCTTTCACCCAGGTCAAAACGGAATAAAAGCCCTGCGGGTAAATGTTCCAGTCGAAATCGGTTTTGTCGAACGCCGCGTCCACGATTTCAAACTCCAGCAGTCCTTCCTCCGGATTATTGCGGCCAACCCCGCCTGTATAATAGTTGATGCCCAGGAAATCAATCGGCTGGGAAATGGTCTCCATGTCGCCCGGTTGAACCGGCGGCTCATATCCTTTTGCCTTGTACCAGTCCAAAGCCAGCTGCGGATAATGCCCTTTAAATACAGGATCAAAGAACCATCCGTTAAAATAAGCGTTGCGGCGTGCGCAGGCGTCGATATCTTCCTGATGGTTGCTGAACGGCTCAAACCATTCCGTGTTTGGCGCAATACCGATCGCGCCGTCTAGGCCGAGTTCACGGAAACGTTTCACGGTTTCGCCGTGCGCCACCAGCAGATGGTGAGCGACGTCAAGCGCGGCCTGGAAGTCCGTTTTACCCGGAGCATGCGCGCCAATCTCGTTGGACAGGAACGATACGCACCAAGGTTCGTTAAAGGTAATCCAGTTCTTGATTTTGCCTTCAAAAGATTTAAACATCGTTTCGGCGTAACGCACGAAAGCCGAAATCGTCTCGCGGGATTCCCAGCCGCCCTTGTCCTGCAAGGCCTGCGGAAGATCCCAGTGGTACAGCGTGCACATCGGCTCAATGCCGTTTGCCAGCAGCTCGTCCACCAGACGGTGGTAATAATCCAGGCCCTCCTGGTTAACGGCGCCGTCGCCGTCAGGAATAATACGCGGCCAGGCGACCGAGAAACGGTAGGCTTTGGCCCCCATATTTTTCAGAAGCTGAACGTCTTCCTTATAAAGATGGTAGCTGTCGCAGGCCAGATCGCCTGTGTCCCCATTCTCTACCTTGCCGGGTGTGCGGGCGAATGTGTCCCAAATGGACATCCCCCGTCCTCCCTCGTTGTATGCGCCTTCAATTTGGTATGAAGATGTAGCCGAACCAAAGATAAAATCCTCAGGAAATTTAAAGCTAGTCATAACCCCGTCTCCCCCCAGTGTTTATATAAGATTATTGTAGATGAAATCGATTCCGCCGGCAATGCTGTGATTTTTAGTTTAATGCCCCTTTTTCGGGCTCCATATTAATTTTCCAAACACATAATAGGATCCTCTTCTGGCCAAATTATGAGTTGTGGCCTTTCGGCCTGCGTCGGCTCCTTATTTCTTGGTTCCGTCCCTCCGAAGAGGGTAATGTTATAGCGACTCCCCTTTCTATATAACCAACTCAGCAAGGAGGCTGATTATCATGCCAGAACAAAGACTTCAAGGCCAAATCGCCGTAGTCACCGGCGGCGGCTCCGGGATCGGGAAAGCAAGCGCAATTGCTTTTGCCCGTAACGGCGCCAAAGTGTACATGCTGGACCGGACGCCGGAGCACGCCGATGAAACGAAGCAGGAAATTGAGAAAGCCGGCGGCACGGCCACCGTCATTAAATGCGACGTCTCTGAGCCTCAAATGGTTGAACAAGCCTATAAAGAAATTGCCAAACAGGAAGACCGGGTGGATATCGTCTTTGCCAATGCCGGGATCAATGGCGCCAAGACGCCTATTGAAACGCTGGACGTTGAAGAGTGGGACCAGACGCTGAACACCAATCTGCGCGGGACCTTTGCCACGGTCAAATATGCAATCCCTTACATGAAAAAGAAAGGCGGCAGCATCGTCATCACCAGTTCCATCAACGGCAACCGCGTGTACTCCAACTTCGGGTTCGCCGCTTATTCCTCTTCCAAAGCCGGTCAGGTCGCTTTCATGAAAATGGCCGCGCTTGAGCTTGCCCAATATAAAATCCGGGTCAACGCGATTTGTCCTGGGGCCATTGAAACCAACATCGGCGAGAATACCTTCCCATCGGATGATCTCAAGAAAATCGTCATTCCCGTGGAATATCCGGAAGGAAGCCAGCCTCTGGAGAAAGGTCCGGGGTCGGCTGAGCAGGTGGCTGACCTTGTCCTGTTCCTGGCATCAAACGAATCGTCTCACGTGACAGGCACGGAGATCTATGTGGACGGAGCCGAATCGCTGCTGTAACAAAGCACCATAAAATAAAAGCCGGAGTCGGCCCCTGCTAGGTCCGTTCGGGCTCTAAGATTTGTTCAGGCTGTCGGAAATTCCCGGCAGCCTTCTTTCGTTTACGGACGTTTAGCTGTTAATTGTTTGTCATGCAACAATATTTTATACAAGGTTAAATAAATTTTATGTTGACAACAAAGTTTACCTAGGGCAAAATCAAGGTAACGAATTTGGTTCCGCATCAAGGACCAAAGATTCCATCGCCAAAGAGGTGAATGAATATGGAAGAAATACCTGCTGTCCAACAAAAATCAAAACTTATCAAGCATACCAACGGTGCCAGTCTGGAGGAAGTAAACAATACGGTCAGCCTTCCAAAGCAAGCCGGATTTTGGAAGAAATTAGCCGCCTTTAGCGGACCAGGCGTATTGGTAGCCGTAGGTTATATGGATCCCGGCAACTGGATTACGTCCATTCAAGGCGGCTCCCAATTCGGCTATACGCTGCTGAGTGTTATTTTAATCTCCAGCCTGGTTGCTATGCTGCTTCAAAGTATGTCGGCCAAACTGGGCATCGTTACGGGAATGGATCTGGCCCAGGCCACCCGTCAAGCTACAAGCAAACCTGTTGCTTTTATTTTATGGATTTTAACCGAGCTCGCGATTATGGCCACAGATATTGCCGAGGTGATCGGGGGAGCCGTAGCGCTCCAGCTGCTGTTTAAAATCCCGCTGCTCGTAGGTGTACTGATTACAACGCTGGATGTGCTTTTATTGCTGCTGCTGACCAAGGTCGGCTTTAGAAAAATCGAAGCGATTGTAGCAACATTGATCGCGACCATCTTTATCGTCTTTCTGTATGAAGTGCTGCTTTCCAGCCCAAGCATCGGCCCGCTCCTTTCCGGATTTATCCCAAGTCCTGAAATCGCCACAAATAATGGTATGCTGTTGATTGCTTTAGGGATCGTCGGGGCCACCGTTATGCCGCATAATTTGTATTTGCACTCCTCGATTGTTCAGACCCGCCAATTTAAAAGGGATGAGCAAGGGAAGAAAGAAGCTATCAAATTTGCGACGATTGATTCCAACATCCAATTGACCATTGCTTTTATCATTAACTGCCTGCTACTGGTTTTGGGGGCAGCGATGTTTTTCGGGACGACAAGCGATTTGGGGCGTTTTACAGATCTGTATAATGCTCTTTCGGATAATGCCATCGTTGGAGCGATTGCCAGTCCTCTGCTCAGTACGCTGTTTGCGGTTGCGCTGCTTGCTTCGGGTCAGAACTCGACCATTACCGGCACCTTATCGGGGCAGATAGTCATGGAAGGTTTCATCCGAATGAAGATCCCGACCTGGCTGCGCAGAATCATCACACGGCTGATCGCCGTGATCCCCGTTATCATTTGTGTAATTATGTTCGGAGGAAGGGAAAATGCCGTCGAGCAGCTGCTCTTGTATACGCAGGTGTTTCTGAGCGTTCAATTGCCTTTCGCCATTATCCCGCTCGCTCTTTTTACCAGCGACAAACGATTAATGGGTCCCTTCGCCAACCGGACATGGGTTAAATACGCTTCGTGGATTATAGCCGTTGTCCTGTCCGTGCTGAATGTTTTCCTTATCTATGGCACCTTCGCGGGAATAGGTTAAGCCGGCATGTCGTTAAACCCGATCTTTCAGTAAAAATAAAACAGCCGGACCTGGGGTCCGGCTTTCTTGTTTTTCAACACGAATAAGAATTAAGAATAAGAAGAATTACTCCCAATAATCCTTTGGATTGTAGATAATCTCACCGCCAGCCGAGATTCGCAGTACACCGCCGTTTTCCTCGTAATGCACCTTATCGCCCGAGTTGACGTAAAACCAGTGTTTGATCGTATCGCCCTGCTCCGGCTCCTCAAACAGGAACAAGTTAAGCTCTTCCTTCAGGCTCATTACGGCAGCGCCAATTTCAGGAGCTACTCCCAGCAGCTCTATAACCGTCTCGCCGCCGCTCCGGCTGACCTCATAAGTAACTCCGGCCTCCTTGGAGGTATCCAGCAGCATCCGGCCTGCAACCGCATGTTTCACCAATACACGTTCCGCCATCCCAATCCCTCCCTTGAAAAAAAGATCTATAATTGCCGCCTTCAGGTTATGGCAAATCAATCAGCATAAAGAGAACATCCTCTTTCGCCGTCACTTCCAGATCCGTGACCTGGACAATCCGGGCCGAATCACGTGCTCCCAGCTCGTATTCGTGCTGCAGAGAAAGCCGTCCTTCGATGACAAACAGGAAAACCCGGCGACCTGCTTCCTGATGGAAGGAGACCGCCTCCCCAGCCTGCAGCCTGCTCATATAAATCGTCAGATCCTGACCGATGTCCGCCGCCGTGTCGCTTCCTTCCTGTGTCACTACAGGCAGTAAACGGCCATTAAGCTGCTCGGGATCAAACTGACTGGTGGTATAAGAAGGCTTCTTGCCTCGTTCAGACGGCATAAACCAGATCTGCAGCAGGTTCACTTCTTCTTCCTGCGAAGGGTTATGCTCCGTATGGATTACACCGCTTCCCGCGGACATCCGCTGCACCCCGCCAAAAGTGGTGACCGCTTCGTTGCCCATGCTGTCTTCATGGCGCAGCTGTCCGGACAACACGATGGAGACGATCTCCATATCGCTGTGCGGATGCGCGCCAAAGCCGCGGCCTGGTGCAATAACATCATCATTAAAGACACGCAGCGGCTCAAACGCCATGTTGTTCTCGTCCTGGTAATCGCCGAAGGAGAAACTCCGGCCCGTCTTCAGCCAGCCCATATCGGCTTTGTTACGTTCTAAATCAGGATAAAGAGTAATCATAGTCCCGCCTCCTTTTGTTGAACCTATTCATTTCGTACGAAGTTAATATTCTTAAATTTGAAATACTTGTTCTTTCTGTAGTGTAACAGAAGTTTTAGGACTATACAAATGGTTGTTACTTACTTTTATTAAGATTATCCTCGCTTGTATGCTCCAGTCCGCCAAATATAGTAAACTATGAATCAGTAACTTAAATCAGCAACGGGGTGAATCCTTTTGAATTATACAGCCATCGATTTCGAGGTTGCCAATATGCGAAACCGCGCCAGCGTCTGTTCCATCGGCCTGGTTGAAGTCCAGGACGGCGTTATTGTCCAGGAAAAATATTCGCTCATCAATCCCCATGACGCCTTCGACCCTTTCTGCGTGGCCGTCCACGGGATCACACCGGAAATGGTTGCAGATGCGCCGACATTCCTTGAGTTCTGGCAGGAGATCCGGGAGCTGATCGAAGGCAGAACGCTGGTCGCCCATAACGCCTCTTTTGATATGAGCGTGCTCCGCTATTGTATGGAGGCCTTTGGCCTGGATTATCCGGATTGTACTTATGTCTGTTCTTATTTATTATCGCGAAAAATCTGGCCCGGCCTGCCCGGCTATAAGCTCAATCAAATGGCGGCCTTCCACCGGCTGTCCTCCTTCCGTCATCATGACGCGCTTGAGGATGCCCGGGTGGCAGCTCTGCTGCTGCTAAAATGCTTTGAGACCTCGGGCGGAGCGCCGGATTGCCAGGGTCTGGCCGAATCCTACGGCTACCGGCTCGGAGCCTTGTTCCCCGGAGGGAGCTATCAGACCTTTACCTCGGCCAAAACGAAAGCGGCCGGCAAAGGAAGCCGTACAAGAAAGGGCCAAGCCGGGGCAACGGCACCTGGGGCCCGTTCCGGCGGAGCACGCAGCGAAGCGAAGCCGGCGCTTGTACCTGCAGCCGAGGTGGATGGAAGCCATATTTTCTACCGGAAAAATATCGTGTTCACCGGCAGGCTCGGTTCCCTGACCCGGCTGGAAGCGATGCAGCGGGTCGTGAACTGCGGCGGCCGCTGCGCCGACGCCGTGGAGCTGCAGACCCACTACCTGGTTGTGGGCCAGAAAGATTTTGTGAAGCTGCAGAGCGGCGAAGCCCGCAGCAGCAAAATCCAAAAGGCGGAACGGCTGGCCGGCGCGGGCCTGCCGATCCGCCTGATCTCCGAGCAGCAGTTTCTGGAGCTGCTCGGGTAAAACCGCCGCAGCCGCTCGGCCTGCGGCGTGGAATCTGCCGCCGCTGCGTGGCCGGCGGCATGGAAGTCCGCCGCGCTTTAGGCTGCGCGGCGGCCAGATTTGCCCCGGGCGAGCGGCTAGCCCCGCCCGGGATAAACCAACAAGGCAGCCCCCATTTACAAAGGGGGCTGCCTTGTTGCTGTGCCGGTCTAAACCCGGCCGGATAACACCATCCGGCCTCACCTGACCGGCACACCTGCGCATCGCCCTGATTGGTTCCCCAATCAGCGGCTTTTCACTTTTTCTGCCGCGCTCTGATTCTCCGCGTCCGGCTTCCCGGTAGCTGCCGTCTCCGCATCCGGCACCTCGTGAACCTCGGCTTTTATCGGCCTTACTAAATACCCGTCGGCGATTTGATAAAATCCCACGAAATGGTCCGTGTTGTTATGCCGGTTTACCGCTTCCTGATCCTCCCACTTCTCAATCCATACAAAGGTATTCGGCTCTTCGACGGCTTCATACAGCAGAGAGCATAAATTACCGGACTCCTCACGCGTTTTGCGCTGCAGTATCCCCGCCTGCTCAAGGAAATCCTCGCGTTCAGACGGATGAACATAGAAATGAGCCTGAATCATGATCATACGAACAGCCTCCTTTGCTAAGTTGTCATTCAGCTTGCAGCCAGGTCATTCAGCTTGCGTTGTATTCATGTGCAGCTTGAGAGTTCTCTCAGCTTGCTGCTTCTTAAGGTATATAACCCTGTGCTGACTTAAACTAACAGAGGCTTTGACTATGACCCCTTAAACCCCTAAGCTTCGGCCATTACGTCGCGATGATGATCCATCATGAGAATCGCTTTGAATCCTTTGAATCGCTTAGATCACTCAGATTATTCAGATCGCTTTGATTCCATTCAATCATTAGATTCAATTTGAACCGCTTTGAACCGCCGCCAGCCAGCAAACCCACAGGCCAACCCGGCCTTACTCCACCGGCCTTTGTCTTCTTTGGTACGCCCAATGGTTGGTTGGACCATGCCCGTGCCCAATGCCCAGGCTGTCCTCCAGCGCAGCCTGGATAAAAGCTCTTGCCCGGCCTACCGCTTCGGTCACTTCAAGTCCTGAGGCCAGACCGGCGGTGATTGCCGCCGAGAAAGTGCAGCCCGTTCCATGCGTATGCGGCGTGGATACTCTAGTCCCGGCAAATTCCGTAAAGCCGCTTCCGTCATACAGCAGGTCCACCGAACGTTCAGAATCTCCTTCTTCATGTCCGCCTTTAATGACGACATAGGCCGTTCCGAGCGCGTGCAGTCTACGTGCGGCTTCCCGTTTGCCTTCGCTTCCCGAGATCTTCATCCCGGTCAGCCTTTCGGCCTCCGGCAGATTCGGGGTAACGACCAGCGCCTGCGGCAGCAGGTGGCTGCGCAATGCCTGCACAGCTTCCTCCAGCAGCAGCTCAGCCCCGCCCTTGGCAATCATAACCGGGTCTACCACCAGCTTCCTCCAGCCAAAGCGGCGGATTTGTCCGGCTACCTCTTCGATGATGTCCGCGCTGAACAGCATCCCGGTCTTCAGCGCGTCCGGCGCCAGATCCTCGCCGACCGAAGCAATCTGCGCAGCCACAGTTTCCGGCGGCACGGGATGGACGCCCTGTACGCCTAGTGTGTTCTGAACCGTTACAGCAGTCAGCGCAGACATCCCGTATACCCCTAATTCCTGAAAAGTCTTCAGATCGGCCTGGATCCCCGCGCCGCCCCCACTGTCAGATCCTGCTATCGTTAACGCTTTATACACGCGGTTCATATCCTATTCCTCCTGCTTCGTCCACTTGGATTTCCGTTATAACCGCTTCCCGAAGCACAGCTTCCGGAGACAGGTTATACAATTCGTTAAGCAGCTCGATTTGAAAAGCGCCCGGACCCGTCTCCGCACTTTTGGCGGCCGCGAGCGAGGCCGCCACACCATAACCTGCCAGAGCAGCCGCTCCGGACAGCAAAGTATTATTCTCGACTGCACAATAAGCCCCGATAATGGAAGTAAGAAGGCAGCCTGTTCCCGTTACCCGGGTCAGGATCGGGTGACCTCCTTCAATTTCATAAACGGTTTCACCGTCGGAAATATAATCTTTGGGTCCCGTTACAGCTGTTACGGTATTCCAGCGTTTGGCCGCCCGCTGCGCAAGCTCGGCCGGATGCTGTCCCTCCGGCAGTTCGCCGGCATCCACGCCTTTAATCGCCCAGTTCTCGCCGATCAGGTTGGCTACCTCCGCCGCATTTCCGCGGATCACATCCACTTTAACCGTGCTCAGTATCCGCTGCGCCGTTTCGCTGCGGAATCTTGTCGCTCCTGCCGCTACCGGATCAAACAGAACCGGCACCCCGGCTTCGTTGGCTCCTTGAGCCGCGAGCAGCATCGCTTCCACCGTACTGCCGGTTAACGTCCCCATATTAAGCACCAGGGCGCCCGCTTTGCCGGCCATTTCTGCCGCCTCTTCCACAGCTGATGCCATAACGGGGGAAGCTCCCAAAGCGAGCAGACCGTTGGCTGTAAAATTTGTGACCACCTCGTTCGTAATGTTATGAACCAGTGGATTCACCCGGCGGATCCGCCCGATAAGCGGTGCGGCTTCCTTTACGATTTCGTTTCCTCTTGCTGACATGAGATCCCAACCTTTCCGGGAGCCTGAATGCGGCTGAACTTCCGGTTCCTTCCCCGCGCAATTCGTCCATAAAACAACAAAAAGACACTCCGCCTAAGCAGAGTGTCCCTATCACCCGGATCACTATCTCCCTACGCTGGCATTACCCAACAGGTTCGAACGGTCTACGACGGATCAGTCGTACTCTCAGCTTGCTTCCGCAGGCTCCCATGCATATGAGTTTGTTTGTTGCAGCTTGTTCTTATGCCCTCATTTTACCACAAGCAGCACCTTTATTTCCTGATTTATATAAAAATCTTACACGATGTCCAGCGGCACCTTGCTCGCCGGAGCCGGGAAAACGCCGTCCATATCGGCAAGCTCCCGAGCCGTCAGCCGAATATCAGCCGCCGCGGCGTTGTCCTTCACATGCTGCGGCTGCACCGCTTTAGGAATAGCCAATATATCGTCTTCGCGGATAACCCAGGCCAACGCAATCTGGGCCGGGGTGGCGCCGCGTTCTTTCGCGATGCGGCCAATAACCGGATGCGTAAGCAGCTCGCGCCGCAGCTGCCCGCCTTGTGCCAGCGGACAATAGGCCATTGTCGGCACATGATGCTGCCGCGCCCAAGGCAGCAAATCCACCTCAATGCCGCGTGAAGCGGCATGATACAGTACCTGGTTGGCTGCGCATTGATCCCCGCCCGGCAGACTCCACAGCTCCTCCATGTCTGCTGTGTCGAGGTTGGAGACTCCCCAGGCGCGGATTTTCCCCGATTGCCGGAGCCCCTCCATGGCCGTCACCGTTTCTTCCAATGGAATATCTCCCCGCCAATGCAGCAAATAGAGATCGATGCAGTCGGTGCCAAGCCGTTTCAGGCTTTGGTCGCAGGCACGCTGCATTTGCGAACCTGCCGCATGATGAGGGTAAACCTTGGAGACGATGAATACCTGATCCCGGCGTCCCTGGACCGCTTCTCCCACGACCCGTTCCGCGCCGCCCTCCGCATACATTTCCGCTGTGTCGATCACCGTCATGCCCAGATCAATGCCAAGCTGCAGCGCGTAAACCTCCTGTTTGCGCTGATCCGCCTTCTCCCCCATATACCAGGTTCCCTGCCCGATAGCCGGAACCCGGTTCCCCGGGGTAAGTTCAACTTGTCTGTTCATCCTCTTCGTCCTCTCCATGATTCCATGATGATTTGCCAGTCCATGATTAATCCTTGTACAGGCGGGTATGTAATGCTTGTAGACCTTATCTCCCTTTTAAAGAAACGGTCCGGCGCCTTGCAGGCCGGGATTGCCGTTTCTTCTTTTGTTTACCCTTAAATACGTCAGGACTACCCCTAGTCTGAAATACTGCAAATGCTATAAAAACCTAAACACACACAGACAAGGCCTGTGTGCTTTAGGTTTCTCCTGTCGGGGTGCGCCCCCTGCGCTATTCTTCAACCTCTTCTTCAACTAATCCTCTCTGGTTGGGAACCCTTGCCCGGACGCCTCATAGGCTTGAAGCACGGCATCCAGAACACCCGGAAAACGGTAATCCAGATCTTCGGCACGTACCGAAACCAACCGCTGCGTCCCCTGGCTGCGGGTAAATATCACACCGGATTCACGCAAAGTGCGAATATGATGGGACAACGTTGATTTGGCAACCGGAACCTCGAAATAATTACACGGATTCTCACCGTACTTGCGGATTTGCGACACAAGATATAAACGAATAGGATCGCTTAAAGCATATAACACGGAAGAGAGCTCGATATCGTCCCGATCCGGATGGTACAGTACTTTCATTTGAAAGTCCCCTTCGCTGCAAAGAAATTTGGGTACAACTTCTTGAGATGTTTTAATCTTTCGTCGGGCTTTGTCCTAAAATTTCTGTAAAATCACTCGAAACGGACGAAAGACAACGGCCGCTTCGAAATTTAAATTCCTAATTGCATTTTAAAACATCTCATGCTATATTTCAATTGTTCGATGATCTTAGAACAATAAAACAGATAAGAGTGGGTGAGATTTTATGAAGGCAGCATCTCCTGATGTTTCCTCTTCCCTCCATACTGAGGGCCATGCACCACAAAGTTCAGGTTTAAAAAAGGAAGGCATATTGACGGTGCTGCTGGGGATTGCCGTTGTAGTGGCTATTATGAATACCTCTATGTTTAACTTGGCCCTTCCCGAGATTACCCAATCATTTGGCCTTTCGGATTCGGTTTCATCCCTGATTGTCACCGGCTATTCCATCATGTTTGCTATTTCTTCTATTACCTACAGCCGGCTTTCAGACTTTGTGCCGCTGCGGCGTCTGCTTGTAATCGGGCTGCTGACATTGGGGATTGCCGCCCTTGGCGGACTGTTCAGTTCAAGCTTCTGGCTGCTGCTGACGATGCGCGTGCTTCAAGCTGTGGGTGCCGGCGCAGTCATTTCCTTGTCGATGGTGCTGTTTACCCGCTATATTCCGGTTGAACGCCGCGGCAAAGCGATGGCCTTCATTATGTCGGCCGTTTCCCTTGGACTCGGTCTCGGTCCGGTGGCCGGCGGAGCGATCGTCGATTATTTCGGCTGGCGTTATCTGTTCCTGATTACTGCCATCAGTTTGCTGCTGGTCCCGCTGCTTTATCTGTTCCTCCCCCGGGAAACACCAAAGCGCGGCGTATTCGATACAGCCGGAGCAGTGTTCCTCGCTGTTGGCACAAGCGGAATTCTGCTGTTTCTGACCAACCATTCCTGGCCTGCGCTGGCTGCGGGGGTTATTGGGCTCGTTCTGTTTGTCCTGCGCATTCGCCTGGCATCAGAGCCTTTCGTTCAGCCTGCCTTATTCGCTAACTCAGCTTATGTAGCCTTATCCCTGGTCGGCATTCTTTCGTACCTGTGCAGCTTTGCGACCTTGTTCCTGATTCCGCAGATTTTGGTACACCGTTTTGATTTCAGCGCCAGTCATGCCGGATTCATTATTTTCCCCGGGTCTCTGCTGGCTATCATAGCTTCGCGTAAAGTCGGAACGATCATTGACCGGCATGGCAATCTGCATATTTTACGTTATGCTCCTTTGCTGGTGTTAGGCGCGACCCTTTTGTTTGCCTTGTTTGCCGCAAACTCCTGGCTGGCGATTCTGTTGATCTATCTGCTGATCAGTCTCAGCTTCACCATGCTGTCGAGCAGCGTTTCCAACGAAATCTCCCGCATTCTTCCTGCTTCTCAGGTAGGTTCCGGCATGGGGCTCTTCCAGCTTCTCCAGTTCTTTAGCGGCGCCTTCAGCGTAGCGGTCGCTTCCAGCGCTATGGAGTGGCAGAAAGGACTTTCCCTGTCAGCCGCCTATTCCAACATCTTCTGGGGACTGATGATCATGGCTCTGCTGGCCATCATCTCGTCTTATGTATATTTACGGAGCACCGGTTCTTTACGCTCCGGCAGCAAATCCGGTTCGCTTGACAGCTGATCGATCTTCCAATCACGCGCCGCCTTTAGCGTCGCTTTAAATAAATACAGGCCCTGCAGCGGAGTTTCTGCTGCAGGGCCTTAGTGTTTTATTGGGAGCGGATCAGCGGCTGACCCCTATTTTTTTTACGGATTACAAACTATTTCTTCCGTTTCAGCATCGCTTGCTTCCTCGTTCGAAAGATAAAAAAACGGAAGCCTCAAGGCTTCCGTTCCCATGCTCCCGCTTTCCCGGAAGCTTGTTCTTATGAGTGCTAGACACAATCAAAACTGAAAGTCGTCGTCGGTCAAAGGCTCTACGTTCAGCGCCTTCACATAACCGTTCCCTTTTTTAGAGAAAAAGTCATGCTGCTTGGTGTGTGTGCTGATACCGTTGAAGACGATCGGGTTCACTTCTTCTTCCTCAAACAGAGGGTCAAAGCCCAGGTTCATCATCGCTTTGTTAGCGTTGTAGCGAAGGAACACCTTCACGTCCTCGACCAGGCCAATCGGCGCGTAAATCTGCTCGGTATAACGTTCTTCGTTCGTATGCAGATAACGAAGCAGGCCTACCAGCGTTTCATGCGCATCGCGCTGTTCTTCTTCCGAAAGCTCGGCAAAAATCTCCTGAGCCAACACGCCGACATAAACGCCGTGAATGCTCTCGTCGCGGAGAATCAAGTCGATGATTTCGCCGCTGCAGGTCATTTTGCCTTGGCCCGCCAAATAAAGCGGGTAGAAAAAGCCGCTGTAGAACAGGTAGCTTTCCAGCAGCACGGATGCCGCCATCGCCAGGAACAGCTCCTTAGGCGAATTGATGTTGTTGTAATATTGGCGAATCGTCTCCGCTTTGGTCTGCAGATAAGTGTTCTGCTCCACCCAGCGGAAGACGGAGTCGATTTCTTCCGTAGAAGCCAGTGTCGTAAAGATGCTGCTGTACGATTTGGCGTGAATTTGCTCCATCATACCCATGAAACCAAGCACGGCTTTGCGCTGCAGGCCGTCCACATGCTCCATGATCTGAGGCATGCCGACGCCGCCCTGAATCGTATCCAGCAGGGTCAATCCGCCCAGCACTTTCATATAGGCGTCCTTCTGATCGTCGTTAAGCGTCAGCCAGGACATTTTATCGTCAGACAGCGGAATTTCATCGTCCGTCCAGAACTGCATGATATTCTGGTTCCAGAACATCAGCGTGAAATCGTCGTCCGGACGGTTCCAGTTCACCGCTTTGATTGCATTCATCCTTAATTCCCCTTCCTTTGATACCTGTCAAATGATACTGCCAAAGTTAAGGCGCTGCAGAAGCAGCGCCATGTCTCCCTCTCTTCTCAATCAGACGGAGCAAGTCAGACATTCTTCTACGGACAGCTTTTTGGTCCGCGTGTAATACAAGGATTTCAGTCCTTTATGAGCCGCGTACAGATAGAAACGAGCCAATTGACGTGTTGTCACGTTGCTGTTCACGTGCAGGATGGTCGAAATACCTTGGTCCACGTGCGGCTGAATCTCGGCGATGAGGTCCAGCACCTTGAACTGATCCATGTTATAAGAAGATTTATAGAAAAAGATATTATCGCGCTGCAAATAAGGCATTGGATAATAAGTCGTTGAATTCGCATAAGTCCGCGTTTCGATCTGCTCCACGATCGGCATTACGCTGGAAGTGGAGTTCTGGATATAGGAAATGCTGGCCGTCGGCGCAATCGCCATCCGGTAAGCATGGTACAGCCCGTTCTTCATAACAGCTGCTTTCAGCTCGGCCCAATCCTGCGGAGAAGGAAGCTCCAGGCCTTCGAACAAAGCCTTCACGCGGTCGCTGGTCGGACGGTAGTCCGTGTCCAGGTAGCGCTCGAAATAATGACCGTTAGCGTATTCGGATTTCTCGAAGTCCGCAAACGTTTCGCCGGTTTCAACGGCGATCATCATGCTTTTTTCGATCGAATAATAGTTCATGGCCATAAAGAAGGCACGTGCGAATTCTTTGGCGTCTTCGCTTTCATAAGCGATTTTGTTCTTCGCAAAATAGCCGTGCAGGTTCATCACACCGAGTCCAACGGAATGCATTTCGCGGTTGGCTTTCGCCACGCCCGGCGCATTGCCTACGTCGGTCATATCGCTGACGGAAGTCAAAGCGGTCATGCCTTCGTGAACGGACTCGCGGATCTTCTTCGACTCCATCACGTTTACGATGTTCAGCGAAGCCAGGTTGCAGCTGATGTCGCGGCGGATCTGGTCTTCCATGCCGTAATCGTTAATTTCGGAAGTTTCCTGCAGTTGGAAAATCTCCGTGCACAGGTTGGACATTTTGATCTGTCCGATGCCTTTCAAGGCGTGGTCCTTATTGGCGTTGGTTTTGTTCATAATATAAGGATAGCCGGATTCCAGCTGGACCATAGCGATCTTCGTCAGCATGTCGCGCGCGTTCATGACGGCTTTCTTCTGCACGCGGTCGTCTGCCATCAGCTTGTCATACATTTCGTCCATATCCATGTCATCGAGATGTACGCCGTAAGCTTTAAACACGCTGTAAGGACCAAACACATGCAGCGGCTGGTTGTCCTTCGCAAGCTCATAGAAACGGTTAGGGACAATCAGGCCGATGGACAACGTTTTGAGGCGGGTTCTTTCGTCCGCGTTGATCTTTTTGCTGTCCAGGAACTCGATAACGTCCCAGCCGAAAATGTTGTAGTAACCTGCGCCCGAACCTTTGCGTTGTCCCATTTGATCCGCATAGGAGAAAGCATCCTCCATCAGCTTCAGGACCGGCATGATGCCTTTGGCTGCGCCTTCCACGCCTTTAATGGCTTCGCCGCGTCCGCGCAGCTTGGACAGGTTGACCGCTACGCCGCCGCCGATTTTGGACAGCTGCATGCAGGTGTTCAGCACATAGTTAATGGAGTTGAGGGAGTCGTCCATTTCAAGCAGGAAGCAGGATACAAGCTCGCCGCGGCGGCTTTTGCCCGCGTTCAGGAACGTCGGGGTCGCAGGCTGCAGGCGCTGCTCCATCATCGAATGCGCCAGCGTGCAGGCTGTTTCGGCGTTGCCGCGTCCAAGATGGAGCGCAACTACCGCCACACGATCCGGATAATGCTCCAGATACTTGGAGCGGTCGTTGGTTTTTACCGCATAATCGGTATAAAACTTCGAAGCCGCCATGTAGGACTGGAACTGGAAGTTGTAGCTGTGCGTTATATCATAAACCCGCTCTACTTCGTCAGGTGTATATTTCTCGTAGAAATCCTCATAATAATCATTCTGAATCATATAAGCGACTTTCGCCGCCGTGCTTTCAAATTTCAGGCTCTTCGACTCGACATCCGCCAAAAACTCGCGAACCGCCTCGCGATCCATTTCCAATTGGAAAAATCCGTCTTCGCCCGTTTTCATCAACATGTTATTTAACTCAATATGCCGCAAACCGGCTCACCTCCTGTTTAAATCGTTCTGCATCTCCAAACGTTCCGGACAGCTCAAACTTGCTGATGACCGGAACATCATATTTTTCTGAAATAATGTCCGCGCTCTTCGCGAACCTGTCACCCCAGTTGCGATTGCCACTTGCCGCTACCCCGACCAGCCGGTCGTGATTGCGCTGCAGAAAAGAAGCGACCCGCTCCGGAACCTGTCCGAAGCCAGTCGTATATGTAACCAGTACAAAGGGCTCGTCAATAGTCATCGACTCGTCGATTTGCACGGCCTGCATTTTCAATTTGTTGATAAATCTTCTAACATTTCCTGTCTTGGAATCGTAGGCGATCAGCACTCGAAATCATCCTTTCACCCTTATCGGACGCGCTCTGGTGAGGATTTTGTCCTCTTGTGTCATTAAACGTATTCCCGGGCTTCAAAACCCAAGATCTAGATGCTGATATTAAATTTAACCTCTAGATATAGTGATGTCAATCCTACCAAAAGCCCGATAAGAGGGGGTTGTCCGCCGAAATTCCGCTCCTTAGCTGGGTTTCTGACCATTTTTCGAGGCGAAAAAAAAATAGAGAAAGCGGTTCGCTTTCTCCTGAAAACGTTTCCTGCCAAACTATGAAAATCAAATGTGATCTCTTTCAGAAACAGCCTCAGTCAGCCTTCCATAAATGCCCACAATTTCCTTCATCGGCATCCTGACAAGTCCGCTTGAAGACGGGGCCACAAACTCGTGCATGCCTTCGAGGAAAGGTTCCGGCTGAAATCCCCATTCCACCTTGTTCCGTCTGCTGTACTCCTTGTACACGCCTTTGCCGACGAAACAGACGACCCGCGGCCTGTAATTCAGCAGCTTCGCTTTCAGGATCTCGCGGCCTTCCTTGTAATCCTTCCGCGTTAAGTCATCGATGCCCTTTGTCGGCCTGGCCACAATATTCGTAAACCCGTAGCCCAGCTTCAGCAGCTCGCCGTCCTCGGACGGGTCATACAGCCGCGGCGTCAGGCCGGACTGGTACAGAATCCGCCAGAAGTTGTTCCGGGGATTCGCATAATGATGACCGGTTTCGCCGGAAATCAGACTCGGGTTAAAGCCGACGAATACAATCTGAAGGCCGCTGTCCAGATGATCCGGCACGCCGCCGGAGTCTGTGCTGCCTTTTTGCCCATAAATGTCCATGCTTGTCCCCCTCCTTGCTCCTGCAGGGTAAGGCTTCTGCTTCCGCTTTTGCTTCTGCTTTCTGCATCAATCTGATCCGATACGGTTACCTTTACCGGTTCCCTTACCGTTCTCTTTTTACTTTACCGTTACAGCCGCATGCCCATCCGACTCTTGTAGCGGTTTATGAGCACCTGTGAATCGACGCTCGTGATGCCTGGAAGAATGTACAGCTTCTCTTTCATGAATTCTTCCATCTCTTTGTTATCCGTGAACAGCGCATGCATATGAAGCTTGGACGGCCCGGTCATATGGTACAAACTCGTTACGACTGGCTCCTCAGCCAAAGCCTCTGCAACCCGCTGCAAATATTTAGGCTCCACCTCGACGTTAAAAAAAGCCGATACGGAAATTCCTATTCTCTCAGGATTTATGACGGCTGTAAAGCGTTCAATAACGCCTTCCTCCATTAAAGCATTAATGCGGGTCTGTACCGCTACACGCGACAGCCCGATCTCCTTGCCTAAATCTGTATACGAAATTCGGCCGTTGCTGTTCAGCTCTTTGATAATTTTGCGGTCGATCTCATCGAGCGTTACCCGGCCCTGCTCATCCATTCTCGACATCCGATTCACCTGCTTTTCAAAGATTCTGGATTGGTACTTATACCAGTCTCACCTTTTTCTCTGCCTATTAATATATCCTTTTTCAGTGAAAAAGCCAGTTCCTTTCGGATAAAAGTCCTCCCTCTACCGCTCGTCGTTCCAGAAGTTCACCGGCTTCTGCTCCGCCGTAATCACCGCAAATGCATAACCTTCTTTCTTGAGCTCGGCAAGAATCTTCGGCAGAACCTGAATGGTGGTGGGCAGATCATGCATGAGCACAACCGGGGATGTTTTATGGGCCGATATCGTTTTCACCTGCTTCATGACGTTCGCATAGGTTGAAGCGATATCCTCTTTAAACTTCCAATCCTGCGAATCCACGTTCCAGTCCCACAGATGGTAGCCCGCTCCCAGCACTTTATCCCGGAAGTCCTCCGTAAAATAAGGTTTGCTGCCGTAAGGCGGCCGGACCAGCGCCGATTTGACGCCTGCGGCTTTATAGAGTCTCTCGTTATCGTCGTCCATTTCCTGGAGCGCAGCTTCCGGCGTCTTGTAGAACAGTTCCTTCTGATGGGTCATGCCGTGCAGCCCTACCGCGTCCCCTTCTTTGACCATACGTTTTACCGAATCGGAATAAGAGCTGATATGATTGCCGAGCATAAAGAAGGTAGCTTTGACCTCATACCGGTCCAGAATATCCAGCAGCTGCCCGGTATGGGCGCTTGGACCGTCATCAAACGTCAGATAGAGGGTTTTGCCGGAATCGCCATGTCCGGATTTCGGGGGAGCCGGCTTGGCCTGCTGCTCCGCTTCCTTAACTGCCTTGAGATGGCTGTCGATTTCCGATTTGTGGGCGGCATCAAACTTTTCATTGTCCAAGGCTCCTTTGGCCGTCACTACCCGCAGCAGACGCTTGTCTGCCTCATAGGTAATCGGATACCCAAAGGATCTGGCCAGCAGACCGAGCTGCACCCGGGTGGAACCCTTTTCTACAAACATAGAGGTTTCTGCCTCCATACCATCCGGCTTAACCGCTTTCCCTCCGTCAGGTTCCAGAAGCAGTACAGCTCCGCCAGCCGAGGTCAGCACAATCTCTTGCGGTGTGCCCGTAAGCTTGAGACCAAGCAGCTGCGCGGCCTCACGTACCGGCACATAATAGCTGCCGTCCTTAAATACCGGAAGCAGGTCCGTCAGCTCGTCATTAAGCCCAAGCAGGGCGGTGGATGCGGCTGGGGCGGCTTTTGACGAAGCTTTTAATGAACCAGACGCTGCATTTGCCTGCGGGCCCGGCAGTGCCGCCAGCAGCAGACAGGAGACGAGCACCATCCAGAACGTGCGTTTTCCAGGCATAAATCCTTTCCCTCCAATCTCGTATTGGGTTAATCCTTTTATATCAAAAATAAAAAAACAAAACAAAATTTAAGATAAAAAATACTAGATTAGCCGCGTTTTCAGCGGCTTTGTCCGCAGCTCATCCAACCATCCAGCAGCGCGTCATGCTTGTTCCGCCAAGCGGCCGAGCGCTATAATAGATTCTATGAGGTTGAATACGAGAACATGAATGAAAGACAGGAGTTTGTGCCGAGATGCCCCAATTTCACCATAATGAGAGCCATAAAATATTGGTCATGACCGCCGTCGAGGCGGAAGCGGAAGCGGTGCTCCGCGGCTTGGGCGGAGACGGCCGTTTTGAGGTGGCCCTGGCCGGCGTAGGCCCGGTCCAGGCAGCCATCAGCACGACGAAACTGCTGGCCGCAGGGAGCGGCCGCTACAGCCTCGTCGTGAGCGCCGGCATCGCCGGCGGTTATGCGGGCCGGGCGGAGATCGGCTCGCTGGTTGTGTCCAGCGAGATTGCTGCGGCCGACCTCGGCGCGGAGACGCAGGAGGGCTTCAGCAGCCTGGACGAGCTGGGCTTCGGCAGCGCGGTCGTGCCTGTAGACCGCGCTTTGGCGGAGCGGGCGGCCGGCATGCTGGCCGCCGCGGGACTGCCGGTCACACTGGGACCGGCATTGACGCTGGCGACCGTCACCGGCTCGGCCGCCACCGCCTCCATGCTGGCCGCGCGGTTCCCCGGCGCGGCCTCCGAAGGCATGGAGGGCTTCGGCGCCGCCGCGGCAGCCGCTGACTTCGGGCTGCCTGCCCTCGAGCTGCGGGCCATTTCGAACGCCGTCGGCCCGCGCGACAAATCCTTGTGGCGGATCGGGGATGCCTTGAAAGCTTTGGAAGCTGCTTTTGCAGCGATCACACAATCTTGGAGGGATTAACGGATGAGCAACACTAGCATCATGAACATCGCTTATTCACCGTGTCCAAACGACACGTTTGTGTTTCACGCCTGGGCGCACGGCCTGGTTCCAGGTGCACCTAAATTAAACGTAACCTATGCGGATATTGATATTACGAATCATTTGGCTGCCCGCGGCGAAGGCCCTGAGGTGCTTAAAATCTCTTATGCAGCCCTGCCATGGGTATTAAAGGATTACGCCCTGCTGCCATGCGGCGGAGCGCTGGGACGCGGCTGCGGCCCGCTCGTGCTGACACGCAGCGGCCTGTCCGCTGAAGCCGACCCTGGGCTGCTCTCCGGCAAACGGGTAGCCGTACCGAGCGACCGCTCTACAGCCTATCTGCTGTTCCGCCTGTGGGCCGCGCAGAAGGTGCCTGGCGGTGTAGGCGAAATCGTCGTCATGCCGTTTGACGAAATTATGCCGGCCGTCCGCGACGGCAAAATCGACGCAGGTCTGGTCATCCACGAAGCACGCTTCACTTACCCGTCCTACGGACTGGCCCTGCTTCAGGATCTAGGCAGCTGGTGGGAAGAGGATACCGGCACTCCGATTCCGCTGGGTGCGATCATTGCCCGGCGTTCCCTTGACCTGGCACCAATCCCCGGCTGGGTACGCGCCTCAATCGATTACGGCTGGGCCCATCCGGAGGCTTCCAAAGCCTACATTCTGGAGCACGCCCAGGAGATGGATCCCGATGTAGCGCAGCAGCACATCAACCTGTACGTTAACGAGTTTACGCGCGATCTGGGTACAGACGGCTACAAAGCCATCTCTTCCCTGCTCGGCCGGGCCGGTGCGGAAGGATTGATTCCAGAGTTTGATCTGGGACTGCTCAAATTCGAAGCGTAGAAAGCAAAGCTGATGGCTGTTGCAGCGGAGCAGATTGCTATTGAAACGAAAGAACCTATTGCTAACCAAGCAAACTTATTGCTATTGAAGCAAACCTGTTGCTATTAGAGCGAACCTCATACTAGTGAAGTGAATAACACACTTAATAGTAGAAAGCGGTATAGCAGACAGCAGCAGACAGTCATTCAAGACAAAGAATCAAGCCGCTTAAGCTAAGGCATAAGCGCAGCAAAAAAAAGGGCGGGCACATCAAGTGCCGCCCTTTTCTTTTTCGAGTGTGATGTTTCGTGCATTATGTTTTGAGCGTTATTTCAAGCTTTTATTCTCCATATATCCTGCTTTACGCTCACTTGCTGCTGAGCTAATACGAATTAAAAAGGATAATCCGCAATGATAATATCTTCCGTATACGGCCCGATTTCCTGCAGAAACGCCTGATGAGCCGGATGGGCATCATAATCGAGACAAGCCTGCTTGTCTTCAAAGGTGAGGCGGAGGGCAAGCGCAAAGCCCTGTTTATGCTGAGGATTCTCCGTTTCGATGATCCCGGCACTAATGCTGAGGATGCCCGGAACGGCTTCTTTAAACGCGAGCGCCTTCTTTACGGCTGCTTCCTGCTGCTGAGCGGTAAAGCTGTCTTTTACTTTTAATAGAACAAGATGTTCATACATCGGACTTTTTCCTCCTAAATGAGATGTGAAGCTGAAGAAAGCTTTTTTTATTATACGACTTTATTATACAACTATTGGCGGCATATTTTAAACAAGAGTCCAATACACGGGCTCCAGAAGGCAAAAGTCCCCCGAAGGCAGTAAGGTTAGATCGTCGGTTTAGATCGTCAGCTTAGATCACCAGCTTAGATCGGCAGTTCCCTGCTTATGTAAGCTACCCATGCTCCTCGATCCACTCGTTCAAACCTGTCCATAGCCGCTCGCACAGCTCATAAACTTGCTGCTTATCGCTTAATTCCCCGTCCATGATCCGCTCGGCAAGTTCTACGTACCCCTCCGGTTTGCTGGACATAGCCACCGACTCCTCTAAGGTTTTGGCGCGTGTACTGTAGTAATGTCGGTTGGCCAGGCCGATCAGCTTGGCTGTCTGCCACTTCAAATCATAAGCTGCCCTGGGCAGATAGCTGAAGCTGCCGGTTTGGCGGCTGTTTCTGAGTTTCCCCATCGTTTCATAGGGCTCCCAAATCATAAACTCACGCATAACCTCTTTAATTGAAGCTTCCGATATCGAAAGGGCAAGGGATCTCGCCTGCTCAAAAAGCCCTTGTGGATCAAACAGAGAAACCACGTTTATGAAAGCTCCAGCTTCAATGGGCCAGGAATCATCCACGGCTGCTGCCCGCTCCAGCCGGGTAATGAAACATCGGCTTTAGCCCCCTTTAGCTCCTGATGGGTCGGTTTTAACTTGGAAAAAGCATCCGCCGGATCTCATAGAGATCGCTGCCGTGCCGGAATTCGCCGGGTGACATACCAGTATGCCTGCGGAACACCTTGCCGAAATAATTGGCATTCGAGAAACCCGTCATCGCCGCTACCTCCTCCAGCGTCCATGCCTCCGGCGAGAGCAGCAGCACCGAAGCGCGCTCAAGCCGTACCATCGTCAAGTAGCGGCCTGGTGTAGCTCCGAGGGTACGCTCGCATTCCCGGGTCAGGTGATATTTGGAGCAGCCCGCCGCCTGCGCCATTTCGTCCAGCCCGACCGGTTCGCTGAAGCGCTCCTCAATGAACAGCTTGCATTTCTCGACCGCGGCTGGCAGCCTGCGGTTCCCCCGGCGGCTCTCAAACAGACTGGCCAGCTGCATGACGATCGAGTAGGCAGCCTCGGAGCATTGATAAATGTCTTTATAGCGGTCTTGCACTGCCTCGTCGTAAATTCGCCACATCAGCTTCATGAAAGCCGAGTCCAGCCCGATCCGGACAACCGGTCCCTCAGCAGCTATCAGTTCCTTCCAGAAGCCCAGCGCATCATGCGACAGCTCCACATACAGCAGTTCCCAGCTTGATGAGCTCTCAGGCAGCCGGTAGACGTGACTGCCCGGCACATCTACCAGGAAGACATGGCCAGGTTCAAGAACGTGCTTCCGCCCATTCAGCTCAATCTCGCCCCGCCCTGCCAGCGTGATCTGCAGAATACAGTGATCGCCGGGCCGGTTCCGGCCATCCCATACATATTCATGACTCGTTACCATCTCCCAGCCGATGGCCTTGAGCATCATCATCGGCATAGGTAGCACAAAATGGAACGAAACCGAGGTTTGTCTGCGGCAGCTATTAGTCATAGCAATATTCTACCTTTCTTCAAAAATATCTTACTCTTGTTCCCGTAATTGAAGCGCTTTATCCTGATTATAGCTTATAAATTAGGATTTACGATACCGCGAACAACAGACTGAAAGTAAAGCAATTATTTTTCGAGATTAGGAGGACAAGTGAATATGGCTATTCATTTTGATGCGGAGCAGCGCGTCTTTCACCTGCAGTCCGCTAATTCCAGCTATGTGCTGCAGATTGTAAAAGGAGAATTCGTAGCCCATCTTTATTGGGGCAAAAAAATCAAAGCTTACCGGGACAGCAGCCCGCTCGCTTTTGTTGGCCGGGCGTTCGCCCCAAACGTCGATCCGAAGGATCACGACATCTCGCTGGACACCCTGCCGCAGGAGTATCCGGGGTTCGGTACAGGGGATTTCGGCGCACCCGCTTATCAGATCGGTCAGGAGGACGGTTCCACCGTCACCGACCTGCGTTATATTTCGCATAAGATCTATGCAGGCAAACCGTCCCTGCCGGGCCTTCCCGCCACTTATGTCGAGTCTGACAGCGAAGCGGACACGCTGGAGCTTCTGCTTGAAGACCAGCTGACCGGACTGCAGGCGACACTCCTTTATACCGTCTACAGCACGCAAGGGGCTATAACCCGTTCCGTCCGTCTGGAGAATCACGGGCAGCAGAACCTGAAGCTGCTTCGGGCGCTCAGCGCCAGCGTTGATTTCCGTGATGACGAATATGACATGCTGACTTTTTACGGTGCTCATTTGAAAGAACGCAATATCGCCCGCCGTCCGCTTACGTCCGGCATTCAGGCGGCCGAAAGCCGCCGCGGAGCTAGCAGCCCGCAGCAGAACCCGTTTCTCGCTTTGCTTCGTAAGGACACCAACGAAGATGCAGGCGAAGTATACGCCTTTAACCTGGTCTACAGCGGCAACTTTATTGCCCAGGCCGAAGTCCAGCAGTTCCAGACAACCCGGGTATCGATCGGCATTAATCCGTTTGATTTCTCCTGGGCGCTGGAGCCGGGGGCTTCCTTCCAGACGCCTGAGGTTGTTATGGTTTATGCCAGCGAAGGGCTTGGCGAAATGTCGCGTATTCTGAACAAGCTGTATCAAAGTCGGCTGGTCCGCGGCAAACACCGCGACGCCGTGCGGCCGATTCTGATCAACAACTGGGAAGCTACGTATTTTGATTTTGACGCCGACAAAATTACCGCCATCGCTTCCGCCGGACACGAGCTCGGCATGGAATTGTTTGTGCTGGATGACGGCTGGTTCGGACGGCGGGATGACGACCACAGCTCGCTCGGCGACTGGGTGACGGATCTGCGCAAGCTGCCCGAAGGCCTGGATGGTCTGGCCCGCCGCATTACGGATATGGGCATGCAGTTCGGCCTTTGGTTTGAACCGGAAATGGTGTCCCCGGACAGCGATCTGTACCGCAGCCATCCGGACTGGTGTATTCACGTGCCGGGACGTGCCCGCTCTGAAAGCCGGAATCAGCTGGTGCTGGATTTGGCGCGACCGGAGGTCTGCGATTACATCATCCAGGCGGTTGGCAGCATTCTGGCCTCAGCGCCGATCAGCTATGTGAAATGGGACATGAACCGGCATATGAGCGAAGTGGGCTCGGCCGGGCTTCCGCCGGAACGTCAGCGGGAGACGGCTCACCGCTACATGCTGGGCTTATACCGGGTCATGGAGGAGCTCACCACCGCTTTCCCTGATGTGCTCTTTGAAAGCTGCTCCAGCGGAGGCGGACGTTATGATCCGGGCATGCTGTATTACATGCCGCAGACGTGGATGAGCGACAACACCGATGCGATCAGCCGCTTGAAGATCCAGTATGGCAACAGTCTCGTGTATCCGGCTGTCACCATGGGTTCCCATGTCTCGACCGTCCCTAATCATCAGGTAAAGCGGATCACTTCGCTTGACATTCGCGGCCATGTCGCCATGTCCGGCAACTTCGGCTATGAGCTCGATCTGACCAAACTGACTGAAGAGGAGAAACAAACGGTTAAGGAGCAGATCGCTCTTTATAAAGAAGTCCGCGAGCTGATCCAGTTCGGCACGTTTTACCGGATCCTGAATCCGTTTGAAGGCAACGAAGCGGCCTGGACGTTTGTGTCCGAGCAGCAGGATGAAGCGGTGCTCGCCTTCTTCCGCGTCTTGTCCCAGCCGAACGAGCGGATCCAAATTCTGCGGACCAAAGGCCTGAACCCGAACTATCTGTACCGTCACCTGGACACCGGCCGCGTCTACGGCGGGGATGAGCTGATGTATAACGGGATCACCCTCCCTCGGCTCGAGGGCGACTTCGTCAGCCTGTTCTGGCGGTTTGAGAAGGTAGGCGAGCAGTAAGGGAACAAGAACAGCCTTATTATTCAGAAAAAAAGATCCTTTGAACGTTTCAGTTCAAAGGATCTGCAGCAAAGAAGCCAGCCGTATCCGGAATCGGATCAGGTTGGCTTCTTCTTTATCTTTGTCTTTGTCTTTGTCTTTGTCTTTGTCTTTGTCAATGTCTGCACTTTGTCTTAGTTTACACTTTATCCCTATTTCTCCAGACTGAAATCATCATAATGGAACCCCGGAGCTACCACGCAGGATACAAATACCGGCTCGTCACCCAAAGGTCTGGCCGACTGCCAGACGCCTGCAGGTACAAGGGCCTGCGGGGTTTGCCCATTTTCAATGTCCATGCCCAGAATGAATTTCTCGCCCTCTTCCGGACTGTCTCCGCTTCCGCCCAGCGTCAGCTCGAGCGGACCGCCGGAGTGATACAGCCACAGCTCGTCAGACAGCACCACATGCCAAGCCGAAGTTTCGCCTGGATGCAGCAGGAAATAAATAGAGCTGGCCGCCGCGCGGGCGCCTGAGTATTTCGGTTTCAGGACTTCGTGCGGGATTTCAAAGGAAGACTTCCACAGCTCCTTAAACCAGCCGCCTTCGACGTGCTGCTCCATATTTAATGCTTTGACAAGCGGGGATAATGCTTTCTCGTTCATATCGACTCTCCTGTTCTGTTCACTCATCTTCCCTCTACTATAAACAAACCGGGAGAACCGGGCAAGGCGGGAGGCTTATTTAGTCTCGATTGTTGAATGCTTGGCTATGTTAAATTCTAATATTGATTATACCTGAGTAACCTATTGGGTTTTGTTTTTACTTGCTTGCTTTATTTATATAATCTTGTATCAAAGGATAGATATCCAATTTCCATACCTGATCTTCCCGTTGCAGTCCTAAAGCCATAGTATGGGTCGTTGTTTCAATACTAACCGTTATAAGTACAGTTACTTGCTTTTCCTTGGCCGTACTCTCATCCACTTTTATAGAATCATAATACCTGTAATGCATGGCTGTTTCAGAATCATAATTCATTACATACTCGAAGTAATCTTTCCGAAATTGATCTCGGTCAGGAAGTTGCCCCCCATTAAAAGTAATCTCATATATTAAGTCCGGGTCGCCTATTGATAGACAATAAAGATAAACCAGCACCATATCTTCAGGAGTGAACTCGTAAAGTTCTTGCAGGTTCCTCTCCGATTTAAATCGAGCAAAAGCCTCCTGCTTCTCTAAAGACAGCTGTTTCAGATAAGAGAACCTTTCAACGTATTTCTCACCAGGGTTCGAGTTTATATGCTCATTGAGAGCCTTTTTCACTTGGTCTTTGTCTTGGGCTTCCACGAGGGGTTCGGACATCATGACCCTGTCTGTGTCGTCATTGCTGCAGGCTGACACTAAGGACATTCCTGCTAGCACTAATAAAACTACTCCTGCACGCCTCAATTTACCACTCCTCAATAAAACGATTCATTTCACCCTTAAGCCTGCATTCATACTACCATATATTGGATTTTTCTACCCGTTTATTTATGGTTTAGCTCATTTCCGAATAATCCCTAATAAACCCGGTGAATGACTTCCTCGAAATCGGGTTCTGCCATCTCTACGTCTTCGATTTCTCCCCAGCTGCCCAGCTCGCGAAGCACCTCCATCGTGTTGATGGTTTTCCGGTTGGCTTCAACGGTGATGACGCTGCCTTCCTGTAAGGTGACAGCCAGTCTGGCATGGTCCAGCGCAGGAATCGCAGGAATGTTCACTTCACCGCGATAAGTGACTCTGAATCTCGTCGGCAGGCCGATCGTATCCCGCAGGGACTGGACCGTGCCGTCAAACGACAGTTCCCCATTCCCGATCACCATGACCCGGCTGCACAGCTGCTCGATGTCGTCCATATCGTGAGTGGTCAGCAGAACCGTTTTGCCGAAATCGGCATTCAGCATCTTCAGAAACTGGCGGATTTCACGTTTGGCATTGACGTCCAGCCCGATCGTCGGCTCGTCCAGGAACAGCAGATCCGGATCGTGAAGCAGCGCAGCGGCCAAATCGGCCCGCATCCGCTGTCCCAGCGACAGCTTGCGGACCGGAGTCAGCCAGAATTCCTCAAGGTCCAGCAATGCTGCAAACTGTGCCAGCCGGCTTTGCTTGAGCGCCTCGTCTACGCCGTACATTTTGGCGAGAATATCATAGGAATCCTTGACCGGAAGGTCCCACCACAGCTGGCTGCGCTGTCCGAACACAACTCCGAGCCGCCGGACGGCCCTTTTCCGTTCCCGGTGCGGGTTGATTCCGCCCAGCAGCACCTCCCCGCCTGTAGGGTGCAGGATGCCGGTCAGCATTTTGATTGTTGTTGATTTGCCGGCACCATTAGGGCCGATATAACCGACAAATTCGCCGGATTCAATGTTGAAGCTGATATCCTTGACGGCTTCTTTAATTCGGTAATCCCGGGCGAACAAAGACCGCAGTCCGGCAAATCGTCCTTCCCGCACCACCGGGGTTTTGAACTGTTTGTTTAAATGTCTGGCTTCTATGCGCATGTTTCCTCCTCCTTCACGGATACCTTTATTAGGATTGTTTATTATGGTTCGCGTTGTCCCCCGGCCCTTCTCCGCCCTTTTGTCTTTCGACCGCCCGGGGGGGGGACATGTGCTGCCGTCAGCTTCCAGTGCTTTGATATTTGGTCAGCCCAAACCGCCAGAACCACAGGCTCAGCAGCAAAAAAAACACCGCTCCCAAACCCGTCAGGCCAACGGCCCATAGACCTAATTCTCCCCGCAGAATATAAAGGGAAGGTATGTAGTTGACCAAGCCAACCGGAATTACGGTCAGCAGGAGGCCGGACAGCCACTTCGGATAAAGCGTCAGCGGATATTGCGCGGCGGCTCTCGCCGCATCTTCCGTCAGATTTTGCAGCTCGGAAATCCGTGTCGTCCAGAAGCCCATCGTCGCCGTCGCAAGTCCAATGGCAAACAAAATCCCCGCTCCAGCCACGATAATAAACATTGTCAAAGGGATGGCCGTCCAGCCTATCTGCCCGCTGCGCAGCAAACCGATGAACGCCAAGACCAGGACAAAGCCGCCCTGCAGCACTTCACCGATCATCAAGCGGAAGCCTTGCGGCATTAAGGCCAAGAGGACAGGCAGCGGCCGGATCAGCACGCCGTCAAGGTCCCCGCTCACCAAATATTTTTCCAAATGATGCACTTCATCTCCCAAGGTGCGGTAAAGCGTTCTCGCCAAGGTCAACACGGCATACAAATAGCCGATTTCATAAAGCGACCAGCCCTTAATTTCCCCAAACTTATACAGCACGATAGCGACCATCAGGAATTCATTAATCTGGACGATTGCCGCCATCAGCGAACCAAATACGAAGTTGAATTTATACTGCATCCGGCTCCGCAGCGTTGTCAGAATCAGCAGCTTATAAATAGACAGCCAGGACTCGCTTCTCATCCGCCCTGCACCTCCACCTTTTGCCGCAGCAGTCTGGTAACCAACAGGCAGAGGATGGTCAGCAGCAGACACCAAAACAGGGTTCCCCAAAGCAATGAACCGGCGCCTAATCCCAGAAATAATCGCGAAGGAACATACAGCAGATAAGGATAAGGGGACAACCAGGCAAGCCGGGCCAACCAATCCGGGAGCCATTCCAGCGGCACAAAAAAGCCGGACAACAGATTGCTCAGACTGTAATTGCCCCAATACAGCCAATTCGATTCTGTCGTCCAGAGCGCAGTAACGCCTATTAAATAGTTGATGCAGATCGACATATAGGAAGCTCCCAGAAGGCCCAGCAGGCATGAAAGTACGCCGGACAACGTTCGCGGCAGCTCCAAATGGAACAGGAAGAAATAGAGAATAAAGATAGGGAGGGATTTGTAAACAAACTGGTAGGCAAGCTGCCCCCATTCCCGGGCCATCAGGTGGCTGAATAAATGGATCGGCCTCATCAGATCCAGCGAGATCTGGCCTGTCCTGACCGACTGGGGAATCCCAAGCCCGTTTGAGGTAAAAGTTGTAATCCATAAGGCGGCCTGATTAAAGGCAATGTAGGCCACCATTCCCTTCACACCGTATTCGCCTAAGCTGTGATCCTGTCCCAGACCGATCCAAAGGCTGGCGTACAAGAACCCAAACGCGGCGCTAGCGATGTTGTGAAACAGATGCGCGCCCCTGAACTGCAAATTGCGGGCGTAGGCTTTGGAAGCCAAAGTGAAATAAAGCATGTGGAGCACCTCCGATAAGTGTGAGTGACGGCTGATCCGTCTACTTCAGACAAGGGCAATTTTGTGAGAAGGCTTCGATCATACCAGAATGTTCCAATCCAGGCAAGATTTTTTGAGAAATGTGCTTTACTAAAAAATACGGTCCCTTTAGGGAACGATTCTGTAAGGAACCGTCCTGTAAGGGACCGTGAATTCATGCATTTATCCAGTTTAGAGCTTAGCTTTTAGAGTTCCGGGCTACAGCACGAACTGCTTGTATTTCTCCAGATCCTTCGTTTTGCACTCCAGTCTCAGCCGGGTTCCTTCGTTCTCATATTCCGTCTCCAGCACATTGGCATGCTCATTGAAATAAGAAACGACAGCCCCCTGATCATAAGGAATCAGCATTTCGCAGGTTACATAATCCTTGAAAACTTGCTGCTTGATCAGGTCAACTAATTCGACAACGCCGGTTCTCGGTTTGGCGGCCATATAAATCGCCGCGTCTTCGACTCTCGGAATCTCAACGCCAGCCAGATCACCTTTGTTGTAGGCCATAATCGTCGGGATGTCCTTAACCCCGATCTCCTTGAGCGTATGCTCAGTGATCTGGATCAGCTGCTCGTATTTCGGATTGGCGTAATCCACCACATGAACCAGCAGGTCGGCTTCCGCCACCTCTTCGAGGGTCGAGCGGAACGCTTTGATCAGATGGTGGGGCAGCTTGCTGACAAACCCGACTGTATCCGTAAGCAGGAACGATTTGTTGTCCGGCAGCTCAATGCTGCGGACGGACGTTTCCAGCGTGGCGAACAGCATGTTTTTCTCGAAGACCTGCTTGCCTTCTCCACCGCCAAACACCTCCAGCAGCGCGTTCATAACCGTCGATTTGCCAGCATTCGTATAGCCGACCAAAGCGACGACCGGAACTTCATTTTTCCTCCGCTGCTTGCGCTGGATTTGCCGCTGGGCGACCACCACTTCAAGCTCCTTGGACAAAGCGCTGATCTTCTCTTCGATCCGCCGGCGGTCCAGCTCCAGCCGGGTTTCCCCGGCGCCTCTGTTCTTGGTGCCGACGCCGCCGCTTTGGCGGCCCAGCGATTCGCGCAGGCCAATCAGGCGCGGCAGCATGTACTGCAGCTGGGCTACCTCGACTTGAAGCTGGGCTTCGCGCGTTTTGGCCCGCTGCTCAAAGATGTCCAGGATCAAAATGGTCCGGTCAATGACCTTGCAGTCCAGATCGCTCTCCAGGTTGCGGATCTGCGAGGGGGACAGCTCGTCATTAAAGATGACCAGATTGGCTTCGAGCTTGCTGTACAGCTCGCGGACCTCTTCCACTTTTCCCGTACCGATATAATGCGATTTATTGATCTTCTCCATGTTCTGGGTCAGCTCGGCAACGACTTCCACGTCACAGGCAGCGGCCAGATTCGCCAGTTCCTCCATGGAATATTCGAAGTCCGGCTGATTGTTCAAATTTACACCAACCAAAACCGCTTTCTGCTCTTGAATGTCCATCATCTATTCATCTACCTCCGTTTGATCTGAACCTCTCCAATAAGGGCAACCCACCCTGTTTAAGGTTCAGGCGGCTTCTATTTCCCGCTGTATGCACGTCTGTTCCTTCTCCGCAGGCTGTCGCCTGGTCCCTGGTCCCTGCCCGGGACGGCGGATGGATACGAACGGAAAAATCTGATTTTATTGTACCCGGCCTGAATATCCTGAATCCTGAATCCTGAATTCGAATCCTGATTCTGAACCCTGATTCTGAATATCAGAGCCCGGAATGTCCTATCCGAAAAAGGTTAAAGGCCGGTGCAGCAAAAACCGCCCTCCAGCCTCCCCGCTTCTACTAGCGTCCAGGCGCACAAAAAAAGAGGGCGCTGTTGTCCGCCCCCTTCGATGAAGCCGCAAACCAACCTGCAGCTTATACTGCAGCCTGGCACGGCTATCTATTCCGGTTTACGTACATATGCAGACCAATCCCGTTCGTCCCGCTGTCCAAGCAGGAACCTTGAGCTCTATTCAATTAGATGCACAAAGCGTAATTACGCAAACGGATAAAGTTCCACATCGCTTCGCAAACCCTCCGATCCTTAGAATTGTTTTTACCTTACCATAAAAGACCACCCAGCACAAACGAGCAAACAGCCTAAATTGTTTTCTACCCGGCTGAGCTTAGGGCCTGCAGCTGCTTCGTGGTTCCCCTAAACCTCCTGCTGCTGTTCTTCCAGCCGCCCGTAATACAAGCTGCTGTAGAATCCGCCCTGGGCCAGCAGCTCCTCATGGGAGCCCTGCTCAATCAGCCGGCCTTCCTTCAGCACGAGAATTTTGTCAGCCTGGCGGATCGTATTCAGGCGATGGGCAATCACAAAGCTCGTGCGGCCCTGCATCAGCCTCTGCAGCCCTTCCTGAATTTTCAGCTCGGTAACGGTATCAATGCTGCTCGTCGCTTCATCCAGCACCAATAGTGCGGGATTCGACAAAATTGCCCGGGCAATAGCAAGCAGTTGCTTCTGTCCCTGGCTGATGCCGCTGCCCCCTACGTCCAGCACCTTGTCGTAACCGCCGGGCAGCCGGCTGATGAAGCCGTGGGCGTTTGCCAGCTTGGCCGCCTCTTCGACTTCCTCGTCGGTAGCGTCCAGCCGGCCAAAGCGGATATTTTCCCGGATCGTCCCTTGAAACAGAAAAGAATCCTGCAGCACAAACGCCATATGGGAGCGCAGGCTTTCCCGTTTCATCGAACGGATATCCCGGCCATCCAGCGTAATCGTGCCGGAAGTGGCGTCATAGAAGCGGGAGAGCAGCTGGATCAGCGTTGTTTTCCCGGCTCCCGTCGGACCTACCAAAGCGATCATCTCACCGGGTTTGGCCTCAAAGGTAATGCTGGATAGTGTATCGCCATTCCCCTCATAAGAGAAACCAACATGGGAAAAAGACACAGCCCCCTTCACCCGGCTGACCGGAGCGGCTTCAAGCTCATCTTTCGTTTCGACTTCCTCGTCGATCACCTCAAACACCCGCTCCGCACCGGCCACGGCGGAAAGCAGCGTATTCCACTGGTTGGCCAAATCATTTAAGGGCCGGGTGAACTGCCGAGCATATTCGACAAAGACGAGGATAACGCCTACCGTAATGGAGCCACGAATCGCCAGAATCCCGCCCATACCAGCAACGATCGCAAAGCTGAGGTTATTAAGTCCGTTCATCAGCTTCGGAATAAAGCCGGAAATCGTCTGCGCCCAAAATCCCGAATAACGGATCTCTTCGTTCCGCTGCCGAAAGCCCCGAATCACTTTTTCCTCCTGGGAAAAAGCCTTGATGATCCGCTGTCCGGACAACGTCTCTTCGATAAACCCGTTCAGCTCGCCGAGATTGCGCTGGCGCTGCTTATATAGCGGACCCGTTCGCCGGGTAATCCAGCGCATGCCCAGCATCATGAGCGGCACCACGATGAACGTCAGCAGGGTCAGCAGCGGGCTGAGAAACAGCATAACTGACAATGTGCCGATCAGAATGAGCACGCTGGAGAACAGCTGAATGGCCGAGCTGTTGAGGGTTGAACTGACGTTGTCCACGTCATTCGTCAGCCGGCTCATAATCTCCCCTTGCTGCCTTTTGCCGAAGAACGGGATAGGCAGACGGTGCAGATGAGAGAACAGGTCATACCGCATCCGGTAAACCGTCTCCTGGGCAATTTCGATCATCCAGATATTTTGCAGCCAGGAGGTCAAGGAGAACAGCAGGTAGACAAAAGCAAGCCCCGCCAGGAACTTCACCCACTGCCCGTCATTTCCTCCTTCAAGATAGTGGTCGACCGCTGTGCCGATCAGGTAAGGCCCGAGCAGCGAAAGCGCCGAGCTGAATACAACCATCAGCAGCACCAGTATCAGCTTCAGCTTGCGTTTGGCCAAATAAAGCCAAATCCGGCCGAGCGTGGCAGACCAGTTCTTCGGTTTGGCTTTAGGTTTAAGCCCGCCCCTGGCGCTGCTTCCGACTCTTGCGCCAGGGCCTGCTGCCGGGGCCGGGACGGCCGTTCCCGTCTTCATGCCAGCGGCCCCTGCACTTGAATCCAGCTGCTCCAGCTTCGGATAAGGATGTTTAAAGGGTTCAACGAAGGTTTTGAACATGGGCTGCTCCCTCCCTTTTATCGTTATCAGACTCCGGCTGAAGGCGTTCGGCCTGGGCAGATTCCTCCTGCCGAGCCGCCTTCGAAAGATCCGCACCCGTGAGGTCCGCATCCGAAAGCTGATTCTGCGATTCGCAGATTCGCCGGTACAGCGAAGAGTCTGCCAGCAGCTGCTCATGCCGGCCTTTAGCAATCAGCCTGCCTTCATCCAGAAGAAGGATCAAGTCGGCGGAACGGGTTGAGCTGATCTTCTGCGTGATCAGGAAGGTTGTGCAGGACAGCTCTTTTAGCGCGTTCAGCAGCGCCGCTTCCGTCCGCAGGTCAAGCGCGCTGGTGCTGTCGTCCAGAATCAGAATCGCCGGCTCCCGAACCAGCGCCCGGGCAATCGACAAACGCTGTTTTTGCCCGCCGGAGAGGTTAATGCCTCTTTGTCCCAGCATCGTGTCATAACCTAGCGGCAGATGTTCAATCGTCTTATGAATCTGGGCCCTGCGGGCGGCTTGCCGAATTTGCTCCAGTGTAGCGTCTTCACGCCCCCAGGCGATATTTTCCCGAATAGTACCGCCAAACAACACAATTTCCTGCGGCACATACCCGATGGCTTTGCGAAGCTGGGAAACATCCAGCGCGGATATCTCCTGTCCGTCTATGATCAGATTGCCTTCGGTCGGTTTATGCAGACCCGGGATCAGCTGGACCAGTGACGACTTGCCTGAACCGGTCGCACCCATAATCGCAATGGTCTGCCCGGGCTCGGCCGCGAAGGAAATCTGTTCGAGGATTTGCACCTCGCTGCCCGGATAGCGGAAGCCGACCTCCCGAAATTCGACGGCTCCTCTAAAACGCGGGATCTGGACCGAAACGTCCGAAGGAGCTGCTGTCCTATTAGCCAAGTGATCCGGCCGCCCGGTTGACCGGCTCTCTCCCACGGCAGAAGCTGAACCAGAAGTACGGTCAGCCTCTGATTGTTCCTCGAACATCGCCTCATCGCTTTCTGTATCCAGCACTTCGCTGACCCGCTGCGCAGAGGCACCCGCCCGCGAATAAGAAGCCATGATCCAGGACAACGCCGACAATGCCCCCGTAACGCGCAAAGAATAGTTGATCACGGCTACAACCTCTCCGACCGTAGCGCTGCCCGTATGAATGTCCACCCGGCCCATCCACAGGATGACGATTACTGCGGCATTGATCATCAGCAGAATAAACGGTGTCGTCGTTTCGGTCAGCCGCAGCGCTTTTATCGTGTCATTCATCAGACGGGAGGCCATTTGAGAGAATCGCTCCACCTCATGTCCCATCCGTACAAACACTCGAATCAGCCGGATACCGACCAAATTCTCCTGAATAATGCCGTTCACATCATCCAATCTGCGCTGGGCCTTGCGAAACTGCCTGGTCGTCGCTTTCATCATGAAGAAAGCAAACACAAACAGCAGCGGGACCATCACCGTCAGGAACAAGCCCAGCTTCACATTGACGACAAGCGCCATTATCATGCTTCCCGCGACGACGAGCGGCACACGGGTGGCAAAGCGCAGACTCATAAAGATCATATCCTGCAGCACCGTTATATCTCCGGTAAGCCGGGTAATGAGCGAGGACTCCGCAAACCGGCCAAATACGGAATAGGAAAAAGACTGGACCTTGTTATACAACCGGTCACGCAGATCATAAGCAAACCCCTGACTGGTATGCGAAGCGAAGAAAGAGCTTGAAACGCCGGCCAGGAACGCCAATACAGCGCTGACAACCAGCACACCGCCCCATAACCAGACAACTGAGAGCTGCTGCACGCGAATCCCGTCATCGATGATTTTGGAAATCAGATAAGGCTGAATCAATTCCACCGCCAATTCGACCAGCATCATAACAAAGGCAGAAACAGCTGCTACGCGGTATTTGTTCAGAAAAGTAAAAATGAAAGCCATTTCTTCCTCACTCCCCCGTACGATCTCCTAATAAAATCCGGCTTATCTCGGCATAGCTGGACACCACATGGTGCGGATCAAGCCCAGACTCCGGCTCCGCACGGCGGTGGTTAAACCAGATCGAGGTCCAGCCGGCCCCAAGGCTGCCTGCTACGTCATTTCTCCAGGAATCCCCGACATAAATGCTGTGTTCAGGTTTGGTTTCGGTAACCCGGTTCACATAGGCAAATAACCCGGGATCGGGTTTGGCCATACCAACAACACCGGACACGAATATTCTCTGCTTCGGTATAAGACCCTCCATCTGAAGGGCCTCGATTTTCTTCATTTGATGCGGTCCCGCCCCGTTCGTAATTAACCCTACGAGATGCCCCTGCCGGCTCAACCCGGCGATCAGCTCCACAGCGCCTTCAAACGGCCGGATCGCAAACTGCCTGGCAAGATAAGCCGACTGAAGGCGCCCGGCTTGTTTATCGTCAATCGTAATCCCCAAATCGGCCAGCATCAGCATAAACCGCTGCTTCTGCATATTGGCGATTTTGTCCTTGTCCGGAGAAGCGGACAGGCCCTCTCTGTCGGATAGCAGATCACTGTAATAACGAAACAGATAATAAGCCCGTTCATAGGGAAAATCAGACGGCAGCCGGAGCTCCTCCGCCAGCGCTTCCCGCATAGGACTCAAATGGTCGTACAAAGTATCGTCTACATCCAGAAAAATCGCTTTGCGCACCCGTTCTCCAGTCCTTCCGTCCAAAGAGGACGAGGCTGATAAATGAGGTTCATCCTTCATGAACAAGCTCCTTCCTTTTGTATATGCTCATTTCCCCCGAAACACCATTAAAACTAAGTATAACACGGGTTATAGAGAAGCAGCGTTGTCAGACTATTTCCAGTCTGAATTTCAATTTTTCGGTGTACAAAGCCCATTAAATTACTTACCATGAAGAATAGAAGAACTATTTATGTAAATTTTAGGAGGAAGTGAATTGGAAAATCCAGACCAGCGTTTCAGAAACTCTAGCAACATTAGCCTCAACAATAAGCAGGAAGAAGATTCAATCCTACATAAGACTTCTCAAGAGAGTACCCAAGCAGCTTCATCTTCAGCCGAACTAACAGCCGAGCTAACCCATGCTGCTGCTCCTTATTCGCCGGAGGACCGGGATCATTACGTATTCCCCAGAGTTCCCCAGCGGAGCTTGCAATCCGGCGCTGCTGAGCCAGACTCCCCATCAGCATCCGGACAAATGGCCGGCCAACCCGGCCATAACTTGGGCCATGAAACAGCGGGCCGGGGCTTAGCCGGAAATGAGCGGATACAGCTGGCGGCGAAAGCAAGTCAAAGATACCTGAATTATTTCTTGAATATGCTGGGTCAGCCCTATCAGACGGTCCGCGGCATCAGCAGTGTCCACTTGGTTCACGGCTTGGTGACGATGTTTATCATTTCTTTATTATCTGCCTTGTATTTCGTGATCCGGCTGGAGCCGCTGCATATTTCCTTCGGAACCACGTTCATCAAGCCGCTGTTCCTGATGGCCTTAACATTGGCGGTATCCGCAGGGCTGACCGGCGGCCTCCTCAAGCTTAATGGTACGGAAAGCCGGGCGGCCTTCACCGTCTCCCGCTTTGGAGCACTGCTGGTGCCTGTGGCCGCTTGCCTGCTCCTGGCCGATTTGTCCGCGCTTATTACGCTGTATGGGTTGTCATATCTCTTCTTCATGGCAGCCATTCTATTTATGATTCTGGCAGTTAATGTTGTTCTGCTGAGCCATCCGGTTTCCAGATTGGCGATCGGCAGGCTCGACGGTATGTACAGTCTGTTTATCGTGAATGCCATTACGTTCTATTTGATCTATACAATGTTGTATTCCACAGTGCTCAGCGCCGTACAGGCCTTGTTCGGCGGGTTCATGAGCATGTTTTAGAAACGTCTTATGGTATAATCACAGACGAATCTATAAAGATCATGCCTACAAGCCATGATCACCCCGAAAGGCTGGATAAAACGATGTTAACCTTTGAACAGAAACTAGAGATTCTTGAATCCTTCCCGCAGCTGGAGCGGAGAAACGTCTCCCTGAAGCGGGTTAATTTTCACTATGAGCAAAGTGTGCACGACAAAAAGACCGTAGCCTACCATATCCATCCAAACGGTAACGGCTTCATTTACGCGGGCCTTCTGGAAGGCTATGAAACCGATGATAAAGGTTTCGTTAATATCCGCGATTACTCGGAAGCTGAACTGCGCAGCTTGGTCGCAAAATCGATTCTATCCCTGTCCGGAGACGGCAGCGAACCGGACAAACCTGCCGGTGCTTCCCCTTCCCCGGCCGCTTCCGACGCCCCGCCTGTTCCGTCTGTTGTACGCACGCAGACCTCCGGCGGCATCTGGACGAATGACAGCGGTCAAACGCTGACCTTGAAATACGAAGACGACCTTTGGTACATCTATTCCGGGGAAAGCCTTGAAATGGCTTTTGAAACCCGGGAAGAAGCCGGCGAATATTTAGCTGAAGAAGGTTTCACGCCGCAAAAGGGCTAACGCCGAACTGGAACAAGGGACAGAAGAAAGAAACCAAGAAACCAAGAAACCAAGAAATCAAGAAACAAAGAGAACAAAGAAAAGGGCTGGCCCACCACCGTCTGGTTGACGGAGGGGCCGGCCCCTTTTAGTTCAATCAGGCCTGCACTTGAGCCAGAAACTGTTCGGTAGTTCTGATCTTACCAATACGCGGGAAAATATAGTTCACCGTTGCATCATGCTGCTCCTGGCTGAACGTCTTCATCGCATCCGTCACAAAAACCTGGTTGTAGCCGTGCTGGAATGCTTCCCTTGCCGTGCTCTCTACGCCAATGTTGGTGGCAATGCCGCAAAGCACGATCGTATCGATACCGCGGCGGCGCAGCTGAAGATCAAGATCCGTGCCGAAGAAAGCTCCCCACTGCCGTTTCGTAACGACATAGTCTGCAGGCCCAACCTCAAGCTCGGGTACAAAATCCGCAAAATCGGCCGGACGTTCGCCGCCTGCCTGGGCTGCCGGCTGATCGGTGAACGGCTGCAGCATGTCTTTCCCGTCATGAAAAGCTACGTTTACGAAAGCGGTAAAGCCGTTATTTTTCCGGAACAGCTTCACAAGTTTCTCTGCTTGATTGACGACTTCCTGTCCATCCGACATTTGGACAATCCCTTTCTGCAGGTCGATCAGCACCAGCGCTGTTTTGCTAAAATCCACATTCAATTCGTTCATAATAATCCTCCTTGGAATTTACTGTATAGTATTGGCGCGAATATACGCCGGAGTTAATCGATTCCGTGGTTTATTTCCGCCGCTTATAGGCGTCAATCGTCCGGTTCAGCCGCGTTAACAGTGAAGAGAAGGTCTCCACTTCTTCATCCGTCCAATCCTGCAGCAGCCTGCCGTATGATTCCGTCCGCTTGCTCCGGGCTGAGGCAACGGCCTCCGCGCCGGTCTCCGTGATGCCGATCACGCTGATCCGTGCATCCTCGGGGCTTGGCGTCCGCTGTATCCAGCCTTTGCCTTCAAGCGCCGCAATTTGCCGGCTGATCGTGGAATGGTCCAGCTGGAAAGCCTCGGCAATCGCTCCAATCGCCGCCGGTCCATCCTTCTCCAGCCACTTCAGCAGTAAATAAGCCGAGCGGTCCATCGAGGTTTCCGAACCGTCCAGCGTCCGTTTGAAATCGGCCCGCCGCATCATCGCGATCACTTCATGCTCGATCTCTTCGACATATCGTTGTCTCACAGGTGCTCCTTTCCAACCAATTTATATGTATCATACACCTAATTAGGTGTATGATACAAATTTATGCCTTTAAGCCACAGATGACCGACGAACAGCAGGCAGCTTGAGGATCTGAACACGGAGAAAAACCGCCCTTCCCCTTCAAACTTGAAGGTTAAAAGGACGGCTTCATTGGCCTGTGCCATGATTAACTTACCTTGCTCTATTTATTCCGTAGGATAAACCAGGCCCCACTGGCCGCGGACCTTGTCGAGCAGCTGCATCAGCTTCAGCGATTCGTCCAGCGAAATGATATCACTTTCCGCTTTGCCTGCCAGCAGATATTCGCCGACTGCTTCCGCCTCAAATTTATAGCCGTGGATTTCGCGGTCATCTTTAAACGTTTCAGCCTCTTCCCCGTTGATATACAGGGCTGCCGCTGTGGCGCTCAGGAAAGAAGGAACCCGGATATATCCCTCGGTTCCGTAGATGATCGCTTCGTTCGGCATGCCAATACGTACACCTCCGCTAAGCAGCGCGGATTTGCCGCTGCCGTAATCCAGCAGGATGGAGAAATGCTCATCCACGCCGGTTTCGCCGATATGAGCGGTGCTGTGCACCTGCTCCGGAGAAGGACCGAGAACCATCGATGCAAAGGATACCGGGTAAATCCCCGCATCCAGCAGAGCTCCGCCGCCAAGCTCGCGGTTCAGCAGCCGGTGCTGCGGGTTCCAATCCGCCTTGAAGCCGAATTCGGCTTTGACGATTTTGACTTCGCCAATCCGCCCTTCGGCAATCCATTCTCTGACTTTGCGGATCGCAGGCAGAAAGCGGGTCCACATGGCCTCCATGAGGAACAAACCTTTCTCCTTGGCCAGGTCGATCATTTCCTGCAGCTCCCGGGCGTTGAGCGTAAAAGGTTTCTCGCACAATACCGCTTTGCCCGCGCGAAGGCAGGTTAACGTATTTTCCTTATGATAAGGATGTGGTGTGCCTATGTAAATGACATCGATGTCCGGGTCCTGAACCAGTTCTTCATAACTGCCGTAAGCGCGCGGAATGCCAAATTTCTCAGCAAATTTAGAAGCGCTTTCCAAAGTTCGCGAGCCAACCGCCACACATTCCCCGTTAGCAACGTGAGCCAAGTCCTGAACAAACATCTCGGCAATCCAGCCGGTGCTTAGAATGCCCCATTTGATTTTCTTCGGTTCTGTTTGTGCCATGCGAATCCCTCCTGATCCCTAGTCGTAGTGGGTGTTTCCTCTTATTCGGTTCTATTCTATTCCGGTTCTATTCTATCACCTCAAAGAAAGTTTGGATATTTCATAATGGAAGCCTTTTCAACTATCTCCCGGGCAGCCGGGCCGCTTGCCCTGCCCATTTGCGCTGGATTACAATAAAGATAACCCATATTAATCGGATAAAAGAGGTGAGAGCATGCTGGAAATCGACCATATTATCCCTGCGGCAGACAGCGGCGAAGAGCTCAAATATATCGTCAGTGGCGATTCCATTTCCAAAGGGGTCGTGTATGACGAGGACCGGAGCAAATACGTGATTCTGGAGGAGAATTACGTTTCTTTGCTGCAGGATAAGGTAAAGGGGGCTGTCCGGAATACGGCCAGATTCGGCAATACGCTGATGAGAGGCATTAGCAGCCTCAAGAAGGATATTTCTAAAGACAAGCCTAACATCGTGCTTATCGAATACGGAGGCAACGACTGTGATTTCAACTGGCAGGAGATTGCCGAGAATCCCGAAGCCGAGCATCATCCAAAGACGGATTTCAATTTGTTTGAGCGCATGCTGACCGAAACGATCGAATATCTGCGCAGCCAGCAGATTACCCCGATTCTGATGAATCTCCCTCCTCTGAACGCAGACAATTACTTCAAATGGGTCAGCGGAAGCAGTTCCGCAGCGGAGAGCAACATCATGAAATGGCTGGGCAGCGTCACGAAAATTTACTGGTGGCAGGAACGCTACAGCTCTACCATTCTGAAAGTATCGGAGCTGACCAAAACGAAAATGATCGACGTACGGAGCGCTTTCCTGGCTCATCCCGATTTCACTAAATTTCTATGCGTTGACGGCATTCATCCGAACAAAGACGGCCACCGCATCATTTGTGATAAAGTGCTTGAATTTCTGAACAACAATTATGGGCATTTGCTCCAGCCGGGTATGAAAGAACAACTTCGGTAAAGAGAAGCTACAGAAACTACAGAAGCTGCGATATAAGATAAAGGTACTCTGATACCTGCTTTCCCTGGTTCATCCTAAACATAAAAGAAGCTTTCCCTGTATGGCTGCCCGCGGCTTCCATGGTTCAGGGAAAAGCTTCTTTTTTCGTTTATGTTATACATCCTCCGGTCCGAAGTCCATCCCGGGTTCATCCATTCTCGCTTCGTTCACGACGCTTTCGATATCCTCGGCACTAATGGTGATGACCGGATAACCTTCCTGCTGCTGTTTCTTCAAAGCTTTCAGCTTGATGAATTTGGGGCTGGCTTCTCCCGCGTCTTCGTCGTATATGAGCAGCAGTCCGTCGGTTTTGCGCAGCAGCAGATCGTCGCGTGCGGTGAGCTGCCATACTCCGTTGTAGGGCTGCTTGCTGACGGCTCCGTAATAATTAACCTGCTCCGTGATTTGCCGGAAATACTCCTGCTTGTCTTCCTTCCAGTTCTCCTCCGGATTGGTGTATGCGGCCAGGATCGAACACTTCAGCTGGGGATAAAGGGTTTTGCGCAGCTCAATGGCGGCTTCGCACGCCCACAGATCAACGCCGTATTGGCCGGGGGTAATCACCCATTCCAGCCCTTCCTCAATCAGCGGGATCAATTTATTGATAATCGCTTGTTTGATATAAGGAATACCTTCATGCTTCTGGTTAAAAATATTCAGCTCATGCGCGCGGTAGCCGGTAACGAGCAGGTTTTTCATACTTCTAATAACCTCCGGTCCAAAGATGCCCTTCATTATAGTACATTCCGGAGGCGGATGGAACGTTTAGATCGTAAAACCGGAGGTCAACGTGCGCAGACGCTGCGCGGTCAAGGCCAGCTCCCCGGTCGTCTTCTCCACTTCCCCCATCAGACCAAGCTGCTGATCGATTTCGGACTTCATGTTGTCTGTGCCTTCCGCAATATCTGAGGACGCCGCAGACAGCTGGTCCATCGCCTTGGACATTTCATCCGCGCTTTGGGCCTGTCTGGCGTTGGCGTCTTCAATGGCTTCGATCTGCTCAACAATATAGGTAATGCTGGCCAATATCTCCTCGATATTGCCGCTGACCTGAGATGCTTTCTCTACCCCTGCGGCCACCTTATCTTCGACCCGCTTGACCGAATCAACGGCAGAGCTCGATCTCTGCCCGTTCTCCTGAACAAGCCCGGCTATCTGTTTAGCCGCGGCTGCGCTTTCGTCCGCCAGCTTGCGGATTTCATCCGCTACTACACTGAACCCGCGTCCTGATTCACCAGCCCGGGCAGCTTCGATCGCTGCATTGAGCGCAAGCAGATTAGTCTGCTCAGCAATATCGCCGATCACCTTCAGCATGTCGGCAATCCGTTTTGAAGATTCGTCCAGTTCCGACATCACGCCGGAGACGTGTTCCGAGGAGGCCGCGATCTCGGTAATGGAGGCGACGACTTCGGCAATCCGCTCGGCACCATCCTCCGCAGCGCTGCGGGCCCGTCGGCTGCTCTCTGTAGTGCCCCGGCTGGCCTGCGAAGTCGCGGCCGAGAAGGCGGCCGCTTCAGTTAAGCTGGCCGTCGTCTCCTCGGCAACCGCTGCCCCGTCGGAGGAACTGGCTGCAATTTCGGCAATCGTGCCGGAAACGGACTTCAGCGACTTCGACGTCGCTGCGGCCTGAACGTTCAGCTGCTGGCTGGAATCGGCCACATTTTCCGCCACGCTCGATACCTCTTTAATAATCATCTGCAGCTTGCTGGCAAATTCATTAAAACTGGAGCCCAGCTCTCCGATCTCATCCCTGCTGTTATAATCGATCCGCCCGGTCAGATCCCCGCCGCTGCTGGCGATTTCTTTCAGCTTGGTCGTAACCTTCTTGACCGGAACCGTAATCGAGCGGGTAATCAGGAAACCAATCAGCAGGACAATAAGTGCGCTGACCAGAAGGGCGGTCGCCAAAGTAATCAGCGTGCGTTTGTAAACGTTCCTGCTGTCGTCATAAGTGGCTTTAGCGTTTGCTACCTGCTGATTGATCAGTTTGTCGAAGGCATTGACGACCGCAGTTCTGGACGCATCAAATGCCTGAATTTCCTCAAGGCCGCCTGCAGCCGGGACCGCCGATCCGGCTCCTATGCTATCCGCTGCTCCAGTCTGTCCCGCTGAGCCTCCTGCTGCAGACGCTGCTCCTTCCAGTGCGGTCCCCGGTATTTCCCCTGGTATGCCGTCATTAACGGCCCCTACCCCATGCTTTTTCAGAAAAACATCTTTGGCCGCTATAAAAGCATCATACGCTTCGATGGCCTCTTTAAAGTCCGTATTGTTCCTATACGCCTCTACTTGTTTCGTTGTTTCCGCCGCACGGTTGTTGATTTCATCCTGAATCGGTTGTTTCTTGGCATCATCGCTGCCGACCGTCATCATGGAATTGGCTTGTGAACGTATGTATTCAATGCTGGATTTGATATCTTCCAAATTTACAATCGGTACCAGTCTGGAATCATTTAATTCTACGATTTTGGCATTACCGTCTGAAACCCGGCCCAATGCCGTGAATCCTATGAAAGCTAAGAAAACTAAAAAACAAATCAGCAGCATACTCATTTTGTAGCCGATCTTCATATTGCTAAACCACTGCATGACGTTCCCTCCCCAGAAGCATCTAGTCTATTATGCCTATTTAGAATAAATCGACAAGCTGAAGCCCATATGAGTAGAAACTGAAATTTTTCTGAAAAAAAGATCCCCACCCTCGCTGCTTGCCGCAGGAGCATGGGGACGAGACAAACTCAAACCTTATTCAAATGCAGGAATGGCAATATCCGAATAATTGTCATCCAGGAATTTCTTCACTTCAGGACCGGAGATGGCTTTAGCCAGCTTCTGGATCGCGTCGGAATCCTTGTTGTCTTCACGGGCAACAAGCGTAATCGCGAACTCGGAGTCGTCTTTGCCTTCCTTGATCAAAGCATCTTTGGTTGGCGTCAGGCCGACCGGCTTGGCATACGCCGGAGTCATCAGCACCAGATCCGCATCATCCAGCATGCGGGCCAGCATCAGCAGATCGACTTCCTGAAACTTGAATTTGTGCGGGTTCTCGGTGATATCCGCCTGCGTGGAGTTGATGCCTGTTCCTTCTTTTAATTTAATCAGACCCGCTACATCCAGCATATTCAGGGAACGGCCGATGTTGGACGGATCGTTGGCGATCACGATCGTTGCGCCGTCCGGAAGCTCGTCGATCAATTTGTAACGTTTGGAGTAAGCGCCATAGATGGCGTTATAGACCGGCTGCACAGCAACCAGGTTTGCCTTTTTGCTTTCATTGTACTGCTCCATGTAAGGAACGTGCTGGAAGAAGTTCGCGTCCACTTCTTTATTAGCCAGCGCGTCGTTTGGCTGTACGTTATCGGACAGGACGACCTGCTCCAGATTAACGCCCTCCTCTTTCAAAATCGGCGTTACAATATCCAAAATATCCGTCATTGGCGGAATCAATGTAGCAACCTTCAGCGTTACTTCCTTGCCTGCATCGTTTGATGCAGTAGCCGCTGCATTCCCGGCGTTGTCATCCTTTTTCCCGCAGCCTGCTGCGGCAAACGCGATCGCCAAGGTCAGCGAAAGCAATCCCATTTTTCTAAACATGTAAAACCCACCCTCTCTTCTCATTATGCCTTACCTGATGCTGCCGCATAAACGGCTATATTTGAATCGCAGCGGGGGCTGCGAACTGCATCCTAATTGCATGCTCAATCTCTTTACTCCATCGCTTTTGCCTTCCGGCGAAGCTCAGCGTTTGTCCAGCCAAGCGGCCAGACGGCTGCCCGCAAACTGCACGGCCTGGACCAAAATGATCATCAGGATAATGATAAATACCGTAATATCCATCTCATATCGCTGATAGCCGTAGCGGATCGCAAAATCCCCAACACCGCCGCCGCCTACAATCCCCACCACGGTTGAATAAGAAATAAAACTGATCGTAGAGGAGGTAAGTCCAAGCACCAGACCCGAACGCGCCTCCGGATAGAGGAACTTCCGAATGATCTGCAGCCTTGAAGAGCCCATTGATCTCGCCGCTTCAATGACGCCGCGCGGAATTTCAAGCAGCGACTGCTCCGCCAGCCTCGCATAATGAGCAATAGCGACGATCGCCAGCGGCACCGAAGCCGCGATGGTTCCGATGGACGTGCCCACTAGCAGCCGCGTGAACGGAATCAGGAAAACAACCAGCAGCAGAAACGGGAACGAACGGACAACGTTCACCAGCGTGTTAACCACCATGGACAATGTACGATTCTCGTACATTTGCCCGCGGCGGGACAAATACAGCAGCGTGCCGACCGGCAGGCCAAGCAGAATGGCGGCGAGAAGCGAAATCCCGACCATCTCGAACGTTTGGCCGATCGACTTCCAAATTTCGGTCTGATAATGGACAAGTTTGTCGTACAGCGACATGCCGTCCGAAGCGGAAGCCAGCCAGGAGGTAAACAGCACCGCCTGCTCGTTAAGCCCTGTTCCTATCATTCCCGCTCACCCTCTTTCCCAAGCAGCTGCTCGCGGTAACTGGCCGGAGACGGGATGAGGAGCTCATCGCCGGAATCGGCGCCCTCTTCCAGCAGTCTCGTTCTCCGGTTCGGCAGCGCGAACTGATCGGTCAGACGGCCGCCCTCCATCACCGAAACCTCGTCGCAGAGCCGGCGGACCACGTCCATTTCGTGTGTCACGACCACGATCGTAACTCCCAGACTGCGGTTAATCTCCCGCAGCACGCTCAAAATATCAACCGTCATCCGCGGATCCAGCGAGGACGTCGGTTCATCGCAGAGCAGCACCTTCGGATTAGGCGCAAGCGCCCTGGCAATCGCTACCCGCTGCTTCTGTCCGCCGCTCAGCGCCGCCGGATATTGACGGGCTTTATCGGTCAGGCCTGTAATGGCCAGACATTCTTCAGCCCGCTGCCGCCGCTGCTTCCCCGGTACGCCCGCCAGTTCAAGCGGCATCTCCACGTTGCGGGCAACCGTCCGGTTGTGCAGCAGATTAAACTGCTGAAAGATCATGCCGGATTGGCGGCGAACCTCCCGCAGTTGATGTTCCGTCATGCCGGTCAGCTCAAGGCCTTCAAACCAGACCTGTCCGGTATCCGGACGCTCCAGCATATTCATCATGCGCAGCAGCGTCGATTTCCCGGCGCCGCTTTCCCCGATAATGCCATGTATGCTGCCGGGCTTTATATGGAGGGAGACATCCTGAACGGCTGAAAAAGCCTCTTGTCCGGGTGTCCCGTAGGTTTTGCCGACCTGTTTAAGCGAAATCATGTTCTGCCTCCGCCTTTCCCACAGGGTGTGATTATTGTTGTATTACAATTATTAAATATCTGTTATAGTTTGCAATCCTCAGCAATTATAGTTCAAATTGAAGACTGTGTCACTATTTTTAGCATATTGATTACCTGAATCCACCGGACCCAAACAGGCAAAAACCGCCCAAAACGCAGCAGCCGTGCGCCTTGGGCGGTTCTCGGTATAAGGAAAGAGTTTGATATGCTACTTTGCATTTCCCTGCGGGTCCGGTGGAATCTTCAGCCCTCCACAACCCCGGCTTCCTGCGCCTTCGCTTGACGGGCTTGATCCCGCCGCTGGCGTGCCGATTTACGGAAATGAAGCAGCTCATACATGGCCGGGATAACAAACAAAGTCAGCAGCGTGGCTGCAGCCAATCCGCCGACCACCACGATGGCCAGGCTTTGTGATACGATGCTTCCCTCTTCGGAAGGATGAAGCAGCAGCGGCAGCATCGCACAGATGGTAGCAATCGCCGTCATCAGAATCGGACGCATCCGGACACCGGCAGCTTCAATGATCGCTTCCCGGATCGGCATATGCTGTTCGTTCTGTTTGATACGGTCAATCAAGACAATCGCGTTGGTCACGACAATGCCTATCAGCATCAAGGCGCCAAACAACGCGGTGAAATCCGGAGTCACCCGGGACACGAGGAGCGCAGCGACGGCCCCGATTGCAGCGAGCGGCAGTGAGAACATAATCGCAAGTGGAGCCCGCAGCGTCTTGAAGGTCAAGACCATGATCAGGTAGACCAGCCCGATGGAGATCAAGGCGGTCATGCCCAGATCCATGAAGTCTGCGGCCTGATCGGCCGAGGCGCCGCCCAATGCGAGCGTTACCCCTTCAGGAAGCTTGATTTTGTCCGTTTGCTCCTTAATTTGAGCGCCTGCTACTGAAACCTTTTTGGGATCCATTTCGGCGCTGATCCGAAGATAGGTTTTCCCTTCCTTGTGATACAGCATGGCCGGCTGGTTCTGAACCTCGAATTTGGCCAATTTTGTGATTTGCACAGGACCATTTGCCGTCACCACGGTCAAATTCTTTAGATCCTGCTCGGATTTCGGCTCAATCATCGGCTCCAGAATGACGTTCACCGGGTTGCTTCTCCATTCAATGGTTCCCAGCGGAACCGGACGCAGCATCGCTCCGAGCTGCTGGGCCACCTCCTGGCCGTTCGCCAAAGCCGGATTAACTTCAAAGCTGTATACCGGTTTGGTATTCTTCATATTGCTGGTTACTTTGTCGACGCCATCCAGACCTTGAATCGCAGCCTGAACCTCATCCCCTACCTTGCTGATAGCCGCAAAGTCGTCGCCTACGATGTCAATGTTCTCCACGGCCGAGCTTCCGCCGCTGATAAGCCCGGATGTGGCAGCGGTAAGCGTGGCGCCTTCATAATCCGGTTTCAGTCCATTCACATGGTCAACCAGCTTCTCGGCATCCGCTCCATCCTGGAGGACAATCGTCAGATCGACCTGAGTCAAGGAGCTTACGTTTCCGTACTGCGCGCTGTCCGAGCTGTTGCCGGATTGTAAAACGACCGTCTTGGATTGTTCCTGCTTCATCAAGTCCTGTTCCAGCTGGCGGCCTTTCTCCAGCACTTCCTTGACCGGCACATCACTTGAATAACTGAGCTGTACCGAAACAAAGCTTGCGTCCGAGGAATCAAGCGCGGCCTTTGGCATCAGGATATAAGCCGCGATAGAGCCGGCAAACAGGATCAGCGTCAGGGATAACGTTACCCATTTATAACGAAGATTCCAGCTGAGGAACGAGGCGAAGCGGCGCGATGGTTCCGGCTCCCTCAAATGCGACTTCTTCAGCATCCAGGAGCTGAGCAGCGGCACCACGGTCAGCGCCACGATCAAGCTGGTGAGCAGCGAATAGGTAACGGTAAGCGCAAACGGCAGCAGGAAATCCTGCAGCGAGCCGCGCAGCATGCCCATCGGCAGAAAGACCGCCACGGTGGCAATCGTCGAAGATGTGATGGCGCCAGCCACCTCTTTGGTTGAGTTGACGATCATGTCCAGCGAGAACTTCTCTTTTTGCAGCCTTCTATAGATGTTCTCGATCACGACAATGCTGTCATCCACCAGACGCCCGACAGCTACCGCCACGGCCCCCAAGGTAATAATGTTCAGCGTAATGCCGGATACTTTAAGCAGATAAAGTGTAACGGCGAGCGAAAGCGGGATAGAGATAGCCGTCACCAGCGTTGCCCGCAAATTCCGCAGGAACAGGAGGATAACGATCGTGGCGAACAAGGCACCCATCAACACTTCACGCATCATGCTGTTAACGGAGTCCACCACCATATCCGACGTGCTGACGAGCACCTCAACCTGCACGTCGCCCGATTCGCTCAGCTTCTCGGCTTCATTCTGCACCTCTTGACCGACATCGACGGCATTGGCATTCGCTTCTTTCGTTACAATAACGAACAAAACATCTTTGCCATTCGACCGGCTGACGCTTTCCTGCTGCTGCTTGAATTGAACCGAAGCGACATCCTCCAGCTTCACTCCAGGCACTACCGGCAGTTCCTTCAGCGTGTCCAAATTATCTACGGTAGACGTGATATTCACATTGCCGGCCTGACCGTTGATCGCCTGCTCCCCCAGCGAAACCGAAAGGCTGCGGCCCTGAAGCACCGTCATCAATTGGGGATACGTGATCTGATGAGCAGCCATCTTGCCTGCATCCGCCGTTACGCTGACCACGGACTCCGGTTTGCCGCCCAGGCTGACGTTCGCTACCCCTTCAAGCTGCTGGAACGCCGGCAGAATTTCGTCTTCCGCCTTCTGCACGTTCTGCTCCGTTAATCCGTCCTTAAAGGAGATCGTCAGCTGCGACACCGGGATCATTGAGGTATTGAGCTGTACGACAAAAGGTTTCATCACCCCGTCCGGGAGCGCCACGCTGTCTGCAGCTTTCTGCACGTCCTGCGCTGCCTGCTTCATATCCGTCTTGGAATCAAAATACAGATTGACCTGGGCGTAACCGTCGCCCGAAGTCGAGAACATTTCTGTTTTGCCCTTGATGGCGCCGACTGCCTGCTCCATCGGTTTCGTGACCTGGCTTTCCATCGTCCCGGCACTCTGCCCCTGTCCCAGCACGGTGACGGTCACCTGCGGATTGTCTGCCTCCGGCATAAATTCCATCGGCAGCGATGTGTAGCTGAACACCCCGATGACCAAAGCCATCGCAATCAGCAGTCCGACTGCAGCTTTGTTGTGAAAAGTCCATTTGGTTAACCTCTCCATTTTGTTTCCTTGTTCCCCTTCCTCTTTATGAATATCTGTTTTTCGTATGTAGGTCCGTGTTCGCCCGCTTCTAAGTTTAGAGAAAGCCGGCGCCTGTAAAAACCGCCCCATGGCGGTTCTTGGTCCTGGACCTTGGTCGGAAGGCGGGCAGGTCTCGAGAAGGAATAAAGTTTGTTACAAATGGTTATTGAGTTGCAATAATAGTTACTGAAGTGTATTATGGATACATGATATCCACATTTCAGACAATCAACATCGCTAGTCCGTAAAGAAGAAGGAGCAGATCCACATGCAATTTTCAAAAAGCACCGATTACGCGCTTCATGCGTTGATTCATCTGGCTCTTTCGGAGCACGAGCACAACATCGGGATCAAAGAGCTGTCGGCCACGCTCGGCGTTTCGGAAAGCTATTTATCCAAAATCATGTCCAAGCTGAGACAGGATGGCATTGTCCGCGCCGTGCCAGGTGTTAAAGGCGGTTATGAGCTGGCCCGTCCGGCCAGTCAGGTGACTTTTCTGCAAGTCATTCAGGTCATTGAGGGCAGACAGCATTTGTTCGAATGTTCAAATCAGAACTCGCAGCAGCACCGTCTGCTGTCAGCAGAACCGGCGGATTCTCAGGAAGACGAGTCGTCTTCCACCCCTGCACGCGGCAGTGAATGCCTGGTCAAACAAGTGATGGACGGCGCAGAACGGCAGCTGTATCAATATCTCGAACAGCACACGATCCAGTCCGTGCTGGACGCTGCGGCGGAAGCTCCTAAATGCGGAGTACACGAGGGGTGAGTCCAGTTTACAGTTTCTTGTAAGGAGTGAAACACTCCTTTCTCGCACTCCAATTATGGATATTAAAGATCTATTATATACACAAAACTAAAAAGGAGCTGAGTTTCTATGAACATGGAAAATCAAACATTTGATGTAGTTATCATCGGAGGCGGCCCTGCCGGCTTAAACGCCGCCCTTGTCCTGGGAAGAGCCAGAAAAGCGGTGCTGGTTATCGACGAAGGCAAACCCCGCAACCGTGTCACCCACGAAGCCCACGGCTTCCTTACACGAGACGGTATCCAGCCTGGGGAATTAAGACGGATTGCCAGGGAGCAAATCACCGTTTATCCGTCTGTTATTTTTGCCGATGATAAGGTGGTTTCGGCCGAGGGGGCAGATGGCCATTTTCAAATTTCGACAGCCTCAAGCCAAACTTATCATAGCCGTAAATTGCTGTTCACCGCCGGGATGAAGGATCGGCCGCTGCCCGTTAAAGGACTTGCCGAGGTTTACGGCACAAGCGCGTTTGTCTGCCCTTACTGCGATGGCTGGGAGCTCAGGGATCAACGCCTTGTCGTGATCAACAAAGGCACGGAGGCCTTTCATTTCGCGCAGCTGATCTCCGGATGGACAAAACGGTTTACGCTCTGCACGAACGGACCCGATGAGCTGTCCGATGAACAGCGTCAGGAACTGCTTGCCCATCAGGTACAGGTCCTTGATTCGCCGATCAAAGGGATCGAGTCCGTGAACGGACAAGTCCGGCAGGTCGTACTCGAAGACGGAACGACAGTTCCTTGCGAGGGGATCTTTTTTAAACCGGATTTGGCTGCCGGGTCGGATCTTCCCAAAACGTTAGGATGTGAGGTTACGGAAACCGATATGGTCGTCGTCGATGAATTTGGGAAAACGACCGTCCCGGGTGTCTATAGTGCCGGAGATGCTGCCTCCCGGGCCCACCAGGCGATTATGGCCGCTTCCGCGGGGGCTTTTGCCGCTGCTGCCCTGAATAACGAGCTGAATATGGAGGCATGGAGACAGCATGGATAAAAAGGCGGAACAGGAACCTGTTTCTTAATCCCTTTCCGTCCAGGAAATGAGCTGAAAGTCTGCGCAAAAAAAAGCCGTTCCCGAGTCCGGTATCAATCCGGTCCAGGAACGGCTTTCTCTATTCTGTTTATGGGCCGGGCCGTCATTGACATGAGGCCCTTTCCTTTCAGTTACAGCTTGCAGCCGTCATCCGTACAGGTCGCGGCAGAATCCGCACCAAGAACGGTAAACGGCTTGCTTTCTTCCCAAGCCTTCTCCAAAGCCTGCATAAATACGTCCTCCGGCTGGGCGCCTGATACCGCAAATTTACGATCGAAGACAAAGAACGGAACGCCGGTAATGCCCAAAGCACCAGCTTCTTCTTCATCCCGCCGAACCTCGGCTGCATAAGCGTCTCCCTCTAGTACCTGAAGAGCCTCTTCACGGGATAAACCAACTTCAGCTGCCAGCCCGGCCAAAACCGCCGGGTCTCCGATGTGTTTGGATTCCGTGAAGACGGCGCTGAACAATCGTTCGCTCATCTCTTTCATTTTCCCGAAGGAAGCTGCCCAATGGGTTAATCGGAGGGCATCAAACGAATTGGTAGGCACCATGGATTCCATGTTGTATTCCAGTCCTGCAGTACGGGCATTGGCCGTCATCTGCTCGTTCATCGCTTTGGCCTGTTCGACGCTGACGCCGAATTTGCCTGCCAGCTCCTCTGCAATGGATTTGCCGCTGTTCACCTGAGCCTGCGGGTTTAATTCAAAGCTGCGAAACTGAATTTCGATTTCGTCCTGATGGCCGAAACGCTGTACAGCCGTTTCCAGCCTGCGTTTGCCTATATAACAAAAAGGACACATGTAATCCGACCAGATTTCTATTTTCATGATAAAGCCTCCATTTGCGTCGTTCTTGAGAGAACGAGCTTTATTTAATGACCTTACTTCCCGGTTCCAGCTGTTTCTTCATGGACCAATGCGGAATGCCTATTTCCGTATAAGGCTCCCCGTATCTGACATATCCCAGCTTCTCATAGAAAGGCACCGCCGTCATGCGGGCATGCAGGATGATTGTCCGGGTCTCTTCTAGTATAGCTGTTCGTTCCGCAAAGGCAATCAGCTGTCTGCCGATTCCTTGGCCCTGGAGGCTTTCATCCACCGCTACCTGCTTCATCTGCAGCGTATGATCATCAACTCGGCGCAGCAGCAGGACACCAACCGCCGTCCCTCCTTGACGGGCCAGCAGATGGATATCCTCTTTCTCCCCCTCTAAGTTATCCTTATAAATGCTCATACCGAGAGGTTTTCTAAGGATCCGATCTCTGAGCTCAAGCGCCTGTTTGTAGGCCGGAGAACCCCAGGGAATCACTTCCAAACTAATCTCCTCAGAATGCCGCAAAAAGTTCTCCTCCCCCTGTACTTCTTTCCGTTAACTTCATTTCATATACTGCAACCCATAATCTGGTTTCGTTACTTAATTAGGTTTCATTTCCATCATTAGGTTTCGTTATGGCCGCTGCAGCGGATCACCCGGCTGTAGAACCGGAGCCTCCACTTTGACCGTTTCCGGATATTTAATTCCGCTGCCGGTATTCAGAACGAGCACCGTTTCTTCGCCCCGAATCCAGCCGTTTTGCTTAAGCTTGCGGGCTGCGGCGAAAGCCGCGGCGCCCTCCGGACACACAAACGCACCCTCAAGCCGGGCGATTAGTGCCTGTTCCTGCAGCAGCTCTTCATCTTCTACGGCAATGGCGCAGCCGTCTGTTTCGGCAATCGCCGCCAGCACCAGAAAGTCGCCCAGCGCTTTCGGCACATTGATGCCAAACGCAGCCGTCTCGGATTGCTCCCAGAACTGCGATTCGGCTTTGCCCTCTTCCCAGGCTTTCACAATCGGGGCGCAGCCCGCCGCCTGTACGGCTACCAGACGCGGCAGTTTATTTTTAATCCAGCCCAGCTCGGCCAGCTCTTTTAACGCTTTATGTATGCCGATCAGTCCAACTCCCCCGCCGGTCGGGTACAAAATAACATCAGGAACCTTCCAATGCATCTGTTCGGCAATTTCAATGCCCATCGTCTTCTTGCCTTCAATCCGGTAAGGCTCCTTTAACGTCGAGGCATCGTACAATTCATTATCTAGAACAGCTTGTCCGACAATTTTTCCGGCGTCACTAATAAGACCGTTAACCAAATTCAGATTGGCACCCGATACAGCTACCTCGCTTCGGGTAATGACCGGAGCTTCCACCGGCATTACAATTGAAGCCTGGATACCGGCTCGCGCAGCGTAAAGAGACCAGGCCGCTCCGGCATTTCCGTTAGTCGGCATTGCCAGCTCCTTTACACCAAGCTCCTTGGCCTTCGAGACACCGACAGCAGCGCCGCGGGCCTTAAAGCTCCCGGTCGGAATAATGCCTTCGTCTTTCATCAGCAGATGAGGGATTCCCATATCCTGTCCTGCACGCTCCATAGGCAGCAGAGGCGTCATGCCTTCCCCCAGTGTCACCACGTTCTTCTCGTCCGTTACCGGCAGAAGCTCATGGTATCTCCATAAATCGTTGCTGCGTCCTGCCAGATCGGCAGGCATCCAGTTTTTCTTCAACTCTTTCAGATCATAATCGACCAGAAGCGGAGAACCGCATTTGCACAGCTGCTGAATCTGGTCCGCGGGGTATTCAGTTCCGCATTTCGGGCAGTGCAGGTGGCTGATGTAACTGAATCGCATATCCTTCGTATCCTTCTCTCTGCTATTAAATATAAATAGTTTCCGTTTATTTCAGGAATGAATTTATCACGCCCAATATAGGCTGTCAACTTGCAGGCGGCTCCCCCGATTCTCTTCTTCCCTCCCTATCTTTGTACCGGGAAAAACAAGAGGATCTCCGTTCTGTCTGCTGCTCTGAAAGCAAGCGGAGATCCCCTCGTATGAAACCTTTAGGCGCTTTTCGGTTAAGCAAACAAATATTTCTGATGTCCAATCCGCGCTGCGCCCCCCTGCAGCTTGCGAATATGCTCAAAATCAAGGGCAAGCGCATCCTTCATCAGATAAGCCGGCGTCATACTGCCCGGGATTCTATTGGCATTTAAGATCGCAAGCAAAGCTTCAGACGGCAGAATACCGGGACCATGGCCAAAATACAAATTACGTTCGAGCATAATTACATTTTCGCCGCGCCAGCCTGGTCTCGCCGGGTTAAAGTCAGGATTGTTGAAATAGAGCGCGTCTCCCGGATAGACATTCGGCACCTTAACCCGGTTAAACTGCAAGTCATTATCGAAATACCAGGTGAACAGCAGCAAATTCGGAAAATAAGTATTAAAAGTCGTTTGACCTACGGTATCCAAAATCGCTTTATACATCACCAGAACAATCGCCGTGGCACATTCGAACCCGTACAGCCGGCCGTTCTGATAAATGTCGTTAATGCCGTCTGAAGGCAAAACATCATTTCTCAGCTGAAAACCGCCCAAGCGGGTTCTGATCCAGTAGCGGCCGTTGCATCTGCTTCGGTTAAAATCAGCAAAAGAAGCCCCGCTCCGGTACAAATCCGTGGCTGCGTCCACAATGGCTTTTCTCATTTTAAGCTCAAATGCTAAAGCTTCGGCCGTGCTGTACGTGTAAACTACGGAGCTGTTTTGTTTCATATTGAGAATATTCTGTTCCCAAGGTGTTAAATTTAATGCATGTAAGGCGTCACTGCCGGACAAAATAGTAATCATTGAAGAGATCCTCCCCTTGTTCAGGCAAAAAATATAGGTTATTGTACGTAACGCCGGCTCTTTTGGTGTAAGTATTATTTTACGGAGGGTTTTCCCATGCTCAGTTTTGGTCTATTGCTTATTCGTTTGATTATTGGATTGATCTTCGCCGGGCACGGCGCCCAGAAATTATTTGGCTGGTTCGGCGGTCACGGCCTTAAAGGAGCAGGTGCCTGGATGGAGTCCGTTGGCATTAAACCGGGAGTTCCGGCCGCAGCAGCGGCAGGATGGATTGAGTTTGCAGGCGGCCTCGCTTTTGCAGCGGGACTCTTCACTCCGGTTATAGCTATTCTTCTGGCCTTGACCATGGTTATGGCAATTATTAAGGTTCATGGGCGGAACGGCTTCTGGGCTGCTTCAAACGGTTACGAACCAAATGTAATTTTGATTGCTGTTTTTGTAGGTATTGCCTTTACAGGCGCCGGCTCCTACTCTATTGATGCACTATTGTGACATATTATGAACTACAAAGAAGCCAAAAAAGGTGGAGCAGGGATATCGATCCTCTGCTCCACCTTTTTTTTAGAACTTGTTATTGATAGAAATTGCGAACCCAGCGGTGTTTCTTCAGCTTGGCTACCAAGTCGTCCGGCAGGCCTTTTCCGTCTCCAACCGCCATGTTCCGTTCGACGTTCCGGACGGTACGCATACCCGGAATAACCGTCGAAACAGCCGGATGGCTGAGCACATAACGCAGTGCCGTTTCCGCCATCTCCGTGTTCGAGATATTCAAATCTTGCGTAATCTTATTCACACGATCGACAACCTGCTGCTTGCGGTCACCATTAAAATAACGATTGCGGAAATCTCCATCCTCAAAGGTTGTCTCCGGTGTCAGTGTGCCGGTGAGCCCGCCTTCATCCAGCGCAACGCGGACGATGACGCCAACGTTATGCTTCAGGCAGGCCGGAAGCAGCTCATCCTCCGGACTTTGATCGAACATATTATAGATCACCTGAACCGTGTCCACGACACCGGTTTCAATCAGTTTGATCGCATTAGCCGGCTGATGGTCATTGATCGATACCCCGAAGAAACGGATCTTCCCCTGCTCCTTCAGCTTCTGAACGCCTTCCAGCCAGTCACCCTGACCGACCCATTCGTCCGACCAGACGTGGAACTGCTGAACGTCCAGCGTATCCATGCCCAAATTCCGCAGGCTTTGCTCCGTGCTGGAAATGACATGTTCGGCCGTAAAGGTTTCAGAAGACGGCACGCCTGCGCGGGCAGGCCACTGACCGTTCTTCGGCGGAATTTTGGAAGCTACGTAGATCGTCTCCGAACGTTCCCGGACCACTTGCCCGACCAGGCTTTCACTGTGGCCATTTCCGTATCCGAGCGCCGTATCGATGAAGGTCAAACCCAGGTCGATGGAGCGGTGAAGCGCCTTAAGCGATTCCTGATCCTCTGCACCGAGCCAACCCGACTTGCCAATGCCCCAGGCTCCATATCCGATTTCCGATACCTGGAGTCCTGTTTTCCCAAGTGTTCTATAATTCATGCTTCCTATAAACCTCCCTAGAGCAGATTGGTCATTCGCTCTCTATTATATACTCCTCCGGAAAGCGGAAACAATCATTTGGAAGCAGCTTCGCTTTGTATTTCGCTCTCTATTCCGCTTAGCCTTGTGCGGCCGCTGCTCCATCCTTCGCCCTGTTCTTTGGCATCTTTGACGGTCTGAGCGGCTTCCTGCAGACGCAGACATTCCTCATACATTTGCCTGGCATGCAGCATGGCAATGTCTATATTGTTTAAATTATTCACTTTATCTGACCCCATTTCCGTTTCAAACAAATTAATCCAAACTTCCCTTATCATAGGAGGTATTCCCCAGCCCCTCACTATAATAGTTTGATTTACGAAAGTTGGTAAGGGCAGAAAACAGCTTTAGTTCTTTTTTCCACTTTCATACACAAAAAAACAGCCCCATCTGCTAATGCGAAGGGAGCTGTTTCGGACGTATCTGCTTTCTTATTGCGCTTTACCGCAGCATTTCTTGTACTTAAGTCCGCTTCCGCAAGGGCAAGGTTCGTTGCGGCCCACTTTGGTTACGGTAACCTGCTGCTTTTTGTTCGGAAAATAATGAGTCGTATGTGCGGCTTTCACCACGTCCGGCTTGAGCAGCTTGCGGAGCCCGGTCGGCGTATGTCCACCGTTCGACCACATCCGGGTGTTGTTGTAAACGTCGATGACGAGCTCGGTCAGCTGCCGGGTTTGTTCCTCGGTCTCAAACTTGATGCCAAACGGCTCGAATTCGGCAAAAATCTCTTCCATCGGCGATTCGACCGCGCAGGCCAGCTGCACATTGTCCACGAGGGCATCGGCCTTCGCCTCTTCCGCTCCGAATTCCTTGACGATATACTCTTTCAGGCGGGTCAGCTGCGGAGTAATTTCAAAATAAAGATCGTCTTTATATTTCAGCAGCTCGGACTGTTCAGGAATATAGAAAGGTTTATTGCCCCGAAGCTCAAACAGGCCGTTCAAATCCTCTTCCGTTTCCTCCGGTTCGAGCGACAGATCTACGATATATTCCCCGAAGATGGTAAAAAGCTGATCGCGCAGCTGGAAATGATTCAGTGCGATCGAAAGCTCTTCTTCCGTCAGTTGATCTTCATTTTGCGCGTTGAATATGCTCAGCAGCGTATCGGTTTTATAAGCGCCGTAAAGATTCGTCAAAGCGGCAGCGTAATCATGGATCAGCCACAATCGGCTTTGCTGCTTGCGGAATTCCGTCTTATTCAGCTTGCTGTAAGCGGCTTTAACTTCATCAGGCAGAATAAAATACGTTCTCTCCTCTTCCTCGACAGCCAGCACCAAACCGTATTCCAGCAGAAAAACAAATTCACCGAAGGCGTCTCCCTTGTCTTCCAGAACAGACTTCTTCAGCAGACGTTCAAACCATTTCCATTCCGGCTCTTCAGCAAGCAGCAGAACGGATTTGACATAAGCCGGATCGGTCATCCGGTCTACAAGCGCTTCCACCAGCTGTTCTTTCTTCATCTTGGAACGGCCGGCAACCTCATAGGTAGCGGCTAATGCCGACAGTCTGGTTTTGTTCAGCATGGACAGCAAATCCGCCAGACCTGTTACGACCTTCCCTTTAATTGCGTACTCTCTAGTCAGTTGTTCAGAAAGAGATTGGATTTCAGTTAACATTGAAAAAACCTCATTTTCTCTAATTTCCCCATAAGACTGAATATACCCTTCGAATATATCATATATGACCCTCAATTTATATCCCGGCGGCCAATCTGTCAAGCCTAGGCCCTGGCAATTTCCAATGTAAAAAATGGCCGGAAGCCGATTTCTATTGGAAAGCAGGTCTTGGCCTATGGTAAGTTATACGTAAAGCACGGAGCCTTTCAGGTCCGTTTATTTCATAGTATTGGAGAGAACGTCATGGAAGAGAACAATAACTCGTCTTTTTCCAAAGGATTCCTTTGGAGTCTTGTGATTTCCATCCCGATCTGGATTCTGCTGATTTGGGCCTTCATTCGTTTCGTCCTATAACCGGAATATAAAAAAATAGCCAGGCCCCCCGCTTGCAGCGAGGAGTTGTCCTGGCGAATCTTCCCCCTTCATTTAACCCGAATAAACATGCAGCTCATGGATCGACCAGAAATTGCCGCCCGACCCGGTCTGGCTGATTCGAATCTGCTTCACTTCAGCGGGAGCAAAGGTGATTTCCGTCTGCTCCTTCTGTCCATAACCCTCCGCAACCTGCCGCCAATTCCGCCCGTCCAGCGAAACTTCTACCCGGTAATGACGGGGATAGTCATACGGTGATTTCGCATATTCCAGCACAATCTTGCCCACTTGGCGGACAGCCCCCAAATCAATCTGGAAATACGGACCCGGAGTCTGGTTGCTGCCGGTATCCCAACGGGTGCGGGGATTCCCGTCAATTGCAGCCCTCGGATCGGATTTCTGGAGCGGAATATTCGAGCTGACCGTAAACGCCGAACGATCCAGCTCGGCGGTTCCCGTATACAGGACTTTAGCTTCCTCCGAACGTTCGGTTTTGCCGTTCACCCGGATCGCATACCGGTAAGCCTTGCCTTTCTCTACCCCGCTGTCGGTATAGGTTGTCCCCTTCACTTGCTCGGCTATAGGCATCAACGCCCCCGACTGTCCTTCTGCCCGGAGGACGTCATAGCTGGCTGCCCCTTCCGATTCCAGCCATGAAACCTGAATCCCGCTGCCTTTAGCTTCAGAGGCCGTTATCCAGGCCGGCGGCTTCGCAGCTACAGTGGAAGAAGGCTGCAGAATATACTGCACCGCTTCTCCAGGACCAAGCGTTTCGGTGAAGGTCAGCTCCGGTGACGCGTTCAGCCCCGTCACGTAAGTCCGGGAATCTGCATAGGTTTCCCCGGCTCCGAATCTCTCCCCTTCATAAACAATTGATTCCGGCATTGTGACTTTAACCTTCAGCGTTTGCGTACGATTCTCGAAATTGACGAAATTAATCAGCAGTTTATTGGAGGTCGCCCCTGATACCGGCAGCGGAGCCAGCTTCGAGGTATCGACGGCCCTCACATAGACCAGCTTGTCCTTGGTCTCATCTTGGTTCAGCACCTCATAGACTAACGGTTTGCCGTGCGTCGCATACGCAAGCGTCAAACGGCGCATAATATCGACCCTTGTCTCCCCGCCTGTCTCGAATTGATACTGCCGGGTATCCGCCGGATTATGTCCGGACAAATCAAAGCCGGTTTGGAACAACGAGAAATCTTTGTAAAATGCCGCATGCTGGATAAACAGATCGGCAAACCCGATATGAGCCCGCATGATCCGGTCAAAGACGGCCGACTGCGGCTCCGAAGCGCCGTAGATCGGCAGATCCGTATGGCCGCCTGATGTCCCGAACTCGGTGGACAACATCGGCTTGCTGAAGGAATCCTGCGTTCCTTTGAATGTCAGCAGGTTTTCCGGCAGGCTGCCGCCCTGCGGATCGGCGTAAGAATTGCCGTAAGCATGGCCGTTGGTATAATCGGTTACACGTTCCAGCTCCAGCCGCTGCGCCGGATCCCGTTCCCAGCCGTCCGGCGTTCCGCAGGTGCGGCTGCCGCCCTTCTGGTTCTGGCACGATTTGATGGAATAAGCCGGCCAATATGCCCAGCCGGGGGCGACCGTTTTAAGTTCGGGCGAAAGCTTCTTCCCTTCCTCATTCAGCCACTTGGCGACAGCCAGATCCACCGCTTTGGAACGATTGAACAGACCGGGCTCATTATCCACTTCATAATATTGAAAATAGCTGCCATACCGCTTAAAGTAATCGGTCAGCTTCTGTTTTGCGCCGTCCGGCAGCGTACCGTCCGCGTTCAGCTTGATATCGCCTGTATACAAATACAAGGCCGCTGCCTGTGTATTATATTCTTTCAGAACCTTATAATAATCCAGCACGTCCGAACACGCTTCTCCGACATTGCTGGCGCAGCTGACCCGCATAATATTGCCGCTGTACGCCAGCCCCAGCCATTTCAACGCATAAGGCAGGTGGCGGACGGCGCCTTCATCATAATAAAATTCGAAGTTGTTAAGATTGGTACCCGTCTGCACATAATGACCATGAATCGGCTCATCAGCCGGGGCAGCCAGCGCTTCGAGGCTGAGATCATCCCAGGTCAGCCAAAGGAAAGGATCTTCACCCGCGGAACAATACATACAGCGGATCAGCTGCAGCTTCAGCTGATTGCTGCCGGCTTGCAGCTGCTCCTTCGGAATATAAACCTCGTAGGACTTGTTGTAGGAATAACCGCTGCCCGTCCCGGACGAGCCGGCCACCTGAATGATGCCCGACAGCTGATGATTGGTGAAGACCGCCAGCTGCGGAACGGATTTGTAGGCATCCAAAATTTTAACCCGAAACAGAACCCCGTTCTCCGGAATTTGCTTCAGGTTATAGTTCATTTCAAATACAGGATTCTTGGCTGCGTTCAAACCGGACGGAATCTGGCTCCAGTCAGCCTCCACACTTGTTACGGCAGCGGAAGCGGTCCTTACAGCACCCACGGAAGAACGAAATTCAGCAGACTTCCCGTCTTCGCTGCCCAGCTTCCAGATCACGGTATTGCTGCCCATGGCGTTTGCCGCGAGGTCTGCATGCCCGGACCGGCCCGCATGAGATAACAAGACGATAAGTCCGATGATTTCCAAGATGAACAGCCCATATTTAATTCCAGCAAGACGTCTTAATCCCATTTGGTTTCACCCCACGATTGCCAGCCGGACAACCTTGAACCCGGATAGGCATGATGTTAGGGCGCCAGCCGTTTGGCTTAGCGGCAGTAAATTTCGCCAGCCGATCTATTGGAGCAAAGCCCCGGAATGGAAGAGCACTTCCGGCGGAACCGTTTGTTTGGTCTGGCTTGCGCTTTGCCACATCAATCTGGCCATGCTGTCGCCCTGCCCCTCATAGTATTCCACCTTGATGTCATAGAGCTGACCGGCATTAAGCGCAATGCTGCCGAAACGCTCGTACCAGCTCTGCTTGAACCAGCTGTCTATGATGAGGCTGCCATTCACCCAAACGCGTACTCCATCGTCGGACAAGGTACTGAACGTGTACGTTTCGCTGTACAACGGTTTGATCTGCCCTGTCCATCGGACGGAATAATTATCGTTTGGAATAGACATACCCGGCGAACCGCTGCGCCAGTTGAAATCGATTTTGGCATCGGTTCGGGTCAGCGGAACGCCGGTCAGATTTGCATTTGAATAATACTCGCCAAACAGTCCGCTCGGCAGAGGGACCACCGGCTGCTCAAGCAGCGGCAGCACCGGAAGCTTGTCCAGCAGTGAAAGCTTGAACTTGGACAGGAAATAATTGCTGTTCATGAAGGTATCAATCGTAGAGGTCGAATTATTGTCCGTCAGCATGCTTCCCCAAGTCATGAAATAGGACCAGCGCGGCTGAGAGGAGGCCAGTACGCCCGGATCGGGCATTTCTCCGCTCTCTCCGATCGCAATCGGCTTGCCTTGTGCCAGCTTCAGAAGATTATCGTAATAGGATTGTCTGAAATCATTATTGTAGATATCCAGCGCCAGAACATCGACATTCGCCAGTCCTGGAAAATAAGAACCATAAGAATAATTGCTGTTGGTCGGCGCATTCGGAGACCAGACCCAAATCAGGTTGTCCAGATGGTGGACATTGACGAACCGGTCGTACATCAGGTTCCACAAGGCCGGGAAGTTGGTTTTCTTGCCCCACCAGAACCAGTCGCCGTTCATTTCATGATACGGCCTCCACAGCACGGGCACTCCGGCATCCTTCAGCGTCTCAAGGGAAGCGGCTACGCTGTCCAGATCCGCAATCAGCGCCTTGTATTCGTCGGTTCCAGGCGTTACGTATTTATCGAAATCCGCTTGGGAGATCGACTTTTGCACATTGCTCCAGAGCGGGCTTGTGCCTGGCAAAGCTTCATGGAACGTCATGGCCACAATACCGCCGGAGCGGTACCAGTTGATGGCGCTGTTTACGACATTCCGGCGCTGCTCGGCAATCTGGCTTGGCGTCTGCCCCATAATCGGGCCGAGCTCATAGCCGTGAACTCCGGCGTATTGCCCGCTGAGACGGGTAAGCCGGTTATTGATTTCATCGGGGCTTTCCAGATAGTCATGCTGCCCCGTGATAATATTTTTACCAGAAACGGTGTATAACGTATTCAACAACTCTTTTGCTTCCGAAGTAGCGCCCGGATTGATCGGATTCGCGCCCGCCAAGGCGTTTGCAGGGACAGCAGCAGAGACAGTAACAGCAACAAGCGGCAGGACGACGAAAAATAAACGACAAACAGAGCGATACACACGGCGGTAATTCATGTTGATATTTTTCCCCTTTCGGACCTGAATACCGTATGTATCGACATTTCTTTTGACTGTTATTAGCGTTTTTAGTCGATTTTTGAAAAAATATATAATTTTCATACATTGGCATGAATTTTTACTGAAAATCCTTACAAAATGGCATTCCAATAGGTCCAATCTTTTCATATTTGCTTTATACAAGCTGAATACGATCAGGAAATAAATTGGTGCAGGACAATGTCATCCCAATCCATGCAAATCCGGATATTGTCCTCCTCCACCAGCTCCGGTCCGGTTTGGACCTCGATAAATTCAACATCCGTCACCGCCAGAATGCTGTGTTTGGTTCCTTCCGGAATCCGGACGACATCGCCTGCGCGGACATCGTGCATTTTCTCGTTCAAGATCACCTTCGCCTGGCCGCTCACAAGTGTCCATACCTCGCAGCGTTTGTTGTGAAGCTGGTAGCTGATATTCCGTCCCGCATGGACGAAGATCCGTTTGGTCAGCACCTTGCTGCCGTCATCATACTGGATGTAATCCACCACCCGGTAGTGCCCCCAGCGCCGTTCTTCATACATCGGACGCTGCTCGAAAGACTTCAGCACCTCTTTGACCCGGGGCGAGGCATCCTTCTGTGTGACCAGAATGCCGTCGGGGCTTGCCGCCACGATCAAATCCGGCGCGCCGATTACGGCAACCGGAATGTCCAGCTCGTTAATCAGGCAGCTGCTGCTTGAATCTACAGTCATCGTGCCTTTGCCGAGCTGCGGATTGGCCATTTCCTCCGTCAGCGTATTCCAGGTGCCGAGGTCTTTCCAATAGCCGTCGTACGGCACGACCACAATGTTCGGCTCCTTCTCCACAACTTCATAATCGAAGCTGATCTTGGCCAGCAGCTTGTACTGTCTTTGCAGCTCTTCATACTGCAGCGGCAGCCCTTTGGCCTGCAAAATGTCCAGCAGATAACCCAGACGGAAGGCGAACACGCCGCAGTTCCAAAGAGCACCCTGGCCGATCAGCTCCCGGGCCGCTTCCTCTGAAGGTTTCTCCTGAAAACGGCCGACCGGCATAAAGGACACATTATCCAGGGCCTGTGCACCATCCGCTGCATCTGCACCGTCCACAGCTTTCGCTTCATTCCCTCCATCTGCCGGAATGATATAGCCGTATTTCTCCGAAGCGTGATTCGGCACTACGCCGATCAGCGCCAGATTGGCACCGCTTTGCCCCAGCGTATCCTCCAGGCTGGATACCGTATGGAAAAAGGCATCCTCCACATAAGGGTCCACCGGCAAAATCGCGACGGCCGTTTCGGGGGAAACGCCCTCTACCGAATAAAGGTAGGCTGCTGTAAGCGCAATGGCCGGGAAAGTATCCCGGCGCTCGGGCTCTACAATGATCGGCACTTCCGGGCCGAGCTGGCTTTGGATCATTTCCACCTGCGCCCGTCCGGTGGCCAGATAAGCCGAATCGGCCAGATTCACCTGGCCGAGCTGACGCCAAACGCGCTGCACCATCGATTCCGGGCGTCCGTCCGGATCATGAAGCACCTTGAGAAACTGCTTGGATCTGGAGTCGTTCGAGAGAGGCCATAATCTTTTTCCTGAACCGCCTGAGAGAAGTACCAATTTCATTGTCATCCACCCCTTTACAGAACCTCCGCAATTTTGCGGGGATATTCGGAATAAGCGCCCATATGCGGTCTGCCGACAGAGACATACTCCAATCCGGTGCCTTCAATCTGCTCACGCCCGTAAACATTCCGTCCGTCGATCAGCACCGGCTGTCTCATCATGCCGGCCAGCTTGTGCAGGTTGATCTCCTTAAATTCATGCCAGTCGGTCAGCAGGCAGACCGCATCGCAGCCGCCCGCCGCTTCTTCAGCCGAGCTGCACCAGTGCAGGCCCGGGTGGTCGAACTGCTGCCGAAAATTGTCCAGCGCAATCGGATCATACAGCTTGACAACCGCGCCTTCGCGGATCAGCGTTTCGACGATCTCCAGCGCCGGAGCGTCCCGGATGTCATCGGTGTCCGGCTTGAAGGATACGCCCCAGATGCCGATGCGGGCGCCTTTCAGTGTTTCGAGCGACTCCTTCAGCTTGGCAATAACGTTGTAGCGCTGACCTGTATTCACTTCCACCACGGACTTCAGCAGCTTGAACTCGTAATCGACATTGCCGGCGATCTGGATCAGCGCTTTGGTATCCTTCGGGAAGCAGGAGCCTCCGTAGCCGATGCCCGCACGCAGGAAAGCGGAGCCGATGCGCTGATCGCTGCCCATGCCTTTGGCTACCTCCGTCACATCCGCGCCCACCTTCTCGCAAATGTTGGCAATTTCGTTGATAAAGGAGATTTTGGTAGCCAGAAAAGCGTTGGAAGCATACTTAATCATCTCTGCACTGCGAATGTCGGTCACAAAAATATTGTCCGTAAACGGTCTGTGCAGCGCTGTCAGCTTGCCTTCGAGCTCAGGGTTGTCAAGGCCGATCACAACGCGGTCCGGCTTCAGCGTATCCTTAATCGCCGTACCTTCGCGCAGGAATTCGGGAACAGAAGCTACATCAAACGAAAAGGAGGTATGGGAGGCGATCACCTGCCGTATCTTCTCATTGGTGCCCACCGGTACCGTGCTTTTGGTCACGATGATTTTGTAGCCGTCCATGGCTTCTCCGATGTCGGCGGCTGCCCGCTCAATAAACTGCAGATTGGCTTCGCCGTTCGGCAGCGAAGGCGTGCCCACAGCCAGAATGATCAGCTCGGAGCGGCGCACGGCCTCCTGCAGGTCGGAGGTGAAGGATAAACGTCTTTCCCGGACATTCTCCTCCATCAGCTGTTCAATGCCGGGCTCGTAAATAGGGGACTGCAGACGGTTCAGCTTGTCGATCTTGCTTTGGTCCACATCGACGCATACAACCTCGTTTCCTTTCGAAGCAAAACATACTCCCGACACAAGCCCTACATAACCGGTTCCAATGACTGCCAACTTCATGATCCGCTTCCTCCCTTTAGAAAGTTTAAATAAGCCTGCTCCACGTACTGCTTGAACTGCGCTTTAAAGGTATCCTCATCGAATTTCTTCGCGTGACCCATAATTTGCTCGACATCCCAGGCATGCCGTTCCACCTCTGCGACCGCCCCGAGCAGATCGTCAACCTTCTGATTGCGGAAGAATACCCCGTTCACGTAAGGCACGATCGTATCAAGCGCACCGCCGGCCTGGTAAGCAATCACCGGACGTCCTGCCGCGTTGGCTTCGAGCGGTGTAATGCCAAAGTCCTCTTCCCCCGGAAAAATAAACGCCCGGCACTTCGACATCAGCTCATTGACCTGGGCGTCGCCCAGACGGCCGAGAAACCGGATATTATTCCCTTTGGCCATCTCCGTCAGCCGCTTCCGGTCCGGTCCATCGCCGACGATGTACAGCGGCAGGCCGCTTTGGTTAAAGGCTTCAACTGCGAGATCGATCCGCTTGTAAGATACCAGCCGCGATACGATCAGGTAGTAGTCCTCAACCTCAGCCGCTCTTTGGAACCGGGAAGTATTGATCGGCGGAAAAATCACTTCGGCATCCCGCTGATAATAATTCTGTATGCGTCGCTGCACGACAGAAGAATTCGCTACAAACTGATTCACATGCGAGGAGGTCCGCTGGTCCCAGGATTTAAGCTGTTTGATGTACAGCTTGAGCAGCTTCTTCACCATGCCGGGTTGGCGTTCCCGTTCCATATAGGTGTCATAATCCCAGGCAAACCGCATCGGCGTATGACAGTAGCACAGATGGAATGTGCCCTGGGGCACCTGAATGCTTTTGATGAAAGCACTGCTGGAGCTGAGGACGACGTCGTAACCCCGGAAATCGAAATCGCGGATCGCCAGCGGATAGAGCGGCAGCATTTTCTTGAAATTCGTCTTGACCCCCGGAACATTCTGTAGCCAGGTCGTCCGGATGTCTGCATCCTTCAGCGAGTCCGGCAGACGGCTGCTGTGAGAAACGGTAGTGAAGATCGGAGCCTCCGGGTACATGTCGTGGAGCACCTCCACCACCCGTTCCGCTCCGCCCATCTGTATCAGATAATCATGAGCAATTGCCACTTTCATCCCCATCATCCTTTAGCCCAAAGGTCGGTTAAACCGTGGAAAGAAGACCTTGGTAATATTCAACGATGTCCTTGACCGTATTTTCGATCACAAAACGTTCCTTCACCCGCTGGATGCCTTTCTGGCCCATGCGCTCCCGTTCCTCCGGATGCTCCAGCATCCAGCGGATCGCCTCCGCGAGAATATCCGGTTTGCCCGGTTCAATCAGCATCCCGGTCTGGCCCGGAACGACAATTTCGACTGGACCGCCTTCGTTCGAGGCGATGACCGGCAGCCCTGCCGCCATCCCTTCCACGATCACCTGGCCGAAAGGCTCCGGCGTAATGGAGGTATGAACAAGCAGATCGGCCGAAGCCATCAATGACTGAACATCGTCCACATGCCCCAGCATGGAAACGTTCTTCAAGCCGCTGGCCTGCATCTGGTCCAGAAGCTGATCTTTATAGGCTTCTTCCCCGAACAGGGCATCCCCGGCCAGCCAGAAGTTGACCCGCGGATCGTCCTTGAACGACTTCGCCGCTTCCAGCAGCACGTGCTGCCCTTTCCAGTGGGCCAGCCGACCGACCAGCAGGACGTTAAAGGATTGTCCCGGGTCGCGGGCCTGCTGTTTGTCGCTGATCGCTTTCGCGAAAGCCGAATAGACAACCAGCGTCTTCTTCGACTTCGGCAGCTCCAGCGCGTTCAAGGTAGAGTTGGAGTTGGCGATAACGCCATTCGGCAGGCTCCTTGACATAAACCGGATCGATTTGGCTACAATCGGCTTCAGGTAAGGCGGACCGATGTGGTCTCTGATATGCCAAACCAGCGGAACGCCGGCTTTCTTTGCAGCTATCGTGCCGTACAAAGCCGATTTGAGCGAGTTGGTGTGCACGCAGGCCACCTTCTCCTCCCTGAGCAGCGGAGCCAGCTTTCTGCCATAGTTGAACAGCTTCAGCGCCGCTCCGGCAATTCCAGGACTTAAGGCATTTCGTCCTCTTGTCCTTACGCGTTCATCTAGCGGCACAACCCGGACGTCAATGCCGCGTTCCCGCAGTCTGTCGGCCAGCGCCCCCTCTTCCGCAAGGATAACGAGGGGTTCGACGTGGTCGCCCACATTCGTCAGGATATTGAACAAGGCGACTTCACCACCGCTCCATTTCGCCGTATGGTCAATGTAAGCCACTTTAATCATCCTGGCACAGCCTCCTTTCTCAGCGCTTCATAGAATCGTTCCTGTACCTGATCAGCTACCCCGGCCCAGGTATACTTCTCCAGCACATGGCTGCGGCACTGCTCACGGTCCGGCAGCAGACGGCGGTTATCCAGCATCCGGACCAGTCCGTCTGCGATATCGGCGCTGTCCGCGCTTTTAAACAAAAGCTCCGGCCGGAATGCGCTCAGAATTTCGCGGTTGCCGCCGATCGGCGTAGCCATGACCGGCAGTCCGGCAGCCAGAGCTTCAACTGTTATCAGTCCAAAGCCCTCCAAGGCCTGGGTCGGTACGACGAACATATCCGCCGCCTGATAATAGGCAGGCAGCTCTTCGTCGGGAATATAGCCGAGCAGGCGCACCTTGCTGGACAGGCCGTAATCGGCGATTCGGCTCTCAAGCTCCGCCCGCAGCGGTCCACGCCCCCCGATGAGGAGAATCGCGTTCGGGAATTTGGCCGAAACTCTTCTCCACGCATCCAGCAGCTGCAGCAGCCCCATCCGGTTCACCAGGCGCCGCACGGTGAGGATCGTAGTTGCGCCTTCCGGCAGATTCAGCTGGCGCCGTACGGCAAGTCGGTTCGGAGCCGGTGTAAAGCGGTGAATATCCGCCGCTCCGGGAATAATGGAAATTTTGTGGAGCGGGACGCCGTAATTGCGGTGCAGAATGTCCTGGAACGTCTCGCTGAGCACAATAAAGTGGTCGGCCAGGCGGTAAGCCTTGCGTTCAATCGTTTTGGCAATTGTGGTCTTGACCCGGTGCTGTAAACCGCGGCCTTCGATCTTCATCTCTTCGTTCCACGGACCGTGAAAGGTCATGACGACGGGAATGCCCCGTTTCCTCGCTTCGAGCGCCGGACCTACCCCATAAGGGGCAAAATGGGAGTAAAGCACATCGACATGCCCCTGATCCATTCTCTCCGCAGCCAGCCGCTGAAAAGCATCCTTGCGCTTCCAGACCGTCATGCCCGGTTCTCCGGCGAGATGAATATCCAGACCCTCCCGGACATCCGGCTTCTCGGCGCTGTAAATCAGAGCCTGGACGCGGTTGCGCTCCGCCAGCTGCTCGCAAATATTTTTGAAATAAGTGTTTAATCCTCCCGGCTGAACCGTGGGCCAGCTCATGCCGGTCGTTATAATATTCAGGCCATTCGGGCCATTCAAGCGATCATTATTGTACGGCATAACTCGTCTCCCCTTTCTTCTCCGGGTCGGCTGCTTTTCTTGCGCTGGAAGGCTGATGCTGATCCAGCCTTTTGCGGGCCGAGGTCAGCTCGTAGTGTTTAAAGCAAGCCAGGAATTCGTACATCATCCAGAAGATCGCCACGGCGAACCCGGCTACCCCCTTACGGTACAGCCCGTGAAGGAAATATTTCTGCACAAACCGGGCCGGCGGGCGGAACAGCAGATTGACGATCCGGAACGGCTTGCGTACGCGCAGCGCCGTCTGTGCCTCCAGATCCGTATATTTGTTGAAGCGGTTCACATGGTCGTTAATGCTGCGGAAGCCGTAATGCCACAAAACGCCGTTCAGCTTTATGATCTTAGAGGTTTCCACGTCAGGCATCTCATGAACAAGGGAATCCGAGATTTTGTAGGCTCTGCGGTTGTACAGGCGTACCAGATACTCACCCTTGTCGAGCCAGCGTCCCAGGAAGTCTCCGATCCGGTAAACCGAATAAGCCGCTGTGGGGTCGGTCAATTCGGGTTTCAGCTTGATCAAGGCGGCGGCCAGCTTCGTGTCTACCACCTCATCCGTATCGATGACAAAAATCCAATCATAAGAAGCCTGATTCTCCCCGAACTGCCGCTGTTTGGCATACCCGGGCCAAGCGTTCTCATACACGCGGCACCCCAGCGCTTCGGCGGTGGCTACTGTGCCGTCTTCACTCCCTCCATCCACAACGACAATTTCATCCGCAAATGAGCGGCATGAAGCAACAGCATCTGGGATGCGCTGTTCGTCATTCTGGGCGATGATGACGACGGATATCCGATTTTCCTTTGAACCAACAGTCTTAGGATGCATGGCGTGTTCCCCTCTCCTTTCTACATGTTCACTGATTTTTTGCGCAGTGTGGAATACATGGTCTTCCGCAGCCACTGAATGTCCCCGCGGGTCACCCAAAGCGGTGGAATTTTGATTTTGAGCGTATATTTGAAGTTAAACAAAATGAAGATAAAGCGGATCAGCACCGAAGCCAGCATCGCATAACCGGCGCCGACCAGACCGAAACGGGGAACCACAAGGAACAGCATAGGCACGACGAGCGCCAGTCCCAGCCCCTGAAGCAGGGTAACGACCTTTGGTCTGCCAAGGGCCATAAAGGCTTGAGCCAGCACCATGGTTCCTCCTCCAATCGCTGTCTGCAGCAGCAGCAGCCGGAAGACGGACAGTGCCTCCTTGAACTCGGCCCCGTACAGCAGGGTCAATACGTACGGCGCGATCAGCATCAGCGCAAGCGATGCAAGCAGTGTGACCGCCATGCTGATCCGGAAGGCACGGAAAGTAATGTCCACCGCCTCCTGCTTATCAAGACCGCTCGCTTTAGGGAACAGCACCACGATAATGGAGTTGGAGAACACGCTGACCATCTTCGCCAGACTGACCGCAACGGCATAAAGACCCAAATCCGATGGATTCAGCAGACCTGCAATCAGAATCTGGTCGATATACAAGGAGACCTGACCCATCAGGTCATTCCCGTAAGAGCCTAATCCATAGGTGAACAGCCGTTTGAAATTGTCCAGACTGACCTTGAGCTGTCTGCCATAAATGCGGAGCATCCGTACCGTCATTGCAATGTAGAACGGCACAGCCGGCAGCAGGTAAGCTATAGCCGACGTATGGGCATTCATCGTACCGGTGAGGATCAGAACCACCAGCATGAGCAGGGTGGTCAGCGGCACCAGATAACGAAGCCTGTTGTACTGCCTGTATTCGTCCCTGACCTGCAGAATCGCATTGTTGATCTGCGAGATGACGATCAGGGGACATAAAATCATAGACCATTGAGAGAACAGGACCACATCCCGATCAAAGGAATCTAGCCACATCGGCAGCACCAGAATGCCGACTGCCATCGCAACCCCGCCGAAACCTATGCCCATCAGTAGGGCTGTCGCGTATAATCCGCCGGTCTGCTCCGACCTCCTCTTGGCGTTGTAAATCAGCGCCGAAGGAATTCCGAAGGTCATGCAGAAGGCGAGGAACTGCGACCAGTTCACCATAGCCGTCTGCTCACCGCGTCCCGTAGGTCCAAGGAACCGGGCGGTGAGAACGCCGGTCAGCATATTGATCAGCAGAATGAAGATGCTGAAGAACATCGTCTTAAGCGCCGCTGAGCTGTGCGCTTTACTTCTGGCGAATCGGCCGAACGTGCTGAATACGTTCCTGCCGGGGAACGACTTCACGTTGGACTGCTCCATAGCTCTCCTCCTTTCGATCCGCTGCAGATGAACTGACTCCAAGTCCGATGCCGATCAGCATCCAGATCAGGTAGCCGCGCAGGCCGGGGAATCCGTTGTCCGAAAATAAACTTGCCACCGCCCCTGCCCATACGGCCAAAGCTAATCTGGCATACAGCTGCATCGCTCCCTTGCGCAGTACGGAGACAATCACCGAACGGGCGACAAGCCCCAGCGCTCCGAAGAAACAAAGTCCGCCTGCAATCCCGAAAGTGAGCAGCAGGGCGAGAAACCCATTATCCATAATGCCGTATTCCCCAAGCTCGCCATCATTCCCCAGCTTGGTTCCGGTCCCGACGCTGCCGATGCCCTGCCCGGCCGGGTTGTGAAGCACCGTCGGCAGCATCGTGTTCAGCAGGTCCAGCCGCTCGTTATAGGAGTGGTCTTCTTCAATGGAACCCAGCGTCTGCATCCTTGCCGTCAAGCCTTCTGCGCCAGGCAGCTTGGGCAGCGCCCAGGTCAGGACAAGCGCGATAACAGCAAGCTGGAGCAGCGTCCTCCATTTCCGCTTGGAGGGGGAGGTTGCAATGTAGACCAGCAGCATCACGATAATCATGAGCCAGGAAGACCGCACCAGCGTCGTCAGCAGGCAGAAGGCGACCAGCAGCACGCCAATCCAGCCGAGGCTGCCTCTCCACCTTTTCTCCAGCACCATCGGCACCAGAGCGCAGGCCAGAAACCCGGCGGCAGGACCCGGCGAATTAAGCGTCGAGAACACCCTGACTTCCAAAGGTTCCGGCAGGCCGATGGAGTTCATCTCCACATGGTTCATCCAGAACGCGTCCCACGGCGGGACAACCAGATACTGAATGATCCCGTACACGGACACCAGCACCGCGATGTTGGCATACCCGGAAAGGATGTTGTCCGCATCCGCCGAACCGAACCGTCTGATTGCAAAAAACGGCAGCAGCAGCATCGGTATCGCATAATTGGCCAAGTCGTACACAAAGCTTGTTCCGTTCCTCGCGAGCCCGATTACACTTCCATAGAGAAGGGCGGCTCCGAAATAGAGCAGCACCTTTCTGCCGGATTTCTCCATGCGGTGGATACCGCGGAGCACCGGAATCATCGTCATCGAGCTGGCCAGGAGCGGCGCCAGGCTAAGCACGGAGACAGAGGTGTATTCCCCGCCCAGCCAATCAGATACTCTTCGGATTTCCGGACCGATGGCCCAGACAAACAAGGTATAGGTCACTAAATATTTCGAGCCGTTTAAGGCGAGCAGAAAGGCCGGGAACAGCAGCAGAAGAAGCAGCAGCCCCTGCTGGCTCAAAGCCGGACTCAGCTTGGCGCTGACCGAACCGATGGCAAAAGGAAGCAGTGTGCAGGCAGCGCCGGTGGCTGCTGCCAGCCAGAAGGCCTGATCCCGGCTTCGCATATATCGCACATATCGAATCAAGGAATCCATCGAATTCATAACGTCCTCCTGTCTCCGCCAGATCCGCCTTTCAGCCGTCCGGCTTTCCGTTTCTTCCAGCCGATATAGCACAGCAGCCCGATCAAAGCGCCGGTCGTATCCAGCAGCACATCTTCCGGATGCGGCCCGCGGTCCTTAACGAAGATTTGATGGAATTCATCCAAAGCCGCATAACCTGCACTGGTGAAAATCGCGGCCGCCGCCGCCTTCGGCAGTCCCGGCTTAAGGAAAGCTTGGATCGCCCAAATCAGGCAGAATCCCAAAATGCTGTACTCCAGCAAATGAGCGCATTTGCGGAGCAGGAATTCGGCTACCGCCGCCGAACCTGCGGTTTTACCGTCGACCGTTTGAGACCCGTAATGGATGGTCAAGCCGGAGAGGTGACGGTTGATGCTGCCGCTACCCAGCCAGTCCGCAAGCGGCTTCTTAATGGTCTGCTGCTCATAGGACTGGGACGAGAACAGGAAGATCAGCAGCATGACCGCTGCAGGCAGCCACAGCATGCGGGCCGGCTTACTCATGATCATCTGCGGAATTCAGCATCTCCGCTCCCTCCCTTCTCCGTTTGCCCTGTTTGAAATACTCCTTCATCAGCAGCGCCACAAACTGGGAATCGTCAATCAGATATCTTTTCCACAGCCGCCGCGGCTCCTGGGCAAGCCGCCAGAACCATTCAAAGCCCGTCTTCTGCATGAAATCGGGAGCCCGTTTGACGGAGCCGGACAGAAAGTCGAAGGTGGCGCCCACGCCGATGGAGACCGGCGCCTGGTATTCCAGGTAGTTCCGGTAAATCCATTTCTCCTGCTTGGGCGCTCCTACGCCGACGAACACGATGTCCGGCCGGGTTTCGATCAGCATGCGGACGATATATTCGTTCTCCTCCGGATTCTTCTCAAAGCCATAGGACGGCGAATAACAGCCGACCACGTTAATGCCGGGGAACTGCCGTTTCAGATTGCGGCTCGCCATTTCCGGCACTCCGCTGGCAGAGCCCAGGAAGAACAAGCGGTACTTCCGTTTCTCAAAATCGCTCCCGAGCCGGTGAAACAGGTCCGAGCCCGATACTTTCTGTTTCAGCGGACTGCCCAGCAGACGCGAAGCCCATATAATCGGCATGCCGTCGGCCACGATGGCTCCTGCTTTCGAATAAACGTTTCTAAACTCCGAATCCTTGCGCAGCTTGATCAGGTGATCCACGTTGCAGGTCAGGATATAGGAATGTTTCCGGTTCTGGATCGAATCGTCGATGTAATCCAGCAGATCAGCGAAATCGTAGTTATTGAAATTGACATCAAACAGATTAACTTGGCTCATCGTATCACTTCTCTTTAAGAGGAATCGGTTGACCCGGGCCTGGAATAACGGTACAGACCGTTTAGGTACCAGCAGAACGGAATAATGAACTGCACGGTAGAAAGCGTGTTGTCAGAGAATGAATAAATCAGGAACGCCAGAATCAATCCGAGATAATACGGCTTGACGGCGGACGGAAGCACCTTGTAAATCTTCCAGAAGATGATGAAGAGGGACAGAAACAGCAGTACCGCCCCGACATACCCGGTATCTACATAGAACCGGATATACTCGTTGTGCGGGACAACAAACCCTTCGAATAAGGTGCCGTCATTAGCTACTGTTACGGAGCCCAGCCCCCTGCCCGCCAGCGTATGGCCGTCCACCTGTTTCAGGAAATAGACCCACGCTTCCGATCGCCCCGAGAGGTCTACGGCATCATCCGTCGATCTCTCGAAGGAGCGTTTCTTCATATTGTCCCACTGCAGCGCGGCAGCTGCGGTAATCACGGCTATGCCGCCGAGCAGGGGAATGATCAGCTGGGCTTTGCCTTTCAAATATTCCCGCGCCAAATCGTAGAAATAATAGAGCGCCAGGAAGACCAGCGCCAGAATCGGCCCCCGGGTGCCTGTCGCAATCAAAATCCCGAAATTAACCGCCATCACAGCGTATAGAAATTTCGGGTTCGCTCCGCCCCGCTTCAGCTCTACAAAAGGAACCGCAGTGCCGAGAAACGACAGCATGGCAAGATGCGGCGGAATGTTGGCGCCCTGCAGCCGAACCGCTCCCGTGAATTCGACGTCCAGCAGCTCGTGCAGATGAAGCAGCTGCAGCATGGCGCCGACGCCGACGCTTACGATGGGAAGCAGGCAAATGATCTTCATCTGCCGCTCGGCTACTTCTTTCCTCCATTTAATAAGCAGGAATACAAACGGCAGTGAAAGTCCGATAAACGACTTAATCGCAATCGATGCCGTTAGCTGCGGCAGCCAAGTGGAGAAAAAGAAGGTAATGACCAGCAGCGCAAACAGCGCCAGTACCGGGTATATGAATTTCAGCGAAATGCCATAAATCAAAATACAAGGCACCAGCAGCGCCAGAATCGCCAATTTGTACAGCGATAAAATTTCAATGCCAAACAGCGAGCCGCTGTAAAGGTAATCAACGGACAAAGCCGTTGAAAGCAGGACCAGATAGCTGATGCGATGAGGATGCCGGATTGTAAACGCCAGCAGGAGAACCAGAACGGCAAGCGCTGCACAGGCTCCGGGCTGATAAATGACACCGCCGCCGAGCAGCAGGGCTGACAGGAGGACAATGACTCCTGCGCCTACCGGATACATATTCCGTCTTCCTGCCCACCATTCGTTAATCATCGTCCAACTCCCCACCTTTACTCAGTCCCTGGTTCCCCTCCGCGGCCCAGCACGGTATGCAGGGTTCCGCGGATGCTCTCCATTCGGCATTGATTCAGCAGTCTTGCGGTTTCATTCCGGGCAAACCATCTGCTCACGGATACGTACAGCACTTTGGCCGCCGTTTTGCCAAGCAGATAGCAGGTGGAACCGAGTCCATCCCGCTTCATCCCGTTGGAAATGCCTTGAAAATAATAACGCCTCATAATCCATTCCTTGTTCAGCCGGCTGGAGGGAATAAAATGCTCCACCTCCATCTCCGGGTGGTAGATCGTTTTACCGCCCGAGCGGCGGATCTGCTCGAAGATCCAGGTCTCTTCCCCGGACAGCAGCAGATTGCCCTTGCGCCCCAGCTTCAGCGGGAACCCCCCTTCATCAAAGACCTTACGGCGCATCGCCATATTCGCTCCATAAGGATGCATGGAGGGCGGATACTCCCTTACTGCATTCCCCAAATCCACAATCGTATAAGGGAGCTCGAATGGTCCTGACAGCCAGCCGGGGCGTTCGCTTTCGAACAGCGGATGGATTTTCCCGCCCATGGCGTCTACCTCGGGTCTTTGCTCAAAAGTTGTCAAAATAGCCTCGAGCCAGCCTGCCGAAGGGATGGCGTCATCATCCAGAAAAGCAATCAGATCGGCTTGTGCCGCCATAATTCCGGCATTTCGCGCCGCCGACAGCCCTTGAACAGACTCAAACACGTAACGGCAGGGAGCCGGCAGGACGCCGCGCTTCACGAACCGGCCGGCCACCTCACAGGTATCGTCCGTGGAGCGGTTGTCCACCACGATAATTTCAGCCTGCTCCACGCCCCGGAGCTCCTTCAGGGATTCCAGGGTTTTGCGCAGCAGGGCAGCCCGGTTGTAGGTGCAGATGATAATCGAAAGCGCTGGTTGTTCATTCCTGTCAGGCATCCAAATCCCTCCCTGCTGTGCGCCCGTCATTTCTGTTAGGCTTATTAATAGGCATCTTTAGAGTTAATGATTTTAAGGCCGGTCTGCATGATGATTTTGAGATCCAGCCGGATGCAGCGGTCCTTGATATACTTCAGATCCATCTGCACCATTTCATCAAAACCGACGCTGTTTCGCGCTCCAACCTGCCAATAACCCGTGCAGCCAGGAATGACCTTCAGCCGCTGCTTATGATATTCCGTATATTGGGCTACCTCATCAGGCAGAGGAGGCCGCGGACCCACCAGGCTCATATTGCCGCGCAGCACGTTCCAGAGCTGGGGAAGCTCATCAATGCTCGTCTTGCGCAGGAAGCGGCCGGTGCGCGTAATGCGGGGGTCATTTTTCATCTTGAACATGGCTCCGCTGACCTCGTTGTATTTCATAAGCTCTTTCTTCATCTCTTCAGCGTTCGAGACCATGGATCTAAATTTATACATTTCGAAAGGGCGTTCATTCTTGCCGATCCGCGTCTGCTTGAAAAATACTTTGCCGCCCGGATCCTCTACTTTGATGCAGATCGCTGCGATCAGGAACACCGGCGCGGTCAGCACCAGACCGATACAGGAAAGCACAATGTCCAGAAACCTTTTCACAAAGTGATACATGGGTCCTGGATCTGCTTTGGACTCTGTTTTGGATTCCTCATATCGGGCATAAAATACATTTTGCGTGGGCATGGCATAGTCCATTTCTTCGGGAAGGTTAGGCTTAGGCATGCTCATTTATCGCAACTCCTCTCAACCGATCATGGTTGTTCTTTGTTCTATCCGCTCTAAATACTCCGCCATAGCATCCAATACCGGGTAACGCAAATCTTCGCTTTGCATCGCAAACTCCAACGTTGTCAGAATATAGCCGAGACGTTCTCCCACGTCGAAGCGGGTTCCCTCGAAGTCGTAAGCATAAACGCGTTCGCTTTGATTCAGCTTCTGAATCGCATCAGTCAGCTGAATTTCGCCGCCGACACCTTTTTCCTGCAGATCGAGATATTTAAAGATTTTTGGGGTAAATACATAACGTCCCATAATCGCCAGATTAGAAGGCGCTGTACCTGGAGAGGGCTTCTCAACGAAGTTATTTACACGATATAGGCGGTCCTGCTGAAAATCAGGCTCGATAATCCCATAGCGGTGGGTCAAATCATCGGGAACCTGCTGGACGCCAATGACCGAATTTTGCGTTTCTTCATATTGATCAATAAGCTGGCGCAGACAAGGCTTCTGGCCGGTCACAATGTCGTCCCCAAGCAGCACGCCAAACGGCTCATCGCCGATGAAGCGGCGGGCACACCAGACGGCATGGCCGAGGCCTTTCGGTTCTTTCTGTCGGATATAGTGGATATCCACTTTCGCCGAACGCTGGACCTCTTTCAGCAGCTCCAGCTTGCCGTCCTCAAGCAGCCGGGATTCCAGCTCAAACGCGTTGTCGAAGTGATCTTCGATCGCCCGTTTACCTTTGCCGGTAACGATGATGATATCTTCGATGCCGGATTCAATCGCCTCTTCGACGATATACTGAATCGTCGGTTTATTAATAATCGGGAGCATTTCCTTTGGCATCGCTTTGGTTGCCGGCAGGAAACGTGTGCCAAGACCTGCAGCGGGGATGATTGCCTTTTTTACCTTTTTCATCATGTACCCTCCCAAATGATTTGGTTATTTGACCTGATTCATGGCAATGCCGAGCAGTTGAACGCCGGCCTGGTCCATGTATTGCTTGGCTTTGCTGACAGCCGCACGTTTCGTGCGCCCATGCCGGACAACAAGGACTGTGCCGTCGGTCTGCGAGGCCAGCACGCGGGCATCAATGCAGCCGAGTACACCGGCGGAGTCCAGCAGCACGATTTCGTATTGCTGCTTCAGATGGGCAAGCAGCTGCTCCATTCGTTCGCCGGACAGCAGCTCGGCCGGGTTCCAAGGCGCAGCCCCTGCTGTGATTACGTCCAGATCCGGGTTTGAGCTGGGCCGGATGGCCGCTTCCGCTTCACAGGCGCCTCGCAAGTAGTCGGAAAGTCCGTTTCCGTCGTTGTTCAGACCAAACGCGAGATGCAGGGCAGGTTTCCTCAAATTGGCGTCAATGACGCAAACTCTTTTGCCCTCATAGGCAAAGGATACAGCCAGATTGGCGACCAGCAGCGTTTTCCCTTCGCCTTCATTGGCCGAAGTCAGCATCAGAACGGCGCTGTCCTGCCCGGCGCTCTGCAAATGCTGGCGGATGTATACCCGCAGCGCCCTGACCGATTCCGCTGCCGCCGAAGAAGGATTTCGTTCGGACACCAGGCTGTCATTTAAACGCAGCATAAGACGGTTCCTCCACTCTTCCGGTGATTTTCGGGGAAGGTTTGCCGGCCTGCTTTCTCGACATCATCGGAACGCTCGCGATGACCGGTACCCCATACCACTCTTCGGCTTCCTTTTCCGTCCGCACCGTGTCATTGATGCTTTCCAAGAAAAGAATGACGCCGATCGCAACCATCAAGGAGACGACAAAGCTGATCAGCAGATTCATTACCACGCTTCCGTTAACCGGAGCACCAGGCTGCTCGGCATCCGGCGACGTAAGCAGCTTCACGTTATTCAAATTCATCAGCGTTGGGATGGCGTCGATAAAAGTTGCGGACACCGCGTTGACAATCCCGGCCGCTCTGGAATAGCTTTCATCCGTCGCTTTCAGATTCATGACCTGGCTTTTCTCTGAAACCTTCACTTCCAGCTTCTTGGCCAGCTCATCTTCTGTTAATCCAAGCTCAGGATAATCGGTAACGACATCGCCCAGAATTTTGGGCGACTCCATAATTTCCTTGTAGCTCTGGACCAGATTCAAGCTTGTATTGAGATCGTTCAAATTGTTGCTTCCCTGGACAGGGTTGATAGAATTAACGATCAACTGGCCGGAAGCAGCGTAAACCGGAGTAACAAACGTCTTGCTCACATAATAGGTGGTTGCACAAGCGATCAATACGAAGACGAATATGATCCAGAGCTTTTTTTGGATGATATGGACATAATCCAAAATCGTTTTCTCCATCGGTATCCCCCTTTCCGTTATCAGCCGGCCCCTGGGCAAACGGCTTGCTTTCGGCATCCGCCAAAATCAGCACTTCCTCTTATTGCTGTTTTCATTCTAGCAATTACATGTGAAATTACATGACTCCTTGGATTACTTTAGGGTTAACTTTCGTGGAAAGGGGGGTGCTACTTGTGAACATCAAAAAAGTACACTTTTGTACCAGAGGAATCGGGCGGTCAAAGCCTGCCAAGGATGTAAACGTTTCCTTAGGGCGGCGCGGGTTTCCGGCTTTTCAATCCTTCCCGCGGCCGCTAAAGCTGCATCAAAAAAAGACACGGATGCATGCATCCGCGCCTTTCTTTTCCACCTCCGTCCAAGCGGAGCGGAAACCTTAATTTTTGTTTGATTATTTGTCTGATTAATCCGTCTAATTTATAGGCTTAATTGGTCGCCTCGTATTTGCACAAGCCGATCGAATTCGCATAAAGGGCCGCCTGTGTCCGGTCCGCGACCTGAAGTTTCGCCAAAATCTGACTGACATGTTTCTTGACCGTATATTCGCTGATGAACAGCTTCTGGGCAATTTCACGGTTGCTGCAGCCTTGACCGAGCGAGATCAGCACTTCCTTCTCTTTCGGTGTCAATTCATCCGCCGGACTCATTTCATTGTCTTGAAGCTGGCTGGTCACAAGGCCGGGGTCGTAATATTTCCGCCCCTTATGTACCAGATGGATGGCATACAGCAGTTCCTCGGGCAGCGCTTCTTTCATGACGTATCCATCTACCTGTATCTCTTCCGCCCGCTTGAAGTCCTCCCGGCTCGCCGATGAGGTAAGCAGCACAAACTTGCTGCGAATGCCCATCCCTCTCGCCGCAACAATAACATCAAGGCCGGATTCCTCGGCCAGCTTCAAGTCCAGCAGCACCAAATCAGGACTTGTAAGCTCAATAACGCTTAAAGCTTCACGCTTGTTTGTCGCTTCGCCTGCGAACTGGACATCGGGCTGCATGGAAATTACGGCAGCCAGTCCCTTCCTGACAAGCGGATGGTCATCTACAATGACGATTTTCATCGTTAAGCAGCCTCCTAAGCGTAACTTTATTTGTTTGCAAGAACGCCGACCGGAATCGACAACTCCACCTGAGTTCCAACGCCGATAGAGCTGGAAATGCTGATTTCACCGCCTAATGATTGCGTCAAATAATGCATGTTAGGCATGCCTAAACCGCCCTCGGTTTCTTTGGCTGCCGCGCTTTCCATATCAAAGCCGGTTCCGTTATCCGTAACCGACAGCTTGATCACTTCGGGGCGCAGAGCCATCTCCACCCGGACCAGCTTGGCTTTGCCGTGGCGGATCGCGTTGCCGGTCGTTTCCGAGATGATCCGGAACAACGCCTTCTGGTAATGATAAGGCAGTCCGTAATCGTCACCGCTGACTTTAAAATCGATCTCAACGCCGTTCAGCCTCGAAATCGTGCTGAGATGGGAACGGACGGTGCCCAGCCAATTCTGCCCGCCGCTCTTCTTGGAGCTTAAGCTGTGGATCGTCTTGCGCAGCTCCTTGGCTACCATCGTTGCGCTATCCTTGATCAGATCGATCTGCTCTTCCAGCTCTTCTTCGGGCAGCTCGCGCCAGGTCTGCTTCAGCGAATGGGCGGCATATACAATGCCGAACAGGCTTTGCGAAACACTGTCATGCATCTCGTCGGCAATCCGGTTCTGCTCGTTGATAATCGTCAGCCGATTCTCCGTCACGGCCAGCTCATGACGTTCCAGAATAATAGAGCTGAGCTCCTGAAGCAAAATCAGCTGCTGCGCCAGCCAGCGGTTCACCTCCATCTTTCCTTCCGCTTCAAGCCTGACGCCGATTACGCCAACAAAACGGGTATTCATCCGCACCGGCATGAACAGAAAGTCGCCAAAACCTTCAATCCCCCGGTAAAAGGGTTCGTCGTTTCTCCTCCACTCCTCCAAATGCTGCTCCATCCGCGCAAACAGCTGCGCTTCCTCAGCCTGATTCCAGCCGGTTTGACGGCTGGCCGGTGTAACCTCTCCAGGCCGCGGGGCAAACCAGAAGAAAGCCTTCGGAAGTTTGGTGAGCTTGACTACACAATCGGCAATAATTTGGCCGATATTCATCAATTCGTGATGGCTTGCGGTTTCGACAATATGATAGATCGATTTGATATGATCCAGCGTTTCATCCGTCCGTTCGTTGGCCCGGTCCAGCTCGCGGAGCAAGCCTCCGATCATCTGCATGGCCACAACCACGACGACGAGCGCAGCAATCAAACCGGAATTCTGAAAGGCGAACGCAGGGACATTTTTTAATTCCAAATTCAAAAAGATATAAAATACGGCGCCAAGAACGCCGATATAGCTAACAAGAAGGCTCCAAGCGAACCATGCGCTCAGCAGCTCGGACGCCACCATGAGCGGATTTAAGGCATACCACTTGAACGGACTGTCCATTCCCCCGGTTGGCAGCAGAAGCAGCACAATCACCGCCATCTCGCAGATCACGGCAATTTGCAGGGCAACCGGCTTGTCGGCATAATGCCGGTACAAGCTGACGGCGACAGGGACAGATGCCAGTAAAGCAATAATCATACCTAACCTGATCCATAAGGGAATGCTCGAAGGATTAAACAAATACACCAGCGATATCAGAAACAATGAACCATAGCGTGTAAATCTCCACGTGTTGCGTTCAAATGCTGACTTGGATTTCATCCCACCACCCTATTCTTTTGTTTCACAAACCGTTGTTCGGCTTTCTGAAGATACGGAATCAGGTTTACAGGTTTATTTGGATGATACATAAAAAGGAAATTGAAGACAAGCCTGATCGTTTTCAAAAAGCGCTTACATTCGATATTAGAATCGATATTCCTATAAATTCTGACCTTAAAATACTCCCTTCTAAACCGTTTGTCCTAGAGCCGTGCAACACTTGATGACATAATTTTGGCTAGTACTCTTTACCCAATTCTTTTAAGCTGCAACCATTTTCTGCAAAAAAAGAAAACCGTCCCTTTCCCCAGGGACGGTTTTTCACTTGGTTTCGGCCGATGCGTGTTAGCAGGGCATATTCAAATCCTCATCATGATTCGACATCTTTCTGTACGACCAACGATTTGATCATGAGATTCTGAAAGAAAGCCGCCTCACGACATGCTTGCTGCTCATGCTGCTCTTTCAAAGGACCGAATCCAGCGAAACCGGTTCACTTTGACCAAAGCCACAAAGCATTTCAGAATCTGATCGGATTTCAGACAGATAAACACGGCCAGCGGCGGCAAATTCCATACAAAAGCGGCCAAAGCCGAAGAGGGTAGAACAACCAGCCACATAAAAATTGTATCGTTATACAGCACAAATTTAGTATCCCCGCCGCTTCTTACGATGCCGGTTAATGCCGGCATTTGATAAGCCGTTCCGACGACCGTTACGGCCAGCACCGTCATGAACTGCAGCGCCAGATCTTTGGCTTCCCCGGAAATGCTGTAGAACTGCAGCACATACCCTTTGCTGACAAACAGCAGAATGGAGGTGACCAGCCCGATGGCGACATACAACAGCTGCAGCGTTTTGGCATAAGGCTTCACCATTTCCATCCGGCCCTGGCCGATCGTTTTGCCGATCACAACCGAAGTAGCGCTGGCAGAAGCATAAGTGATAACCGTCACAATTTGAAACACCGTTGTCGCAATGCTGTTCGCCGCGATGGCGGCAGCTCCCATATGGCCGAGAATAGCCGTTTGCGCGGCCATGGCCGCTCCCCAGATCGTGTTGGACATCAGAATCGGGGAGCCGATTTTCAGATACTGCCGGAGCAGGGACCTGTTAACCGTCAAAAGCTCTCTCAAGCGGAGCAGAATTTTATCGTCAAACCGTTTGATAAACAGCACCACAATGATCGTTTCGATGATGCGGGCGGTTAAGGTAGCAATGGCAGAGCCGCGTACGCCGAGCTCCGGGAACCCCCATTTTCCGTAGATCAGCACATAATTCAGACAGATATTGAGAATAAGCGTAGATAAAGAAACGATAAAGCCGACTTTGACCGTCTCGACGCTTCGCAGCATAGCCAGCAGCACGTTTGTAGCCGCAAAGAACAGATAAGAGAAACAAATGATCCGCAAATAACGGGCGCCTTCGGCGATTACGGCTTCATCTCCCGTAAACACAGATAACACGGCGTGCGGGGCAAAAAAGACGACCGCCCACATCAGGGCACTAAGCAGCATCGAAATCCACATACCGATTGCTGCGGCCTGTTTGACGGTTTGGATATTGCCCGCTCCCCAGGCCCGTGCGGATAAAATGACAACGCCTTCACAAGTACCCATGACAAGCATCTGCAGCAGGAACTGAATCTGGTTGGCTAAAGCAACGCCGGACAGCGCCGCTTCACTGTACCCGCCAATCATCAGATTATCGGACAAATTAACGCCGAAAGTGATCAGATTTTGCAGCCCGATGATCAGCGTCAATGAAATAAAAGCCCGGTAAAAAGGCTTCTCACGCACAAATAAACTCAAGGACGATTACCTTCTTTGTTATATATTTGTAAAGCTACTATATAACAACTCTCCGGATTTATCAGCTTAAAATTTTACAGGGGGCCGCGGCGTAACCGCAGGCCTCCTATAAAATAATTCTCAGCTGCCTCCGGCAGCCAAAACAAACAGGAAACCGCCCAAAAGTGTTCGGGACAGTTTCCTGTTTGGGTTAGTTCAAACAGAACTTATGAGACTAGTTAGACCCGGCCGGCAAGCCGGTTCGACGAGTTCGACGATCACAGCCTACTCCGCTTCAAGTCCGTCCGCTTGCCAGAGGGCCCCTCACCATTAATCTCATCATTCATGTTCATCGCCTGCCGGATATATTTCTCGTAATCCTCCGGGGTATCAATATCGTCCGGAGCCTTACAATCGGCATCGACATAACTAATCCGGGATTTGAAGGCTCGAAGCAGACTACGGGCCCCTTCGTCACCCGATAAGTTTTGCAGCTCCGGAAATAGAGCCGAGTCAAACAAAACGGGATGCGCAGGGCGGTCCGTATACTTGGCCTGGACAATCAGGTCTCCCGTTTCCAGGTAACGTTCGGCAACACGTCTGATGATCTGTGGGTCGATCAGCGGCTGATCACCGAGAAGCACCATGATGCTTCGAATTCCAAGCGAACGGTTTCCTGCCAAAGCGCCGATCCCGGCGGACAGGGAGGCTCCGAGGCCCTGCCGGGCACGGTCCGTCTCCAGCCATTCCACAGGCAGTCCGGCTATATGCTCCCGCCGGACGGGTCCCTGCTCAGCCGCTATTACGGCTGTATGAAGCGGCCCCGCTGACAACACTTGGCTGATCGTTTGCTTCAGCACATTCCCCTGCGGGGCAGGGAGCAGCATTTTCGGCCGGCCCATGCGGCTGGATGAGCCGGCCGCAAGAATCAGCACGCCGACTTGCTCAAGCATGGCTGGGCTCCTGAAGCCGGCTGGCTGAAGGCTTGAGGGATGCCTTTGGAGAATTTGGTGACGCATTTGGAGAATTTGGTGACGCATTTGGAGAATTTGGTGACGCATTTGGAGAATTTGGTGACGCATTTGGAGACTCCCGGGTCGCCTTTGGGGACTCTGAAGACACATTTCGAGACTCCTCAGCCGGCTTAGCGGCATCCTCATTCAGCCCGGCAACAGGATGCTCGGCCGCATGAAGCTCGACTTCATGCGCAGACACATGCTGCGCCAGGCCTCGCCGGCCAAAGCCCTTGCGGTCACGCAGGAAGCCGCCGGGCTTGCCGCTGCGGCACGCCACTGCTTCAGCCAAAATGCTGAGCGCAATCTCCTGCGGCGTCTCGGCACCAATGTCGAGTCCGGCAGGAGAATACAGCTTCTCCAGCAGGCGGTCCTCAAATTCCGGCTCCGCTTTGCGGATGTAGCTCAATATCTGCTCCAGCCTGTATTTGGAGCCTACGAGCCCCAAATAAGCGGGATCAGCCTTGAGCAGCTGCCGGACCGCTTCACGGTCCAGCTCCAGATTGTGGGTCATGACCACCACGAATTTACCAGCAGCATCCGCCTGCCCGTAAGCAAGACGGGGAACGATCACAACTTCATCCGCCGCCGGGAACAGCCGCCGATCCGCTTTGTCGGTTGTATGGTAAAGGATGCTGACTCTCCAGCCCAGCTGCTTGGCCATCACACTGAGCAACCGGGCATCTTCTCCGACGCCGACGATGACCAGCTCTGCGGCCGGACGGATGGACTCCACAAGGAGTTCAAGGGTTACTCCATCCTTTACGGATTTCACAAGTCCTGCCTTCTGCCCTTCTCGCAGTTCTCCGACCTCGGATGAAAATTCAGCAGAAGCCGTCCATCGTCCGCCGACGGGGTGAACAAGCGGATCCGAGGAAGACAGCACCGTTACCGCCGCATAAGGATGCCGGCTGGACAAACGGCGCTGGTAATCATCCGCTATCCGCTGTGCTTCTGCCGGAAAACGCACCGGGTCATACAGCTCCAGCCAAATCCCGACAGCACCGTTGCAGCCAATGCCGAGTCCCCACACCTCGTCTTCCCCGGCCCGGAAATCATAATATAGACGGCGGGGAAGTCCGGTGGCAAATACCTCAGCGGCATGCTCCTTCAAGTCCTCTTCAATACAGCCGCCGCTGAGTATCCCTACGACCTCGCCATGCTGCAAAATGATGCAGCGGGCCCCTTCCCTGCGATAAGCAGACCCATCCACATCCACTATTGCAGCAATCACGCAGGATCGCTTTTCTTCTTCACAAGCCCTCAAGATCCGGACGATTTCATCCATCGTATTTTCCCCTCCCGCCCGCAAAACGAATGAGTCAATCCGGCCGCAGCCGAAATCAGCTTATGCGTTCTGCAGCGATTTCCAAACCTTTTCCGCTGACAGCGGCAGGGCATAGCCCCGTTTACCAGTGGCGTGGGCAATCGCATTGGCGATCGCGCCAGGTACCGGGTCCAGTGCTACTTCGCCAATCGACTTGGCGCCTAGCGGACCATTGGGGTCCTCTCCCTCGATAAAAAAGACTTCCGCCTCCGGCATATCCTTCGCGCCCGGCATCCGGTAATCCATCATCGACGGATTCATCACTTTGCCTTCCTTGACGAGCAGATCCTCCATGGTCACCCAGCCAATACCTTGAGCGATGGCTCCCAGAACCTGGCCTTTGGCCATCGTCTCATGGATAATAGTCCCGGAATCATGCACAGCCCAATAGCCGATAACTTTCGTTCTGCCTGTATCCGGATCCACCTCAACTTCTGCGACATGGGCCGCAAACGGATAGTTAGGCGATGGATGGCCGAAATAAGTAGCATCCGGCAGATCGGTATCCGGCACATAAGTTTCTTTGATCTCGAGCTCTTCTCCCGCATGACGGGCGCGGTACCAGGATGCCATCTCGCTCAAGGAATAAGTTTGCCCCTCTAATACAGCTGCGCCTTCCCGGAAGTCCGCTGCTTCTCCCAACGTCTCTCTGGCGAGTTCCTTCAGTTTCACAGCCAATGATCGGGCCGCTTTCTGCACGGCGTTGCCGCCCATGACCGTGCTTCGTGAAGCCAAAGTGCCAATGCCAAACGGATAGCGTCCAGTGTCGCCTGACTTGACCAGAATCGCCGCTTCCGGGATACCCAGAATCATGCTGGCAATGCGGGCATAGGTCAGGGACATGCCTTGCCCCAGCTCCACTTCACCAGTTTCGACTTCGATCTCTCCGTCCTGCTTCAAGCGGATAACTGCCGTTGAGCCGTCAAAGCGGGGATCAATGGCCCGGAAGCCGGACACGTGGTTGGCAACGGCCAAACCAAGCCCGCGGTAAGGCGGCAGCGAAGACCGGCGGTGCCAGCCGGAAAGCTCCTTAACCTTCTCGATGCATTCATCCAGCTTGCACGTATCGAGGCGGTAGCCGTGCAGGGTCGTATCACCCTGATGCACGATATTTTTTAACCGGAGTTCGGCCGGGTCCATATTCAGATCCAGTGCGATTTCATCAATGACACTCTCCACGGCAAACAGCATCTCGGCATTGCCGAAGCCGCGCATACAGGTCGTCGGGCTGTTGTTGGTATAACAAAGATAACCCTCCGATTTGACGCTGCCGAAGTGATAGATATTGTCGGCGCGCGTGCACACCGTCGAAACGACGTTTGGACTCCAATAGACCCGCGCTCCCGCATCGGCATAAACGGTAAGCTCTTTATAAACAAAATGGCCCTCCTCGTCAGCGCCGATTTCGATGTCGAACGTCAGAGGAACACGCGGATGGGCTGTAATCATGTCTTCATAACGGTCCAGGATGATTTTGACATGCCGCCGGGTAGCCATAGCCAAGGCCGCTGCGATCACATGCACCTTAAGCACATATTTGGAGCCGAAGGAGCCTCCGATCGGCGGGACAATGATCCGGACTTTGTCTTCAGGCAGTCCAAACCCTGCTGCATAGGTCTCTCTGGCCCGGTAAGGGATATGCGAAGGAGCCCAGATGGTAATGCCCTCTTCGTCAGACCAGCTCGCAATGGCCCCGACCGGCTCCAGATGCCCCTGGTAGATCCGGTTGGAGTAATAACGTCCGCCTTTCACGATGGCCGCTTTCCGCTTGCCTTCCTCCAGATCACCGCGGCTTACACTCACCTGCATCGGTTTATTGGCTTCTACATCCTCATGCAGAAGCGGAGCACCCGGTTTCAGCGAATCCTCCGGATCAAACAGGCCGGGCAGCGGCTCGAATTCAACTTCCACCAACTCAAGCGCCCGCTGCGCTGCTTCCTTCGTCTCGGCCGCAATCGCTACGATCTCGTCACCGATGAACAGCACCCGGTCTTTAGCTAACAGGTTCCAATCCTTGAATTTGGTTGGACCATATTTATAACTCGGTAGATCATCGGCCGTCAGCACCGCCACCACGCCTTCCACCTGCTTCGCCTGTTCTACATTAATAGAAAGAATACGAGCGTGCGCGTAAGGGCTGCGGTAGATGGCGCCCACCAGCTGACCCGGAAAATTCATGTCATGCAAATAACGGGTTTCGCCGGCCAGCTTGGCGCTGAGGTCGGCGGGCGATTTGGTTCGGAGTTCGCTCATACGCCCGCACCTCTTCCCGCCAAAACCTGCTCCGCCGAACGGATAATGCCGAGGTAGCCCGTGCAGCGGCACAAGTTATTTTTTAAAGCAGAGCCCAGGTCTCCGTTAAACAAAGCCGGATTCTGCAGCCAGGCCCAGGTGGTCACCATGACCCCAGGCGTACAAAAGCCGCACTGCACCCCGCCGTTCTCCTGCATAGCTGTCATCAGCGATTGGAATTCTTCCTGACGTGCCAGTCCTTCGATCGTTTCAACCTGCTGTCCCTGAACGGAAGCCGCAGGAATCAGACAGGATACGACGGGACGGCCTTCCAGCAGCACCGTACACGCTCCGCATTCGCCGGTCCGGCAGCCGATCTTGGTTCCGGTCAGTCCCTGCTGGTCACGAATAACATCCGCCAGCGATGCGGCAGGTTCACCGCTCCACGCCACTTCTTGTCCGTTCAGGTTCAGCTTAAAATTGCCGTCTTGTTGTCCAGCGCTCACAAAACCGCCTCCCTAGTTTAATTTAAGTATCCAGTACGGAATCATGGAACAGCTCTTCCAGGGAAAGATTGCGATGGAGCAGGCCGTCCGCTTGCAGGTAAGTGATGAATTTCTCGATTTGCGCCCGGTTCTTCTTGATGCCGTAAGGCCAAAGATCCCCATCCATCAGCTTGGCCGAGCTCTCCACGGACTCCCAGATAAACGGCGCCGAGGTGTAGTTCTTGATCGTCTCCAGCATGCCGGCGATGCCTTCGTCTTTGATGCCGAGCATGGTTTGGTAAAGCTGCTTGGGCAGCTCCGGATAACGTTCAGCAGTCTGTGCATTAACCGAAACGAGATGCATAATTGGAAAAATACCCGTGCGGCCGTAATACTCCCGCTCCGCCTCCCAGACATTCGGAATCAAGCGGCGAAGCACACCGCCTTCACCGGAGGCCGGGAACAAATGAGCCGGCGGACGGCGGGCCGTCATGATCGCGTCGACCTTGCCTTCTGCCAAGGCTTCAAAGATGTCGCCTTCGGTCAGCGTAGCCGGAATTTCTACCGGAACCCGCTCCGGACGGAACGTAAACCACTGCATATCCTCATTGGTGATTCCCCATTCATCCCGGAACATGCCCCGCACCCAAACCGCAGCCGTCATTTGGTATTCGGGGAACCCGAACTTGCGGCCCTTCAACTCGGAAGGATGCTGCCACGGACTGTCGGAACGGACATAAATGGCATTATGACGGAATGAACGGGACAGAAAAACAGGGATCGCCGTAAGACGCGCATCTCCTCCGCCTCTGGCAATCAAATAGGAAGCCAGGGAAAGCTCGGACACATCATAAGTGGCCTGTGAAATCTGCTTCACAAAAATATCTTCAATAGATTCCTGCTGCACATCTATAGAGAAACCTGGGATGCTGCGCGCCCCGGTTAACAGCTTAAGCGTACGGTCGCTTTCCGACATCGCCAAAGTTAACTTGTGATCTGTCATACGACTTCCCCTTTCTCAGATCCCGAAATCTGATCCAGCAGCAGATTAGCTGCACGTTTGATGTAAGTGCCAACCAGCGACCGGCGGTATTCCTCGCCGGCTCTGACATCCGTAATCGGCGAGCTGGCACCGGCGTACAGATCGGCAAGCTTCTGCAGCCTGCCGGCATCCAGTTCGCCTGACCAGCCCTGTTCTACTTCTGATCCAAGGACAAAAGGTTTAGGCGCGGCGGCTCCGACAGCCGCGGTGCCCCATTCGATTTGGCCCGCTTTAGGGCTGAGCAGCAGCGCGACCGATATGATGGAAATATCCGTAGCGGACCGCTGATCATGACGCAGAAAGACCTGCGGAACATCCAGGCTTCGTGCCGGAATGAACAGCGAGACAATCATTTCGCCTTCGCGCAGTGCCGTGCGTTTCGGTCCGATGATAAATTCGGAAATCGGAACAGAGCGGCTGCCAGCTTGACTCGCAAGCCGAACCTCAGCCCGGTAAGCGACGAGCGGGACGACCATGTCGGCGGCAGGTGAAGCGTTCGCTACGTTACCGCCAAGTGAGGCACGGTTCTGAATCTGCCAGCCGCCGACCGTTTTGGCCGCCTGCTGCAGGGCAGGCACGCAGGCAAACCGGCTGCCCTGCCAAATTTCGGCTGCCGTTACCGCTGCGCCGATTTCCAGTCCCTCTTCGGTCCGGAGGATGCGTTTCAATTCCTCGATCCGGCCGATGTCCAGCCAGTCGGTGGACTGGGCTTCGATCCCGTTTCGCTGGGCGTTCACAAACAAATCCGTTCCCCCGCATACGATGCGGGGATTTCTGGAAAGCAGCTCAAGCGCTTCGCTTAAGCTGTGCGGCTGAAGCCAGGCCATAGGGTTTCCTCCTAAAAGTTTTATGGAGCTACGCTTCTTCGGGTTACTTCGCAATAAAACTTGCTTCGGAAGCGTTCGCTTAGTTTTATGGAGCTACGCTTCTTCGGGTTACTTCGCAATAAAACTTGCTTCGGAAGCATTCGCTTAGTTTTATGGAGCTACGCTTCTTCGGGTTACTTCGCAATAAAACTTGCTTGGGAGTGTTCGCTTCTCTACCAACCAGACCGGCGAGCCGTGGCTCACTCGAGCCCGGTCGCCAAATCTTTGATCCACGGCAGAGCGCGCAGCGGCTCGATCTTCACTTCGCTGTCCGGTACGGCACGGATGCTGCACAGATACCCGGCTTTTCCGTCCACAAGAGCGGAGCATTCCTTGCAGGCATTAGCAGAGCGGCAGGAATACCGGACCGCAAAGGAAGGGTCCTGATGTTCCCGAATCCAGAAAATCGCATCCAGCAAGCTCATTCCGTCCTCATAAGGCACCTCGAAATGTTCGGTATATTCTCCGCCTTCTGCCTCACCGCGCAAGACGTTTAAATTTACAACCGGCATAATGTTGTTCTCCCTTCTGATTCACCTATTTCGGTTCCTTATTGTACAGCTGCAGGCAGCTCAAGCTGCTTCATGACCCATTTCCCATCCGCTCCCAATTCAAAGCTTGAGCTGTAAGGGACAGTAAGCGTCTCTTCGTAATCCAGGCGGACATGTGCACCGCGTGTTTCTTTACGGGCCAAAGCACCCAAAATGATCGCTTCTCCGATTTTCAGCAAATTGGCCGCTTCAACTTTTTCAATCAGGCTTAACGCAAATTTGTTTGGCCGGGCAAGTGAAATCGCCTCCAGCTCCAGCTTCAGCTCCGCCAGAGCCTTCTGCGCCTCAAGCAGTCCTTGTTCCGTTCTAAGCGGACCGGCCCCCTGCCACATCACCTGCTGAAGTTTGCGTTTAAAAGCCTGCAAGGACGCCGAGTCCTTCTCAACCGGCTGCGGATGCCAGAATTTCTCCAAAGCGGCGATTTCTGCGTCCAGTGCTTGACGAACCGCAGCCTCATCGACCGCCTCTTTATCCTTGGCAGCCGTTTCACCGGCGATCCGGCCCGTAACAAGCGCTTCCGTAATGGCATTACCGGACAAGCGGTTTGCGCCGTGCATACCGTAAATCAGCTCACCGGAAGCCAGCAGCCCCGGCACCCGGGTTCTCATGCTGTCATCCACTCTTACGCCGCCCAGCATAAAGTGGGCCATCGGCGCAACTTCGACCATGTCCTTGGTCAGATCCACACCCTGATTTCGCAGGATGTCGATGACCGGACCAAACGCTTCCTTCAGCTTCTCCTCCGGCACCATCCGGAAATCGAGATAGGCTCCGCCATGCGGTGTACCGCGGCCGGCTTCCACCTCACGGAAGATCGCCAGCGTAGTCTGGTCGCGCGCAGCTGTATACCGGCCTGCGACTTCACCGTTATATTTGTCCATAAACTCTTCTTCATTGCCGTTCAGGAGACGGCCACCGAGCTTGTAACGGAACGGATCCCACATAATCGGGTCAATGCCCACCAGAGGCGGGAACAAATGCGCAATCGGGAAAAACTGCACCATTTCCATGTCCCGTACTTCCGCACCCGCCTCTGCGGCGAGCACGTAACCGTCGCCGGTCATGTTGGCCGAAGCACTGTTGCGGGCAAAAGCTTCCGTCAGGCCGCCAGTTGCGAGAATAATAGAAGAAGCCGCAATACTGACTGGCCGGAACTGCTCCATTTCAAAGCCGACAGCGCCGACGGCGCGTCCCTGCTCCACAACAATCTTGGTAATCATGATGTTCTTAAGCCGCTTGATCTTCGAGTCTCTCCAGATCGATTTCTTGAGTCCGGCGGACGTAGCGCCGCCCGTGTTCAGAATATCCACGTAAACGCAGCGCGCTTTGGAATGCCCCGGCGCAAAAGCCTGGGAGCGTTTGCCTTCCGGCGTACGCGCCCATTTAACCCCGTAACGCTCCGCTTCCAGGATGACCTCCGGCCCCCGTTCCACGATGGCGCGGACAATATCCGGATCAGCAAGTCCGCGGCTGCCTTTCATCGTATCCTCAAAGTGGATTTGCGGATTATCCTCTTCTGCCTCGCCCAATGCAACAGCTACAGTCATCTGCGCCAAAATAGTTGCGCCGCCCCGTCCGATCAGGCTCTTGTCAGCCAAAATCACTTCGGCTCCTTCATCCGCTGCCGCGCGGGCAGCCATCATACCCGCCGCACCGCCGCCAATAATCAATACGTCACTCTGCAAATGCAGCTTCTCCACGGTTGCTCCTCCTTTGTTTCGCCAATCAGGCGTTCAGTCCAGTTGTTTTGCCGGGTGCCTGCACGGTAATGCCCGCAGCTTCCAGCGAGGTTCTGATCTTGCTCGCGAATTCTACGGCATGAACACCGTCGCCGTGAACACAGATGGTGTCGGCCTGAATCGGCACATCCACATTTTGCTGAGACAGCACCTTCCCTTCCGAAACCATCCGGATCACCTGCTTCAAAGACACCTCTTCGTCTGTAATCATCGAATCAGGCAGACGGCGGGAAGTCAAAGAACCGTCGGATTGATAGGTACGGTCGGAAAAAACTTCACTGGCGGTACGAAGACCGACTTTGTTGCCCGCCTTGATCAGTTCACTGCCGGCCAAGCCGTACAGGATCAGCTCCGGATCGACCTTATAAACCGCTTCGGCAATCGCTTCAGCGAGCGCCGCATTTCTGGCGGCCATATTGTACAAATTACCATGCGCCTTCACATGCTGCAGACGCGCTCCTTCCGCTTTAACGAAAGCCCACAAGGCGCCAATCTGATAGACTACGAGGTCATAGGCTTCCTGAGGAGAAAGATCCATATCCCTCCGGCCGAAACCGATCAGATCCTGCAGACCTGGATGCACGCCGATGGCGACGTTATGCTCCAAAGCCAGCTTGACCGTCTTGCGCATCGTCGCCTGATCGCCGCCGTGGAATCCGCAGGCAATGTTAGCGGACGTTACATATTTTAATATTTCCTCGTCTCTTCCCAGCTTGTAAACGCCGAGGCTTTCCCCCATGTCACAGTTCAAATCCACGATTTTCATCTTCGTTTTCCCTCCCGTTGTTTAGCTCGATAAATTCGAAAAATCAGACGGCTTCCACCGGCTGACTCCTTGACTTCGCCAACTTCGATTAAGAAACAGCCAGCCCCAGCTATTCGCGGCGGCTGATCTCTTCAGACCGCCGGAATGGCTTGAGGCTTGGAATGTTTATATGTACCGCCTTACGGCAGCCATTTGCCTTTCTCTTCCGCGTTTAGGCTGCGCAGAGACTGCAGCTCAGCCAGCTCCACCTGCTCCCGCGGAACCACGGCCCGCTTCGGAAAGACGACAGGCGGTGCCGGTTTGGTCGCATCCACAACCACAGCGCTGGACATGCGCGGCGTATTCTTCCCTTCTGCGTTATACTCCCAGTTCGTTGGGAGCAGCCCGCCCGGGCCATTCCATTTCGGAATGATGAGCAGGTCCCGTTCAGCATCGAAACGTGTGCCTATTGCCCAGGCAATTTCTTCGCCATTAAACACGTCGATGTCTTCATCTACAACTACGATGTGGCGCAGGTTCTCCTGCTCGGTGTTCAGCGCGGCGAAGGCCGCCTTTTTCACATCCGAATCCCGTTCCTTGCGCAGCGAAATATAGCAGTTCATCCGGCTGTAGAAAGGCACGTTAACCGTCTTCAAGCTTGGCACGACCTGTTTGACCGTCTGATAGATGCTGCCCGACCGCGGCACGCCGCCAACGACCAAATGCTCGCGCCCCGAAGCGACGATGTCCTGAAAAATCGCGTTGTTGCGGTGGGTAATCTTGGTGATGCGGATGGTCGGTACAGAGCCTCCGCCAAGATAATGGCCCGGCCATTCGCCGAACGGACCTTCCGCATGATCGTTATCCGGCAGGATTTCGCCTTCGAGAATGATTTCGGCATGTGCTGGAACCAGCAGATCGGAGGTATCCGCTTTGACCAGCTCCAGCGCTTCGCCCATCAAGGCGCCCGCCGCTTCATATTCGCCGCCGATACCCTGTACCCGGGACACCGCACCCATAATAAAGCCGGGATGATGGCCCAGCGCGATGGCAATCGGCGCGGGTTTACCCTGCTGCTTATATTTTTTATAGATCAGGCCGCCATGGTGCGCCCCCAGAAACCAAACGCCCATATCGCGTTCGTTAAAGATTTGATGCCGGTAGATGCCCGCGTTGATCAGACCCGTGTCCGGGTCCCGGATAATCATGACACCAGCTGACAGATAAGGCCCGCCGTCCAGTTCGTTATGCACTGGAATCGGCAGCTTCGACAAATCCACGTCTTGCTCTTCAATTATCTGCTGCTTGACCGTAGCTTCTGAGCGCTCGATGACGACCGGCTCGATCGGCTTTTGCAGCTTCTCCCCGTATACACGGGGAATGTCCTGCACTTCGCAGCCCAGATACAAAGCAATGCGTTCATAAGAGGTAAGCAAATTGGAAATACAGGCGATATTGGAGCCTTTAACCTTGTTGAACAACAGCGCCGGATAATCGCCTTTTTCAGCTAATGCCGCCGCATAAGCCGTAATGCCGAAACGAGGGTCAACCTCGGTGTCGACCAGTCTTAGCTGGCTTTCATTTTGCTCTACAAGCTGTGACAGGTAGGATCTCAAATCTTTAGCCATGATCTGCGGTCACTCCTTTTTATTGTGGAAGTAAGGATAGGTCTACGGTTTTGTCAAACGGTATTTCCTCGCTGATAACACCCTGCTCAATTTCGATATCGGATACCTTTTTGGCTCCGGCTTCCGTCACCTTCAGACCTTCCGGCACTTTGGCCAGCTGGTTCTTCACAGCCGTTTGCATAACGTCGGCAGGAATCTGGTTGAACGCCTTCTGCATGGCTGTCACCGCTGAAGCGGGATCCTGCTGTGCACGGTCGTTAATTTCGCTGCTGATTTGAAGGAAACGGCGCATAGCGTCCTGATTTTTGTCTACCCAATCGGTCTTGGCCATAACAACGATACCGGCAAAATCATACGGAGGATCGTACAGTACCCGGTAGTTGCCCGTTGCCACCATCTGCGAGATCGTGGGCTCGGAAGTCATGCCGCCGGCCGTTTTGCCGCTTTCAATCGCAGCCAGCATCGTGGCGCCGCTGCCGCCGTTGATGATTTGAACGTCCTTGTTGCCGTCAATGCCGACTTCTTTCAGCCCTTCACGGAGAACCGTATCGGACAAGCTGCCGACCTTGGTAACGGCCAAGGTTTTGCCTTTCAAATCCGCCAGAGATTGATACGGAGCATCCTTCTTCACAACCAGCGCATAGCCGCCGCCGTTAAAAATTTCTCCGTAAGCCTTCACGCCTAGCCCATTCTTCTGCTGTCTCAGTACGTGCTCGTAAGAACCGAGCGCAATGTCAAGGCTTCCGCCGACCAAAGCCTGCACCATATCGGCGCCAGAGCTGAAATCTTCTTCCTTGACGGTGATTCCTGCTTTCTCGTAAGAACCGTCGTTGATCCCGATTTGGGCAATAAGCGGAGTCATGCCGCCGCCTACCAAACCTACACGGATCGTGACATTTTCCTGCGTGCTGCCAGCCCCGCCCGCGTTGCCCGAGTTGGATGAAGCTTCTGACGGTGCCGCGCTGTTGCCAGATGAATTTGCATTATTTCCGTTGCCGCAGGCTCCCAGCACCACCATCATCAGTACCAGCAGCGATGCCATTGAAATCTTTGTCTTGTTCATTGTCTTTCCTCCCCTATCCTTTGAATAGATTTAGATTTGAACCCTGACCCGTCTTAACGGTACTTCAGCAGGCGGCGTTCCACCTGGATGATAATTTGCTCCAGTACGACGGCAATCAGCATGATTAATACCAGGCCGGTAAAGATCCCCGTCGTGTCCAGCATGTTCGAAGAATAAGTAATGTAGTAACCCAAACCGCGGTTAGAACCCACCAGCTCGGCGATAACCGATCCGATGAGCGCCATCCCGATATTCAGGCGGAGACTGGTCAGAATCCAGGTCGTGATGGACGGAAAGACTACCCAGCTCAGCTTATGGGTCCATTTGGCCTTGAAGGTGCTCATCATATCCAGCAAATCCTTGTCAATATTGCGGACGCCTTCGTAAGCGTTATAGAAAGCTACAAAGATGACCATAGCCACAACCATCAGAATTTTGGAGGACATGCCGATACCGAACCAGACGATAAAGAGCGGGGCCAGCGAAACTCTTGGAAGACTGTATAAGGCCATGATGTAAGGATAAACCCATTTCTGAAAAATACCGCTGAAAGCAATGGCAATGCCCAGCAGCGTACCGCCAACCATACCGATCAGCAGGCCGACAAGGGATTCCTGCAGCGTAACGCTTAAGTGGTACCACAGATCGCCGTTCAAGGTCATATCATAGATTCGTTTGACAATAAGAGACGGCTTGCTGACCCAAAAAGCGTTAAACGCCCGGCCGGACAATATCTCCCAAAGGCCGAAAATGACGACAAACAAAATCACTCTGCCCAGCCAGACGCTGCCGCTATTGTACCTCCCGGAGAAGGCTGCAGCCGATCGGGACTTTCTCTCTTTCGGTTCCGAGGCCATATCTTTCACTCTCCTTCCTATTCCTCGCTGGACATCTGGGTCCAAATCTCTTTCTGTAATTCTTTGAATACCGGGTCAAACCGAATATCGTAGAAGGGACGCGGACGTGCCAGATTAACCTTGAATTCGGCCTTGATTCTTCCCGGACGGGCGGACATGACGATCACCCTGTCTGACAAGGCGATGGCTTCCTCAATGTCATGCGTAATGAAGAGTACGCTCTTGCCGACATTCTCCCAAATGTGCAGGAACTCCTCGCCGATCTTCACCCGGGTCTGGGCATCCAGCGGTCCAAACGGCTCATCCATCAAATAGATGTCTGGGTCATAAGCAAACGTTCTGGCCAGAGCCACACGTTTCTTCATGCCGCCCGAAAGCTGCTTGGGATGATAGTGCCCGAAGCCTTCCAGACCGACCATTTGCAGCAGGCGTTTCACTTCTTCATCCTGCTGCTGCTTGGACAAACCTTTGATAACTAAGGGAAGCCGGATATTATCGGCTACGCTCTTCCAGGGCAGCAAAGCATCATTCTGAAACACCATGCCAACCTGCTCGGGGATTTCCTTAATCTCTTTGCCATCAATCCGGGCCGTTCCAGCCGCCGGGGTCAGCAGACCCGACACGACTTTCAGGAGCGTTGATTTCCCGCATCCGCTGGGACCGATGACGGAGACGAACTCACCGTCCTCCACTTTCAGATCCACATTCTCCAAAGCCACGGTCCGCTGATTCTTAGCGTAATATTCGACCTTCAAATTTGAAATTTCCAATTTGGAATAGCCGCTCTCAGTCATAACCGCCCTCCTCTCCATTGAGTAAAAATATCTACATTATCTAACTGCTTGATCCTTTGCTCATATCGCGGTAAATGCAGTAATCATAAATACATACAAAAATGAATGGCGGTTAGGCCAGAACAGCTAACAGCTAACGCAGGCTGCCAAGCCCGATTTCGAGCGTCTGCAGCGCCTCTTCACGCTGCAAATGGAGATGCTGCGCCTCCTCCAGTGAAATCAGGCGGAACCGGACCTTGCCTCCCAAGTTAACCTGGGCGAGCAGCGGCAGGTCCACGGACGCTACCTGTGCAATAACCGGATAACCGCCCGTCGTTTGCCTGTCCGCCATCAGCACGATGGGATTGCCGCCTGGCGGAACCTGAACCGTTCCGAAGGTGACGGCTGTCGAAATCATTTCAGCCGGTTTCTCAAGCTTTAACGGACTCCCGGTAAAGCGGTAACCCATACGGTCCGATTCCGGCAATACGGCAAAAACTTCACTTTCAAAGCACTGACGGCTGTCCGCCGTAAAATCTTTATATTGTTCACCGGCAATGACCCTTACTTCCGGGCTCACGGTATAAGCCGGTCTAAGACTTGAAGCCGCCGACCAGCGGCTGACCGCACCGGCTTCCCGTTCCTCATTCCGGACCAGTACCCCAAGCAGCTGCGAGCCGAGCGGAGTCGATTTACCGACCGGAATGACATCTCCGGACCGCAGCGCGCGGCCTTGATAGCCGCCGATTCCAGCCCGCAAATAAGTCGAGCGGCTGTTTATCTCAAGCGGTACGTCAATCCCTCCTGCGACCGCAAGGTAAGCGCGGCAGCCCAGCTGCATTCGGCCAAAGGTAACCACGCTGCCCTTGGGCACCAGCACCGTTCTCCATAGCGGAAAGGGCTGCCCGTTTAATTGCGGGGTCAAGTCGCCTCCGCAGACCGAAATCAGCGCCGTATGCTCAAACCAGATTTCCGGTCCCAGCATAGTAATTTCCAGGCCGGCCGCTCCCTGAGGGTTGCCGACCAGCAGGTTTGCCGTCCGCAGGGCAAAGCCATCCATAGCCCCGCTCGCGATCACCCCATATTTCTGAAAGCCGAACCGGCCCAGATCCTGCACCGTGGTCAGCAGACCCGGTTTGCCAATCATCAGGCTCATAAGCTCGATTCCTCCCATTCGTCAAATTCCTTACGGGAGATCGGATAGAACCGGACGAGGTCCCCAGCCTTAAGCACCGTTGGCGGTGTTCGTTCAGGCACAAACAGCCTGATCGGCGTTTTCCCTATCAACTGCCAGCCGCCCGGTGTTTCAATCGGGTAAACCCCCGTCTGTTCACCGGCGATGCCTACAGTTCCCGCGGGAATCGCCAGCCGGGGCGTTTGCCTGCGGGGAGTGGCAATGCGGCTGGACATGCCGCCCAAATAGGCAAACCCCGGTGCAAAGCCCAGCATATAAACCAAATATTCGCCCGAGCAGTGAAAACTTATGACCTCTTCCTCTGTCAATCCGTTGGTGGCGGCCACTTCCTGCAAATCCGGACCCAGATCCCCGCCGTAGCAGACCGGAATGCGCACCGTATCCGGAGGCGCTGTCTCCGTATCCTTAAGCTCCAACAGCAGGTTCAGGACAGCAGCTTTGACGATCTCAAACGGAGGCCGCCGGACTTCCCCGTCTGCGGAAGCAGGCTCAGCTGCAACCTTCCATGGATCATAATAAATCGTTACGGTCGTAAAAGCTGGGACATATTCGGTCATTCCTGTAAAGGGATGATGCTCCAAATATTCGGACAGCTGCCTGATACGTTTGTGCGTCTCCAGTTCAATGGATTCGCCAAATTTGATCACCAGCCCCGAATCTCCAAGCAGGTGGATCTGGGGTCCGCTCCATGTTCCGGCTCCGTTTGGATTGTGATTCACCATACCGTTCCTCCTGAAAGGGAATTCCCTCTTCTGTAATCTCTTTGCAAAGCTCACTAATTAAGTTCCGAATTTCGGTACTTAAAATCCGTTATTCGGTTATTTTTTTATAGTTTATTTTGAAGGCATTTTCGTAAAAATCAAGTTTTTTTTCTGAATAATCGCCCGAAATCCAGATCAAATAAATCTTTTCCTAGACAAAATATTGCTGATCAAGCCACAACGTCTTCCCCGTTTTCCACGTCTAATCCGATCGGCTCCCATTTGATCCAAAGCGTTGCAATCAGACCCAGAATCGGAACGACCGCCAGCATAAGCAGGGTATTGTACAAGCCGGCGGCGGCCAGCACCACCGGAAAGAGGAAAAAGCCGAGGACGCTGCCTGCCCGGGTAATGCCCTGTCCGAAGCCGGTTCCAAGTCCGCGCAGTTCTGTCGGATAGGACAACGTCGCCATCGTCATCCCCTGGGAGCCCGGTCCAAATGCATGGCCGAAAATAAACGCCGCCAGCAGCACCGCTGAAATCCCGGCGTACACATTACCGAACCCGCCCATCAGCAGAAGTCCCAGCCCGGCAAGGATATACCCGACGATGGAGAGCTTGCGGACTCCCCAGCGGGTATTGATCGAAGCGCCCAAAAATCCGCCGATTGCCCCGAACAAGTTAAACACAATCGTACCGACGATCGCGTAAATCACGCCTTTACCAAACAAAAGACTGGAAATGGTCGGGATATAAAAGCCTACCGCGAAATATTCCATACTCTGCGTAAAGGTAATGATGGAAGCCAGCACCGTTCTGAGCTTGTATTTGCCTTGAAAGATAGCTTTGTATGACGGTTTGGGCGTTGGAGCCTGCCCTTCGCTGCCGTGTTCTGCGCCCTTCTCTACCACCACTTCGACGTTGTAGGTTCTGCGCAGCACCTTGGCGCTCTCCTCAATCGATAAATGGTGGGCCGCCCAAAGCGGGCTTTCATTCATAAAGAAATACCGCAGGAACAGGACGATCAGTGCAAAAATTCCGCCGATGCCGACAGACCATCTCCAAATGTATTCATGCTGATCCAGCAAATAAAAAGGCAGGGCAATCAAACCTGTAATGGATGCGGCCGTAAACCAGAGCGGGCACCATAAAGTAACATTGCTTCCTTTCTTCTTCAGATTGCTGAATTCGGCTATAAAGCTTAAGGCAACCGGAATATCCAGCCCTACACCGATTCCCATCAGCAGACGGAAAAACACGAGCCAGCCGAAATTCGGAGAAAGAGCTGCACCAAACGCTGCGAATACCATCAGAAACAAGTCGATCAGAAACATCTTGTTCCGCCCGAATTTGTCCGTATAGTACCCTCCAAAAATAGCACCCAGCAATGAACCTACCGCCATAATCGCCGTCAAGCTGCCCAATTCCACAGGAGACAAACCAAACTGCTCCTGAAGCTGGGCCGTACCGATCCCGATGCTTGTGAAATCGTAGGCATCCACGAAAACGCCGGCGAGCGCCAGCAAAATAATTTTGAAGCCGGATTTACTAACCGGATGTGAATTCACGAAATCCACGATATCCTTTCTGCTAGTAACACGAATCACATTTTGCTCCATATGCTTTCAGCCCCTTCCCAAGTACCGAAATTCGGGATATAATAACCGAAATATGAATACCTATATATACGATCATTATAGTAGGGATTGAAGATAAAGCAAGAGAAAAAATCCAAAAAATCCGGCTGATTTTTGCGGTATCCGGATTTTAAAGGTAGACAGTAATACATTTTTGTTTAAACTGGTTGTATACTTGAGACTTAACAGGAAGTTTGAGGGAATTTTTAGGAGGCAATCGTGCAGAACAAAAATAAAACAGTAGTCAGATCGATGGATCTGCTGAATCTTTTTCTAAGTCATCACAAATTGAACATCAATGAAATGGCCAGGCTGTCAGGGATTCCTAAAACGTCGGTGCACCGCATGATCGGCTCTCTGGAAGAAATGGGGCTGCTGAGCAAGGATACAGAGGGAAAATATTCGCTGGGCCTCTTGTTCCTGCAGTTCGGGAACCTTGTCGCTGAACGGCTGGACATCCGGCACACCTCACTACCGGTGATGGAGCAGCTTAAGGATGAAATCAAGGAGGCGGTTCATCTCGTGCTCCGGGACGGCAGGGAATCGATTTATATTGAAAAGCTGGATACGGATCATCCCGTTCGCTTGTTCACCAAGATCGGCAGGAAAGCTCCACTCTACGCCGGTGCATCTTCCCGGGTGATTCTGGCTTTCATGTCCGAAGACGAGAGAGAGGCCTATTTGAAAGAAGTGAGTTTGAAACCCATTGCCTCCGGCACGGTCACGGACAAGCAGAAGCTGCGGAAGCTGTTGGAGGATTCCAGAACCAAAGGTTACAGCTTCAGCCGCTCGGAGCTCGAGAACTATACGGTTGAATTGAGCGCGCCAATCTTTGATCATGCCGGACAAATAATAGCCGCTTTAAGCACCGCCGGCCTGGAGGTCCAATTTGATCAAGGGCGGATTGAGCAGCTGTCTGTCAAGGTGCGTCAAGCCGCTGATGAAATTTCACAAAAGCTGGGGTTCACCGGATCGGTCCTGCAAGGATCGGCAGGATAACCCCCGGGCAGGCAGCAGAGCAGCAGAAACGAGAAAAGCCAAGACAAAGAGGGTTCCTTTGTCTTGGCTTTTCTGCGTTCACGGACTGAAGGCCGGTGATTAGACCATCACTTTGCAAATATCGTTGGTGAATTCCACCGGATCCTGGATCGGCAGGCCTTCGATCAGCAGCGCCTGGTTGTACAACAGATTCGTGTACAGGCTCAGCTTCTCTTTGTCGCTCTCCAGGGAGGCTTTCAGGGAGCTGAATACCGGATGATTCACGTTGATTTCCAGCACCTTGTCGGCTTTGACGTCTTCGCCGTTCGGCATGGAGCGGAGCACCTTCTCCATCTCGATCGTCAGCTCTCCTTCGGAGGACAAGCAGACTGGATGGCTTTTCAGACGTTTGGAAGCCTTAACGGCTTTAACCTTGTCGCCGAGGATACTGGCCATCGCTTCGAACAGGTCTTTGTTCTCGTTCTGCTCCGCTTCAGCCGCTTTCGCCGCTTCGTCGGATTCGATGCCCAGATCGCCGCTGGAGACATTTCTAAATTCTTTGTCTTTGTATTTGGCAATCGTTTTGATGGCGAACTCGTCGATATCGTCGGTGAAATACAGCATTTCATAGCCTTTATCAGCCACCAGCTCGGTTTGCGGCAGCTTCTCGATCCGCTCTACCGAATCGCCGGTTGCGTAATAGATATATTTCTGATCCTCCGGCATGCGGGAGACGTATTCGGCGAGGGAGACCAGCTTATTCTCCTTGGAAGAGTGGAACATCAGCAGGTCCTGCAGATCGTCTTTGTTCGCGCCAAAATCGCTGTAAGCACCGAACTTAAGTTGTCTGCCAAATGCTTTGTAGAACTTTTCATAGCTGTCGCGTTCGTCCTTCTGCAGGCTGAGCAGCGTGCTTTTGATTCTATTCTTGATATTCTTGGCTATCAGCTTCAGCTGGCGGTCATGCTGCAGCAGCTCGCGGGAGATGTTGAGCGACAGGTCTTCAGAATCGACCATCCCTTTGACGAAGCTGAAATAGTCCGGCAGCAGGTCGCCGCATTTTTCCATAATCAGCACGCCGTTGGAATAGAGCTCAAGGCCTTTCTCATACTCTTTGGTATAGTAGTCGAAAGGTGTGTTCTCCGGAATGAACAGGATCGCGTTATAAACAACCGCGCCGTCCGCGCTGATGTGGACGTGCTTCAGCGGTTTGTCGAAGCCGTATCTTTTCTCGAAATAGAAGTTTTGGTAATCCTCATCGGTCAGCTCGTTCTTATTGCGGCGCCAGATCGGCACCATGCTGTTGAGCGTCTGCTCTTCGGTGTAGTCCTCATATTCATTCTCTTTGCCTTCTACCGCTCTTTGACGGGTAACGTCCATCTTGATCGGATAGCGGATGAAGTCGGAATATTTCTTGATAATTGATCTTAGTCGGTATTCCTCCAGGAATTCGTCGTACTGCTCGTCTTCCGTGTTCTCTTTAATCTTGAGGATAATGTCCGTGCCGACGGTTTCCTTGAAAGCCGGCTCAATCGTGTAGCCGTCCGCGCCTTCGGACTCCCATTTGAACGCTTCGTCGCTGCCAAGCGCTCTGGAGATGACCGTAACTTGATCTGCGACCATAAAGGCGGAATAGAAACCAACGCCAAACTGGCCGATAATGTTGAAGCCGTCTTTCGCTTCATTTTCGTTCTTGAAGGCCAGGGAGCCGCTTTTGGCGATAACGCCCAGGTTATTCTCCAGCTCTTCCTGAGTCATGCCGATCCCGGTATCGGACAGCTTAAGCGTTCTGCTGTCTTTATCGGCGGTGATTTTAATATAATAATCTTCTTTGTTGAAGGACAGATTCTCGTCGGTTAAAGCTTTGTAATAGATCTTGTCGATCGCGTCGCTGCTGTTCGAGATCAATTCGCGCAGAAAAATTTCCTTTTGCGTGTAGATGGAGTGGATCATCATGTCCAGCAAACGTTTGGACTCGGCCTTAAATTGCATCTTTGCCATGAATGGTTCTCCTTTCAAGCTCTGAATAGAATGGAATCTTAAGACTGGAAGGCCTAAGCATAGAAAACTTAAGGCTAGAATTCTTAAGATAAGAATCAACGTTAGCACTCATTCATCAAGAGTGCTAATCCTCTTTTTATATAGCATCAATTAGATATTTCTGTCAACTCGCCCGCCAAACTATCATGACCTGTGAAGTTGCCAGTTCGCCAGATTCTGCTATCATGGTACAAAAGATAACGAAGAAGGTGCTCAGTCTTGGATTCCGGATTCCGCTCTCCCTTGTACAAGAAGACTTCTTTCCTGCTGCGCCGCCTGTCTATCAAGAATCGGCTGCTTACGGCATTCCTTATTACTTCCCTGCTGCCGGTCGCGATTGTGGCCTTTTACTCCAACCAAATCTATGAAGCCTCTATCACGGATAAAATCAGCGCCTACTCCAGCCAGACGCTCACGGAGCTTACCCGCAACATTTCCCGTGAGCTGGGGCAATACGAAACCCTCAGTGAAAATATCATTATCAACGATTCCATTCAATATGGTCTTACCAGTTACGCCGCTTTAAGCGATATCGATAAAAATACGCTGCAGACCCGAATCCGCAACGAGCTCGGACCGCAGTTCTTCAGCTTCAGCAACTTGTCCAACATCGTGATTATGACGAATGACGGGGCGACCTTTTTCGATCTCGGCTATCAATGGTACCCGGATAACCAGCTCAGCAGCATGGTCCAGCAGACGGAAGGCGCTCCCCGCAACGCTTATTGGTCGTATCTCCGTTCCAACCGCGGTTCAACCGTGATAGCGCTAAGCCGAAAAATTTATTCCGCCGAAAACCTCAATCTGCAGATCGGTTATCTTGTCATCACCATGGATGAAAAAGTGTTCGCCCGCAACATGTTCCAATCCGTCGATTTAGGCCAGGACAGCAGCGTGTATATCACCGACCGGAGCGGAGCTACCATCTCTTCCAGCACTTCTTCGCTCCCTCAAGGCAGTCTGAACCAGGCCGACTTGACGGCGCGGATCGAGAAGCAGCATGAAAGCGGCCGTCTGCAGTCCTTCCAGACCAAAATCAGGTCCAAGCAGTATCTGGTCAGCAGCACCTATATCGATGCGGCAGACTGGTATCTGGTCGGACTCATTCCCCACTCTTATATTGTTTCCGAGCTAGGTGATCTCCGGGGGAATATTGCGCTGCTCTGCCTGCTCACCTTAATCCTTTCCAGTGCAATCGGGCTGTGGATTTATGACAGCATCAATTCGCCGCTGCGTTCCCTGCTGCGATACGCCAAACGGATTCATAAGGGCCGGTTCGATCCGATTCCGAAGCCGGTCGCCCCGCCGGATGAAATGCAGCAGCTGACGATTACGATTCACGACATGGTAACGGAGCTGAAGCTGCTAATCCGGCAGGTTCAGCTGGAACAGCAGGCCAAACGGGAAGCGGAGCTTAAAATGCTTCAGGCCCAGATCAACCCTCATTTCCTCTTTAACACGCTGAATTCATTAAAATGGAGCGCCATGCTCAGCGGCAACGAGTCGCTGACCCAAGGGATCGGCTCGTTGTCGGAGCTGCTGCGGAATACGATCCTGGACAGGGAGGAACTGATTCCCTTAAGCAAAGAAATGGCGAATCTGCGCCATTATTCCAACATCCAGCGCATCCGGTACGGGGATTCATTTGAGCTTGAATGTCAGCCGGTAGAGCCGGACGAGGATGTCATCGTTCCGAAATTTATTTTGCAGCCCATTGTCGAGAACTCCATTCTTCACGGCGCCGCCCATAATAAACGGATTCTTATCTCCATAAGCTTCGCCTTTCACCGCAGCGATCTGATTCTGACGCTGAGCGACGACGGCAAAGGATTTGATCCGGCTGAACTTGAGCATAAAGACCATACCGGCAGCCGCTTGTCCGGCATCGGCATTCCGAACGTACACGAAAGAATTCAGCTGCATTATGGCGCCGCCTTCGGGCTTCGGACAGAAAGCGCGCCCGGGCAGGGCACAACAACCGTGTTGACTTTACCGTTACATTTCGTTCAAGAGGAGGACAAAGCGTATGTATAAAGTACTGATTGTTGATGATGAACTCATTGTGCGGCATGCCGTCCAGACGCTGATCCGCTGGGAGACGGGCCGCTTCGTCTATGCGGGCTCCTGTACCAGCGGGCAGGCCGCGCTGACCACGGTTCTGCAGGCTGGCCCAGCCGGCATCGATATCATCATAACCGACATCAAAATGCCCGACATGGACGGACTTCAGCTGATCAAGCAGCTGAAGCATATCCCGTTTGACGGGGAGGTTCTCGTCCTCAGTAATTACAACGACTTTGAGCTTGTGCGGGAAGCGCTGAAGCAAGGGGCCTATGATTATATGCTCAAGCTTACTCTGGAGAAGGATAATTTTATGAAGGTGCTGCATGAAATGGCCGATAAGCTTGACCACAAAGAGCGCAGTCTGGAGGGATATGTTGAACAAGCCAGACAGACCGGACGAAATGGACAATACGGACAGCCTGGCCATGGAAGGAATTCAGGCCTGACAGGCCAGCGAAGTGCTGCGGAACAGGTAAGCCAACAAGGGCAGTTGCCGGGAATGCTAAATCCAGCTGCGACTACGGCTTCTGCTGCGGATTCGGCCTCTGCTGCGGATTCGGCCTCTGTTCCCGCTTCTGCTTCTTCTGCATCTGTCCCTGCTTCTGCTCATGCATCTGTTCCGGCTTCTGCACTCGCTGCCTCTGATTTCTCGGAGTCCGTCCATTCCCTATTCCCGGATTGGCTGCAGAAGCTGGCTCAGGCTGCAGGAGAGCCGGAGCATAAAGCTTTGCCCTCTCCAGCAGAGGGAGGTCCAGCCCCTTCTCCACCAGGCTGCTCGCCGGGTGAACAAGTGCTGCTCTTCCTTGCCGTTCCGGCCCCTTCCACTTCTCACTCCCGGAAGGAAATCAGCCGACTTGGATCGGCTTGGAGCAGCTTGCTCGGAGATCTCTGTCCCGGCACCGCCTGTAAGGCAGCCATTGAGCTGGACGGCAGCGAGTGGCTGCTCGCCGTAACCAGCAGGCCAGAGCAGGATCATGAGGCTGTTGTGCCCGAGCATTTGGCCAACCGGATTGCCAGTCTCACGCATATGTATTACAACCTGCAGACCGGAATTATTTATACCGAGGGAGCCGGCACGATTCAGGAGCTTGTCCGGCAGCTCCGGCAATGCAGAAGTCTGAAATCCTTGCTGCTCGCCGAGACCCGCAGTTACCCAGTCGTTTGGCCTGCTTCAAGCCCGCTGTCCCTTTCTCCTTTGCCTCAAATGGAGGCCACTAGAGAACAGGACGTTGAAAGCGCAATCAATCTAAAAAGACCAATTGGACAGGGGCCGCTGCCTGCTCTTTCGGCTCCTTCTGATCCTTCTGATCCTTCTGTTCCTTCTGCTCCTGCGGCTCCTTCTACTCTTGCTGCCCGGTCTTCTTCCTTACGGCCCGAAATTGTTCAGGTGCTGGGCTATTTGCATCAGCATTACGCCGAGCGGATTGTGCTGCCGGAGGTTGCCTCTTACGTCAACCTGTCTGAAGCGTATCTGTGCCAGCTGTTCAAGACGGAAACCGGTCAAAGCATTTTGACCTACCTGAACGAATTCCGGATGGCCAAAGCGTATGAGCTGCTCGCCACGGGCCGTTATCTGGTCAAAGAGGCCGCCGCTGAGGTCGGCATCCATGATCCGTATTACTTCAACCGGTTGTTTAAACGGAAGTTCGGCATCTCTCCGAAAAAAATCAAACCGCAAACCTCCTGAACCGGTTGCAGCGCAGCCGGCCGAAAGCCGTCCATGCTTTCGGCCGGCTGTCGTTTTGCGGTCTTCGGCCTGAAGCCACTTTCACTTCAAGCGGACAAGAAGCTAACCTGACCGGTTATTTTTTAATGGCAAAGCTGGACGATTTTTAGTCTGACCCTAAAATCATCCAGCTTTTTGTTAAAGCTATGTAAAATTCCAAAAGATCGTCCAGTTGATTCCGCTGTTTTGTACATTTGGCTAACAGCATTCCGCCTATATAATGAACACATATTTTTCAGGGGAGGTCATTCCATGAGCTTAAAGACACGATTCAAAACCTTTGGTGTTGTAGCCTCGGCAATTCTAGTGCTGGCCGGCTGCGGCAGCAACGGGGGCAGCAGCGCGAGCAACGCAAGCGGCAATGCGGGCGCGAGCTCTGCATCATCCAATTCGAGCGGTTTTGCCGATCCCGAGCTGAACATCGCCGTCTTCCAGGGCGGTTACGGCCGCGAATATTGGGATACGATCGCAGATGACTTTATGAAAGCTTACCCCGGCACCAAAATCAACATTACAGCAAGTCCGAAAATTGCCGACTTAGTCCGGCCTAAGATCGTTGCCGGCAATCCGCCCGACCTCATGTATATCGCGGGCAGCGATAATACGCCGATTCTGGACGGTCTGATCAAGGACCATGCCCTTGAGGATTTGACAGACGTCTTTGACGGCCAGGACGAAAGTGGTTCCGGCACGCTGAAGGATAAAATTTTACCGGGCGTTCTGGAATCCCGGGCCATGTCCCCTTACGGGGACGGCAAAGTGTATCTGGCTCCTTTCAACTTTGGCGTTATGGGCCTCTGGTACAACAAAAACCTGTTTGACAGCAAAGGCATTTCCGTTCCAAAAACATGGGATGAACTGTTCGCTCTAAACGACACCGCCAAAGAAAACGGCCGGTCGCTGTTCACCTACCAGGGGCTCTACCCGGGTTATCTGGAGGAAATGATCGTGCCTTCCATCTACAACGTCGGCGGCCAGGACGCTTTGAACCAGTTCTTTGATTACGACCCGGCTTTCTGGACCAGCGACAGCTTCAAGCAGGTTTGGGGCATTATCGAAAAAATCGCCACCACGGACAATGGCCTCATGAAAGGCACCGTCGCCCTGAACCATACCCAGGCGCAAACCGCCTTTATGCAGGGTAAAGCAATGTTCATTCCGAACGGCACCTGGTTTGAGGATGAAATGAAGGACGCCCCTCGCGAGGACGGCTTCCAGTTCGGTTTCCTCGGCGTACCGGCCTTTAAAGACGGCGATCCCGTAACCGCTCTGACCAGCGTTGAGCAGGTCGTCATCCCGGCCAAAGCCAAAAACATCGAGCTGGCCAAAGCCTTCCTGCGTTACCTCTACACCGACGAAAGCGTGAAGCTGAACGCTGAAAAATCAAAGGCCGTGCTGGCCGTCAAAGGCGCACCCGACCTGGCCAAACCTTACATCTCCGAAACGACTTACAACGTCTATAAAGCCGTGGACAGCGGCATGGTCGCCGTTAACGGCAGCTTCATGTCCGTTGCCAAAGGCAGCAAATACAACCCGAGCGACGAGGTCTATAAACCGATCTCTTCCATCATGAACAAACAGATGAGCCTCGACGATTACAGCAGCAAGCTCACCAAGCTGTACAACGATCTAAACAAGGAGCTTGAGCAGAACGGGAATTAAGGCGTTGAGAAGAACTCGAGTCAGAGCCTGAAAGCCGAAGCCGGAGCCGAAAAAGTCTTGAAGTTTCTGAGTCCTTGCAAACCTGGATCTGGCGATGCGAAGCCAGCCCCCAGATCCAGGTTTCAGCTTAATATTTCAATGCTTTCATAGCTCACGATCTGAATGTTCCTTTGTTCCTTATCTTAATGTTTCATGGTCTTATGTTCATGGTCTTACGTTTCGTGGCCGTATATTTCACGGCCACGTCCAAAGCTTTACACCTAAGGTTAGAGCGTGGCCTTTAACACGCTCAACCTTTTACCCTATTACAAATTCAGCGATGTAAATGAACATTGAGCGGCCTTCTTGCTTAGCCGGGCACTCCATAAGGAGTGCGCCAAGCTGCTTAGCGGAGAGGGCGAGTGATTCTGGAGAAGCGTGAGCGTCCGCATAAAAGCTTTCCAAAGGAAAGCTGCCTCGGAAGCATAGGCGGGCTCCCGGATTTCACCCTTCTTAACCTAGTTAAAGAAATCCGGGAGGAACAGCGGTCGGAAGAACACTCGACATCGGAGCGGCCTCTTTGCAGCGGCAACCTTGCAGGCAACTTCATCGGAATCACCCGCATCAAAGCACCGCATGCACAACGTTCTGCTCCCTAACCACCCAGCTCAATAGTCCTTTAGGAGGTGAACCCCATGTCCATGAAAGCCAAACGCAACTGGTTCCTATTATTCTGTCTGCTGCCCGGACTCGTGCTGATGGCTTTGTTCAAAATATACCCTACCATCGAGGTATTTCAGAAATCCTTTTATTTATGGACAGGAATCGGCGACAAACCAAAATGGGTCGGCCTGAGAAATTTCACCGACCTTTTTCATGATGATGTATTTCTGCTTTCGCTCCGCAATACCGGTTTCCTGATGCTGGTCGTCCCGGTGATCACCTTGTTTATCGCCTTGGTCAACGCCTCGATTCTGACCCGCTCGAAGCTCCGGGAACGTTCCTTGTACCGGACTGTGTTCTTTTTCCCAAGCATCCTGTCCTTTGTCGTCATCGCGATCCTCTGGTCATTCATTTACCATCCGACCATCGGCTTTCTGAATGCCGGGCTGGAAAGCATCGGTCTCGGCAAATGGGCGCTGGCCTGGCTGGGTGATGCCCGGACCGTCCTATGGGCGCTGGCCGTTACAATGATCTGGCAGGCCGCCGGTTATTACATGGTCATGTATATGGCCGGCATCGACGGCATCTCGCCCGAGCTTTACGAAGCGGCGAGTATTGACGGGGCAACGCCGGTTCACCAATTTTTCCATATTACGATCCCGCTGCTGTGGGAAATCATCCGGATTACGATCATCTTCAGCATCAACGGCGTCTTGACCATCAGCTTCGTCATCGTATCGATCATGACAGCCGGCGGGCCGGACCGCCACTCCGAAGTGGTGATGACTTACCTGTACAGCCAGGCTTTCTCGAACTCCAACTTCGGCTATGCGATGGCCATCGGCGTGTTCGTGTTTATCGTTTCATTCCTGCTCGCACTGCTGAGCAACCGACTAACGGAAAGGGGGAACAACTAAGATGGCTGCAAGCGTGAATGCCCAACCTGCCCGCTCCTCCCATCCGCCGCAAACCGTGCCCCAATCCGGCAGAAAAACGTTAGCCTGGCTGGGAAGGCTGTTTCTTCGCCTCATTCTAATTATCCAGGCTTTGATTGTCGTATACCCGCTGGTCTGGAATGTGCTCGCATCCCTGAAAACCAATGAGGAGGTGATGGAGAACCCCTGGACGCTGCCCAAGCATTTCAACTGGTCCAACTACGTAAATGCCTTTACAACGGCGCGCATCGGCGACTATATGCTGAACTCCGTGCTGGTGGTCGCCATGTCGATGGCGATCCTGCTCGCGGCAGCCCTGCCGACGGCTTATGCGCTTGGACGGATGAACTTCAGGGGAAAAGCCTTTACAACCAACGTCTACATGGCCGGTCTGTTTATTGGCGGCGTGTACATCATCGTGCCGCTCTTCATCCTGATGAACAATCTGCATATGCTCGACAACCGTTTCTGGCTGAGCGCCGTATATGCAACAGGCAGTCTGCCCTTCTCCGTGTACCTGATGATCGGGTTCATGAAGAGCATTCCAAAGGACTTCGAAGAAGCCGCGTTGATAGACGGGTGCGGGTACACCAGCACCTTGTTCCGGATTATTTTGCCGATTACCCGGCCTGCTATCGTAACCCTGATTGTCTTCGGGTTCTTCGATTTCTGGAATGAATACGTGCTGGCCCTGACTTTGATTACAAGCGATGAGAAAAAAACGATCCCGATCGGCCTGTCCAATCTGATGCAAATCCAGCAGTACGCAACCGACTGGGGTTCGCTGTTCGCGGGACTTGTGATCGTCCTGATCCCGACCATTATTATTTATGCCCTGCTGCAAAAACGGCTCACCGACGGCATGATGATGGGCGGCGTGAAGGGCTAAATCCGGAGCCTGTGCGGCTCTGGTAATGGTTTTTTCGGACGATGCTGAGCTTCTTGGACAAAGGAATTCAGGCCGGGATACCGAAATCAGAGCTTGCAGCAAAATACGGCGGGGCACCCGTCTTCAGAAACGATCGGGAGGGTTAAGTGGTGAATTCTTCTACTTTTGGCGTACAGAACAACGATTTTGTTTGGAACGGGGAGCCCGTGCGGATTATGTCCGGCGCGCTCCACTATTTTCGGGTCGTTCCGGATTACTGGCGGGACCGCCTGCTCAAGCTGAAGGCCTGCGGGTTGAACACGGTGGAAACCTATATCCCTTGGAATCTGCACGAGCCTAAGGAAGGAACGTTTAACTTTGAAGGTATGGCCGATGTGGTGTCTTTCCTTACTCTGGCCGGGGAGCTGGGCCTGCATGTCATTGTAAGGCCAAGTCCTTACATCTGCGCCGAGTGGGAGTTCGGCGGCCTTCCGGCCTGGCTGCTGGCCGATTCCAATGTGCGGCTGCGCTCGAACGATCCGGTTTACCTGAGCAAAGTGGAGGCTTATTACGATGTGCTGCTTCCGCTGCTGCGTCCCCTGCAGTGCACAAACGGCGGGCCGATTATCGCGATGCAAATTGAAAACGAATACGGCAGCTACGGCAACGACAAAGCGTATTTGCAGGCCGTCAAGAAAGCGATGCAGGAGCGCGGCATCGACGTGCTGCTGTTCACGTCAGACGGTCCCGAGGACTTTATGCTCCAGGGCGGCACAATTCCGGGCGTGCTGGCTACGGTAAACTTCGGCTCCCATCCGAAGGAAGCCTTCGCCAAGCTGCACGAATATCAGCCGGAAGGTCCCTTGATGGTGATGGAATTCTGGAACGGCTGGTTCGACCACTGGATGGAGGAGCACCATACGCGGACCGCTGATGATACGGCCCAGACCATTGCCGATATTCTGGAAAGCGGAGCTTCCTTTAATCTGTATATGTTCCACGGCGGCACCAATTTTGGTTTCTATAACGGGGCCAATCATATCAACGCCTACGAGCCGACCGTCGGCAGCTACGATTATAATGCGCTGCTGAGCGAACACGGGGTGCCGACGGACAAATATTTTGCGGTCCGTGAAGTTATAGGGCGGTTTGCAGAGCTTCCCCCTCTTTCGCTGCCCGATCTTATTCCGACTGCGGATTATGGGCAGGTGGCTTTGACCGAAAGCGCAGCGCTGTTTGACTCGCTGGAGGGGCTATCCTCTCCCCTGTACCGCTCTTCGCCGGAGCCGATGGAGAAGCTGGGACAGACGTACGGATTTATCCTGTATTCCACGACGATCCCCGGTCCCCGCCAAGAAATGGAGCTTGTGCTTCAGCAGGTCAGCGACCGGGCCCTTGTATACGGCAACGGACGTTATTTAGGTACGATCGAACGCTGGTCACCGTCAACACTGCCGCTGTCTGTTCCGCCAGAAGGACTTAAGCTCGATATTCTCGTGGAAAATATGGGCCGCATCAACTACGGGCCGCTTCTGCGGGACCCGAAGGGCATTACCGAAGGGGTCCGCCACGGCAACCAATTCCTGTATGGCTGGACGATTCATCCGCTGCCGCTGGAATATGAATCACTGGGCAAGCTGGATTTTGCGCCGGTTCCGGGTAATGATACTGCCGCCGATCAAGGCACAGGCAGTGAGATCGGTGGTACGCCGGAGCGGCCGGTCTTTTATCGCGGCACCTTCGAGGTTAAGGAGAAAGCCGATACCTTCCTGCGGCTGGACGGCTGGACGAAAGGCGTTGCCTACGTGAACGGCTTTAACCTCGGCCGTTACTGGAACGCGGGACCGCAGCGGACCTTGTACATCCCGGCCCCCCTGCTGAAGGAAGGGCGCAACGAGCTTGTTGTCTTTGAACTGCACGGCTGCGCGCGGCCTGAGGTCCGCTTGGCGGATCAGCCGGATCTAGGTTAGCCGCCCGACAACCGTTTGCCGATTGCCGATTATCAATTGCCATTCCCAATTGTTGATTAAAGTGAATTGAGACCACAGCTTCAGGAGGTGCCTGGCATGAACCTGAAACGACAATCCCGGCGCGGCAAGCGGCGGCTGATGCTGGCCGCCGCCGTCATTCTGCTCGCTGCTGCCGGCGGTACAGCAGCGGCCTTATCCCCCGCGCTGACCGGCTGGGCCAGCAGCGAGAAGCCCGCCGGAGCTGCAGCGGCTGCCCCTGGCGAAGACGCCGTCATTCTGACGGTGGACGGCGAGCCGGTCACGGCTCAGGAATACCGGCTGCTGATGAACCGCGAGAAAAGCGCGGTGACCAATGCCTTCAACGCCAAATACGGCGCTGAAGACCAGCCGGATTACTGGACCCATGACTTCGGCGGGGAGAGCCCGCTGCAGGCCTTGAAGCAGCGGACCGACAAAGCCGCCGCCGAAAGCAAAACTATTCAGCGGCTGGCCCGGGAGCAGGGCCTGATCGGCGATATCTCATTCTCCCGCCTTCTGGCCGACTGGCAGACGCTGAACCGGCAGCGCAGCCAAAATCTCCAAACGAACCAGCCCGTGTACGGGTTGACCTCTTTTACACTGGATCAATATTACGATTATTATATGAACCATCTGAAACAGCAGCTGCAGGAGAAGCTAGGGGACAACACGCTGAAACCGGCGGAACAAGACATCAAAACTTATTATGATGCTCACCCGCAGCTGTTCCAAAGCCGGGACGAATACGACGTTCAGTTGATCAGCATTCCTTACGGGGAAGCGGACAAAACAGCTGCTTTGCAGGAAGCAAACCGGGTCCTGCAGTCACTGGATGCAGGTAAATCCCCGGCTGAAGCAGCTTTGCAGGCCAAAGACGCTGCCTTCAGCAAGCAGACGCTTAAGGCGGCGAGCGCGAGCGAAGCCAGCGGCAGCTCCGATCCGTCTGCCCCCGCTCCGGAAAGCAGCTCCGGCGGGAGCGGGATTATTTTTCAAACCAAAGACATCTTATCTGCCGCCGCCGCCAAAATGCAGGCCGGTCAGCATTCCTCCGTCTTAGACGACGGCTCAGCCTACATTCTGCTGCAATTGGATTCGGTACGGAGAAACCAGCCCACTCCTTTGGAGGAAGTGCAGGATCAAATTCAGGAGCAGCTGCTCCGCGACCATTTCGATGCTTATATCCGTTCTGCCGTACAAGCCGCGAAAGTGAACATTCAGCCAACCTCTTACGACGCAATCTCTTTATGACGAATCTCTTATCACAAATCGCTTATGACGAAATAACGGTGAATTCAGAAGTACGCTGACCATCCTTATATCTTTTTTACTCTTGAAAAAGAAGGAGCGGACGAATTTGAAGAAAACTGGTTATTTATTCCTGTCCATGCTGATGGCTTTAACCTCCCTGTGGAACATTTCCGCTTCCAGCGGATCTGCCGCTTATGCTGCCGAGACAGCTGCAGTCGAAACGGCGGCGGCAGGAACACCCGGATCGACCGGAACAGCCTCCTCCGCCTCTGCGTCTGCCGGCATTCTGGACGTGAAGGGAACCATCTATTATGTGGACTCTGCGGCAGGCAGCGATGCCAATACCGGAACCAGCCCGGACCAAGCCTGGAAATCCCTCGACAAAATCAACGCCACCACCTTCTCGCCGGGCGACGCCCTGCTGTTCAAATCCGGCGGCGTATGGAACGGCCAGCTGTGGCCGAAAGGCTCCGGCACCGAAGGGGCGCCGATTCTTATCGACCGGTACGGCGAAGGCGATCTGCCGGTGATCAACGGCGGCGGTGTGGAGCGTCCTTACCACCAGACCGGGGCTATTTTTCTACAGAACCAGGAATATTGGGAGATCCGCCACCTGGAAGTAACCAACGACGACGACTTTGATACCGACCTGGTCGCAACGACTTACAAGAACGGTGAACCCTCGAACATCCGCGACGGCATTCTGGTCGTGCTGGACACCGATAAAGTGCCTGATGGCGGCAATAGCGTCATGCACCATATCTACATCAGCGACTGCTACATTCATGATGTAGACAGCCCTGACGAATGGCCCAACGAATATAAGAACGCCTCGTTTAACGGCGGGATCATGTTCTACGTGATCGGTTCCCTGAAGCCAAACATGACGTTTGACGACGTCCGCATTGAACGCAACTTTATCAAACATGTCGATCTGCTTGGCATCGCCAACTTCAACTACACGACCAAAACCGACTTTCAGGACGAAGTCGGCGGATACGGCCTGTGGCAGACAAACATTTATATCGGACACAACTATTTGCAGGACATCGCCCAAGGCGGCATCGACCTGTGCGACGCCAAAGACGCCGTAGTCGAATACAACGTGCTGGACGGCTGGATGAAACGTTATAACGCTCAGGCCGCAGGCATTTACCCTTGGAAATCCTGGAACGTTGTGTTCCAGAATAACGAGGTATACGGAGGTCCAACCACCACGGACGCCACCAATGGGGACGGAACCGCTTTTGACTTTGATTCCCCGAACATCAATATCGTTTATCAATATAACTACACACATGACAACCCGATGGGCTGGATGTCTTATCTGGGCCGCAGCGCCAACAACATCGCCCGTTATAATATCAGCGATGATGACGGTGAATACCTGATCAAGTTTGGCTGGTTCGGACCGGACTCTTCACCTGCCTATTTCCTGAACAACGTGTTTATCTATAACGGACAAAAAACCGCGTTCACCAACCGGAACGATGACATCGGGGCTTATTTCGATCAAGTGCCGTATTATTTCTACAACAATGTGTTCTACGACAAAACGGGTCCATCGCCGTCTACCTGGGCTGCTTCCCCTGATGATTACGGCACGGGCAAATTCAGCCATAACGTGTTCTATTCGGCGAACGGATTTACGGCTACCGGCTTACCGGAGGATCCGCATAAAATCACCGCCGATCCCGGTTTTGTGAACCCCGGCCAGGCGCCTAGCGCTGGTCCAAACGGGGTGCTGAGCGGCGCGACCGTCTGGGACGGCTACAAGCTGCAGGAAAGCTCGCCGCTGGTTGACGCCGGCATCTACGTGCCGCAGCTCGGCGACAAGGATTTCTACGGGAATCCGCTTTATTATGGAGAAGCGCCGGACATCGGCGTACAGGAGGTGCAGCAGGGCGACCGGGTTACGCCGGAGAATCCGCCGGAAATCGTGAACCTGGCCTTGGGGAAAAAGGTGACCACCGACTTTACGAGCACAACGCCTTACGCAGCTGGTTCCATCACGGACGGCCTGCCGAGCACGTATTGGACGTCAAGCACCAACAAGGAGCAGTCGATTACGATTGATTTAGGAGAGGAATCCACCTTTAACTCCATCAAAGCAGAGGAGTATGTGACCACTCCGCCGGAGACGGGCAATTACCGCCCCTTCCAGCCTGCCGTCGGCACCTACAGCTATGACTACTGGAATGGAACGGACTGGGTGCCTTTTTATGAGGGTTATGGCATCGGCGCCAGTCATACCGCGGTATTTGAACCGGTGACCGCAAATCAAATCAGAATGACCCTGCATCAAGCGGCCAATGCTCCTTCTCTTGCTGAAATCGCCGTATATAACGATCCTGAAGCTATAGGCGATCCGGCCGGCATAGCCCCGGAACAGCCAGAACCGGCACAAGTGGACGTGGTTGCCCATTACACCTTTGACAATGTCCGCAGCAACAGCAGCGAGGTGAAGGACAGCTCAGGGAGCGGACTGAACGCCACCAAATCGGCTTCGGTCGATATCGTCAATAATGACAGCTATAAAGGCCGGGCGCTCCGGTTCGGCAATCATGGTTCAGCGCCGGACAGCTACATTTCCATTCCGGATAGTGAACAGTTGAAACGAAGCTCATATACGATTTCGATGTGGGTCAAACCGGATGATTACGGGTTGTCTGCTCCAGCGGCGAACGGCGCCGAGGTGTTGTACTCCAAAGGCGATAACGCCAACGAAATGTACAGCGCTACGCTGCTAACAGATGCTCCGGCCGGCGGCTTCCAGAATCCGTTCATCCTAGAGGGCCAAGACGGAACTAAAGGCGCACGCTGGTATCCGACGACGCTTGGTCCAAACTCGGATCTGACCGTCCCGGCGGGAAAATGGAGCCAGGTTGTGCAATCTTATGACCGTCACACGTATAAGATTTATATCAACGGCGAACTCGTCATGTCCGTGCCCGTCTCTAAGGAAGGCGCTGACTTGTTCGCCAATAACAAACCGCTGCTGCTCGGCAATCAATCCACGGGGGCCGAAGGCAAAAATCCTTATTACGGCCTGATGGACGAAGTCCTCATTTTAGACGGTGCTCTGACAGATCAACAGGTCGCCCAGCTGTATAACGGGAAACTGAAATTCAACCATTAAGATTAGACAGCGGAACAAGATACATCGGGTTAGGAAAGCTAATAACTTGCTAAAGGAAGACAAAACCATGGCCATTTCTATTCGGGAAGCTGCCCGGGTCAAGCCGGCTCCGCGCCAGCTGGCCTGGCAGTCCCTGGAATTTTACGCTTTTATCCACTTCACCGTGAACACGTTCACGGACCGGGAATGGGGACTCGGTGACGAGTCTCCCGCCCTTTTTCAGCCGACAGAGCTGGATGCCCGCCAGTGGGTGGCAGCCTGCAAATCGGCCGGCATGAAAGCCCTGATCCTGACCTGCAAACATCACGACGGCTTCTGCTTATGGCCCAGCGCGGTGACGGAGCATTCCGTGAAGAACAGTCCTTGGCGGGGCGGCAAAGGCGATCTTGTCCGCGAAGTATCGGACGCCTGCCGGGAAGCCGGACTGAAATTCGGCATCTATCTCTCTCCGTGGGACCGGCACGAGCCGAGCTACGGGGATTCAGACGCCTACAACAACTTCTTCGCCAAGCAGTTAACCGAGCTGCTGACCGGCTACGGCGAGCTGTTCAGCGTCTGGTTTGACGGCGCCTGCGGCGAAGGCCCGAACGGCAAACGGCAGGTCTATGACTGGGACCGCTATTACGCCATGATCCGGGAGCATCAGCCGAATGCCGTTATATCGGTCTGTGGGCCGGATGTGCGCTGGTGCGGCAATGAAGCCGGACATACCCGCACCTCCGAATGGAGTGTGGTGCCCGCAAGCCTGCAGGATAACGAGAAAATCCAGGAGAAGTCGCAGTCCGAGGATGACGGGACCTTTGCTTCCCGCATCAATTCCGATGAAGACGATCTTGGCAGCCGCAGCATTATCGAGAAGTCGGAGGCGCTAGTGTGGTATCCGGCCGAAGTGAATACCTCCATCCGCCCCGGCTGGTTCTACCATGCTTCGGAGGATGACAAGGTCAAATCGCCGGATGAGCTGATGGAGCTGTACGAGCGGACGGTTGGCGGCAACTCCGCTTTCCTGCTCAACCTGCCGCCGGACCGCCGGGGGCTCATTCACGAGCAGGATGTGCGCAGCCTGGCCGGGCTTGGCGAACGCATTCGCAGGCTGTACAGCCGCAATCTGGCAGCGAATGCGGCGGTCAAAACCTCCGCCAGTCTTGACGCCGAGCATGGTGGCCCGGCGGTCTTTAGCGCTTCGGATACCTACTGGTCGGCACCCGAAGGAGCCGAGCAGGCAGAACTGGAATTTGATCTTGGCGAGACACAAACGTTTAACCGGATCGTATTGCAGGAGCATATTTCGGTCGGGCAGCGGGTTGAAGCTTTCCGGATCGAGGTTTTAGAGGACGAGGAAGTTCTTGAGGTCGGAAATGTGAACAGAGATACAGCGGCGGATGAGATGTCCAAGAGCGAGCGAGCGCGAGCCAACGAATCAGAAGCCTGCTGGCGGCCGATTTATAAAGGAACGGTGATCGGCTACAAGCATATCTGCCGCTTTCCGCCTGTCGCGGCACGCCGGATTCGTCTCGTCATTGAGCAGTCCCGCTGGTACCCGACCCTGCAGACGTTTGAGGTGTATCATTATACTCTAACTTAATTTAGAACCTTTAAGGGACGATGCCTAAACCCTAGCTGGCGCGTCCCTTTCTTTTTTAATTCCGCTGATGGGTTCATCGTTTAAATTGCACGGTCCTTTGCAGACGTTACCGGAAAATAGCTCATCTGAACCGGAGAAACGGACCTTGCTTCCCCTTCCGTCTCTCCCCGCTCTTCTTCCGCCAGCGTTTCATCAAGACAGTCTCCCCGGTACCTCCCTTCCTCCAGCTTCATATCGATAAAATCGACTACCTGCTGCAGGGAAGCGATTTGGCTGACGATATTCTCCCGGTGACCTCTCAGGTGCTCCACCAGCTCAGGATACTCCGCCGGATCAGCATCCGCCGAAACCGCCAGAAAAGGCCGCATTTCTTCGAGCGGCATCCCGGTTTTCTTCAGGCAGGACAACAGGCGGATCGTTTGAATATCCTCCTGCCGGTAGACGCGGTGCCCGTTCTCTTTGCGTTCAATGTGGGGAAGCAGCGATATCTTCTCATAATAACGGATCGTATCTTCAGGAATCCCGGTAAGCCTGGAGGTCTGCTTTATTCCGTAAGCCAGCTCTTCTTTCATTCTGTTCCCTCCCGAAAATTGTGTTTCATGCATTATACAACTTGGAGCCGGCTCCAGGTCAAGTTTCACCCTTTCAGAAAAAAACTTTCCTCCCACGCCTTGACTTGGAGTCGGCTCCAGCTTCTAGAATGTGCGCTATCAGGGAAATGTCCCGCTAACAGGAGGAGATTTAGGATGAATGATAACAGCCAGCTTGAAAATATCGCATTGATAACAGGCGCAAATGCCGGGATCGGCCTTGAGTTAACCCGAAAGCTGCTGTCGGAGGATTGGCAGGTAATTGCTTTGACCCGCTCCGACTTTCCGTCGGACGATAAGCAGATCGGGCAAGCGGCCGCAAAAGGGCAGCTGCGGGTTTATAAGACGGCAAATCTTGCCGATTACGCCGGCTTACACAAGACGATCAAAACGATCAAAGAAAAAGAGCGGCGGATCGATGTCTTATTTAACAACGCCGGCGGCTCCTTTTCGGAGCTGAGCTACTCCAAACAGGGACGCGAGCTGCATTATGAGCTGATGACGGTTGTGCCCTATATCCTGTTGAACGAATTAAAGGAACTTATCGCGAGCAGCCGTTTTAAAACGGTTATCAACACTTCCTCTTCAGCGCTGAAATTTACGAAAGAGTTTAACCTTGAAATCCTTGAGCACCCCAAAACATTCCGCAAGCTGCTGGGCCCATACGCAGCTTCCAAACTGGCTCTCTCGCTGTGGACAGAGGCTGTTGCTCCTCAGCTAGCCAAGGATCAAATCAAGATCCGCAGTGTGGATCCGGGCAGCAACAACACGTTAAGAAAAGGGAAAAGCTCCGGCCTGCCTCTCCTGGTTAAAGCTTTGATGAAGCTGTTTTTCCCGCCGCCCACACAAGGCGCCGGCAGATTGTACGAGGGCGCTTTCGGGGAACACCGGGAGGAAACAGGCGTGTTTCTGGTGAAAGGCCAGATTGCCGAGTTAAAATTCAGAGATCAAGCAAACGCTGTCCTGGAAAGAGTCCATACGATTTATCAACAGGATTATTTGCAAGGTCAAAATTAAAAGCTATGGGTACCCCCGGTTACAGTCAACCAGCCTCTATCCAGAGGCTGGTTTTTTATGCTTTTTCGAGTGAATTAGATAACAAAGTAAAGTGTCAAAGTCATATTGACTTTGATGATGGAAGTCGATACGATGATCTGGTTGTAAACGGAGACATGCTTTGCAGAGAGGATTAGAGTAAGTTATGAAAAAGAAAGCTGCGGATATCGCGTTTATCATTTTTGGTGCCTTCTTATTCGCGCTGGCCGTCAACCTGTTTGTTATCCCAAATGAGTTTGGCGAGGGTGGCGTTACCGGGGTCACTATCATTTTGTATTATTTGTTTCAGTGGTCACCTTCTATTGTTAATATCGTTCTCAACGGGTTCCTGCTGATTGTCGGCTATAGATTCCTCGACCGGCGGACTACGCTGTACACGATCATTGCCGTCGCCTTTAACTCCCTGTTTCTGCATTTGACGGCAAACTGGAGGGTTCAATCCAACGAATTGACCGTTAATGCCATCTTTGCTGGCGTGCTGGTGGGGCTGGGAATAGGCTTGATCGTGCGGGTAGGCGGCACTACGGCGGGAACCGTGATTCTGGCCCGGATCGCCAATAAATATCTCGATTGGAATATCAGCTACGCGCTGTTGTTTTTTGATCTGATCGTTGCTTTTTCCTCTTATTTTATTATCGGTGCGGAGAAGCTGATGCTAACCATCGTTATTTTGTATGTAGGCACAAAAGTGATGGACTTTATCATCGAAGGACTGAACCCTAAAAAAGCAGTGACCATCATCTCGGAGAAGCAGGACGACATTGCCGAGAGGGTCATTACCCAAATGGACCGCGGCGTTACCGTGCTGTCAGGCCATGGCTACTACACCAAAAATCCGAAGGAAGTCCTTTATATTGTCATCAGCAAACAGGAAGTTTCCCCGCTGAAAAAGATTGTAAAAGCCGTTGATCCGGCGGCCTTTATCACCATTCACGATGTGCGGGACGTGTTTGGGGAGGGATTTTTGGACATTTCGAAGTAAGGGCCGATCGTACTTCCCGCTTAATCAATAGCCTCAAAATGCTTGAAGGCTGTAAACGGGCCCCCCTCTTCCAGCCGCTGGCGAATAAGGCCGGCACACGCTTCTGGGCTTAATACCGATGTATCGACCTCCAAATCATATATGCCGGGAAAATGGACAACATCCTGCCATAACCTGACCGGTTTGGGAACGGACCCGTCCTGCTCATAACCCGCCTTCCATGTGGCTATTCGGCGCTGCATGACAACCTCTAACGGGCACCGGACGCCCACAAACAAAACGGGAAGCCCCCTCAGGATTCGGGCACATTTGGGAACAATCCCCAGCGGGACGGAATAGTTGTCGTGGTGACCTACATCCACCACAACATTTAACCCCAGCCTGCTGTGTGCAGCGATAGACTCATACATGGCCAGATACAGCGTCAAAATAAGAGGCTCAAGGTCCGGGCGTTCTCCGCCGGGCCGGAGCCCAATCCCTGGCTGATAGCATTCCGGCGTCATCTGCATAAACCGGTCTACGCCCATGTTCATCCAAACCCCATCAAACGTATGCTGAATAACCCCGGAAATGCTGGACTTTCCGGATCTTGGAGTTCCGTTCAAAATAACGATCTGCCCCGGCTTCTGTTCTTCTGACATAGGTTCGCACCCTCCAGTCCTTTATTGTTCCATATTAGATTGCGGAATCGGCCGCTCATTCATCCCTTTCTTTAGTTAAACTAATATACTAAAAGCCCGGCACATATCACTATACCGGGCTTTTAGTATATTAAGAATTTCCTTACAAGCAACTCTCAACTCAACAGTCAATCGAATTTCAAGGTCCAGAACCGCTCCGTGCCGAAACGGTCCTCCAAATCTTTCTGGCTGGCTTTCTTGAGCTCAGGCACCCAGAACTGCGATTTGTGCGACTGCACTGAAGCCACTTTCTGTTTCACGAAATCTTTGACATCTACCCGGACGTCAGGCGCCCCGATGATGTCTTCGCAGCCTCTGGAGAACGCCATTGCGCGGACAACCGGTCTTCGTTCGGCCGGCAGATTCTCTACGCAGCGGACAACGGCGGCACCTGTTGCATCATGATCGGGGTGCACCGCATAACCGGGATAAAAAGTATAAATAACCGTCGGATTGAGTTCCTCTATCACAGCCGAAATCGCCCCGTCCAGCAGCTCACGCTCTTCGAATTCAATTGTTTTATCGTGGAAGCCGAGCATCCGCAAATCCTGAATACCGATGGCCCGGCAGGACTGAGCCAGCTCTTCCTTGCGGATTTCAGGCAGCGTAATGCGGTTCGCAAATAATGGGCTGCCCATGTTGCGTGCCATTTGCCCAAGGGTCAAACAAGCATATGTAACCTGAGAGCCGTTCTTCACGTATTTGGCCAAACTCCCCGAGACGCCGAAGCTTTCATCGTCCGGGTGAGGCAGCACGACCAGTACGCGGTGATTGTCATAACGATCCATATCCGTGATCATATCCTCATCTCCATTCCTCGTAACGTCATTTAAAAGGGTACGGGCTGATCTGCAGGGCGACTACCAGCTTGCCGTCCTTGTCATGCCCGGCCAGAATAAGCCGATCTTGTTCCGTCTCTTCGTAATGGGTCAGGCCTTCGGAATAGATCCAGCCTTGCTCCATTTTGAGACCCACCCGGTAGGGCCCAACTCCGGAAATGCCGCCATGGACGTAACGGATGACCGCATTCGTAATAAAATTGGCGGCCGGATGCCGGGACGCGTCGTTGTGAGCCGCATAAGCCCCGTTCGTTAATTCAAGATGTATATATAAATCTTGGTCTTTCATCTCGTCGATTCTCTGTTGAATGTATTGCGGATCAATCGGCAGCATCGCATTCCCCTCCATCTATAGCAATCTTGTTAGCAGGCGGCCTTAAGGCTTTGCGGGCTGAAAATAAGCTACGCCCTGCCAAATGCTCATTCAGCATCCTGCGGTTAAATCTTTAGCAACCTAATCTATTTTATCATATTACGTTCCGGATTGCTCACACCCGGGCAGTCTTTCATTAAAACAAACAGACATGCCCTGATCGGCATGCCTGCTCGTTTTTTGAAGCCTAAACGACTGACCGCTTCTTAAATGGAGATATCAAGATTTTTTCCGAGATTCGGGTTACTGCTCTTCTCCATCATTTGTACCAGATTCTGCCCCTGGACTTGGGCCTGGTCTTTCGCCATAGACATGACTTGAATGCTAACCGCCTGAGCAAGCTTGGCTTGACTCATAGACATAGATGTAGCTGGGATATCCATCTTCCTCCTCCTCCCTCTGTCCTTGTTATCGGTTGGCGGGAAGTCTGAATTGACCCTGCGGCAAAAAGTTTACATTTCGGCCCCTTCGCCCGGAGCAAACGTCCTAAATTCGGAAGGCGGAACGCTTTTGAATTTCTTAAAGGTCCGGCTGAAATAAGAAATATCCTGATAACCGGAAGCCAGTGCAATTTCGGAGATCGTCATTTCCGTGTTGCGGAGCAAATATTCGGACTTCGAAATGCGGATATGGTTGACGTATTCTGTCACGGTCCGTCCTGTAAGCTCGCTGAACAGCCGGCTGAAATGAAAGCGGCTCAGGCCCGCGAACCGGGAGAGCTGCGAGACGCTGATTTCCTCGAGATAATGCTGTTCTATATATTCAAAAATCGGAGCAAACCGCTCCAGATTCCGCCTGCGGGTGTTGTCGCCGGAAGAGGCCTTCGGCGTCTCGACCGTGTATCCCCTTATCAGCAGCGCCAGCAGCCTGAAAATGGACGATTTCACCGCAAGCTCGTATCCGATCTGCTGATCCGCAAATTCTTGCACGATGGCATCCATGACCCGTGCAACAGCCTCATCGTCCCGGATCAGATGCTGGAACAAAATCCGGTTCTGGGCGAACGGCGCCACAAATTTAACTTCAAGCGCGTCGGGCGAAGGGCTTTGCAGCAAGGACAAGTCAGAGATCAGGGCATAATATTCTACCTCATCCGTCACGGCCGTCCCCTGGTGCAGATCGTTGCAGTTCAGCATCAGCACATCCCCCTCACGGACGCGGAAAGGAACAGAGTTGCATTCAATGACGGCTTCTCCCTTCGTAAAATAAAGCACCTCCATATGCTCATGCCAATGCGGCGGAAACATCTCCCGCCCGCAGCTGCCATGCCGGCAGGTGTGCAGCTTGACCGGAAAATAAGGGTCCGGCATATCCATAGGTTCGCGCAAGGCTGCTGGTTTGTTCATCTCTGATTCCCCCTGATCGCACATTTGTTCAAACAAACAGCAAGGTGGTGCATGGCTTTCCAGCCGCAAATCGATAACAATACAAATAAATCCGAAACCCTAAGGTGAACGATTGAATTTCGCTCAGGGCAAAATACGCAAAACACTTTCAGGCGAACATTTCGTTTTAACGGCATGTTTTTCCTTCTTTGCCCCGCTTATTTTCTAGGTTCATCTGATAAGTTTCTTGAATCGAAGGGAGCTGCTTTCATTTATGTCTATCGTCAAAATCGGCGTGATCGGCACGGGTTCGATCTCCGAATATCATCTCAAGCCTTACTCCGCTCATCCGGATGCGGAAGTTTACGCGGTATGCGACCTGAATGAAGAACGAGCCAACGCCGCAGCCGCAGCTTTTGGCGCGAAGAAGGTTTATACCGACTATCGTGAGCTTGTGGCCGACCCGGACATCGACGCGGTCAGCATCTGCACCTGGAACAACACCCACGCCGAAATCAGCATTGCCGCGCTGCAGGCCGGCAAACATGTCCTGGTCGAGAAACCGCTCTGCAAGACTGTAGAAGAAGCCCTTCAGGTCCAGGAAGCCGTTCAAAGCTCCGGCAAGCTGCTGCAGGTCGGCTTCGTCCGCCGCTACGATCCGAATGCCCAGATGCTGCGCACCTTCGCGGACAACGGCGAATTCGGCGAAATCTATTATGCGAAAACCTCCTATATCCGCCGCATGGGCAATCCCGGCGGCTGGTTCAGCGACAAAAGCCGTTCCGGCGGCGGGCCGCTGATCGACATCGGTGTCCATGTCATCGATCTCTGCTGGTACATGATGGGCCGCCCGAAGGTTAAATCGGTCAGCGGCAATACGTACAGCAAGCTGGGCAACCGGGCCCACATTCAGAACCTTTCCCGTTACCAGGCCGCCGATTACAACGCCGAGCTGAATGATGTGGAAGATATGGCCAATGCCTTGATCCGGTTTGAAAACGGCGCTTCGCTGATGGTCGACGTCAGCTTCTCCCTGCATGCCAAACAAAACGAAGGCATCGTGAAGCTGTATGGCGACAAAGGCGGCTTCGAAATCGATCCCGAGGTTTGCATCGTCACGGAGAAAAACAACACCATCCTCAACATCCAGCCGCAAACGGACAGCGCAGGTTTCCAGTTCGAGAAAGCCTTTGAAAGCGAAATCGCCCATTTCATCGACTGCGTCCAGCACAATAAACAGCCGCTGAGTCCGGTGGAGGACGGCGTTGAAATCATGAAAATCCTGAATGCCGTCTATGAATCCGCCGCTACCGGCAAGGAGGTTTATCTATGAAAATCGGATTAAGCACCTACAGCCTGTATGGCGCCTTGCAATCCGGCGAAATGACCGTCGAAGATGTAATCGACTATACCGCCTCCATCGGCGGCGAACATGTCGAAATCGTGCCGCTCGGCTACAGCCTGACCGACAATCCCGACCTGATTGACGCAATCCGCGCCCGGGCGGAGCACAACGGACTCGAACTTTCCAATTATGCGATCGGCGCCAACTTCCTGACGGACGACGAGGAGCAGTTCCGGAAAGAGATCGAGCGGGTCAAAGGACAGGTCGATATCGCCGCCAAGCTTGGCGTATCTCTTATGCGCCATGACGTAGCTTCCTCGCCGGACGTCTCGATTCGCCATTTCAACGCCCAGGTTGAGCGGCTCGCCGGAGCCTGCCGCGAAATCGCCCGCTACGCAGCCGGGTATGGCATTACGACCAGCGTAGAGAACCACGGCTATTTCATCCAGCAGAGCGACCGGGTTCAAACGCTGGTTCAGGCGGTTGGGGAACCCAACTTCAAAACGACGCTGGATATCGGCAATTCCGTCTGCGCCGACGAAGATCCTTTGGCGGCCGTGCCAAACAACCTGCCGTACGCATCTATCGTGCACATCAAAGACTTTTACATCCGCCCTGCCTCCCAGGATCCCGGCGAAGGCTGGTTCCGCTCTACAGCCGGCAAATATTTGCGCGGAGCGATTGTAGGCCAAGGCGACCTGAACATCCGCGAAACGCTTCGCCTGGTTAAGGAGTCCGGGTATGACGGGTATCTCTCCCTGGAATTCGAAGGCATGGAGCCCTGCCGCGACGGGGCAAGAATCGGCCTTGCTAATCTGCGGCGCTTCTGGAACGAGATTTAACTGAGGCCTTTAACTCAGGTTTTAACTCAAGTCTTTATAGGAAAAGGCGGCTGCCTGGGAACCAGGGTACCGCCTTTTTTGATTTATTTAGTATGATTTATTTAGGAAGCCTCCATCTTCCTTCCGGTTCGGAGACTCCTGTTTCTAAGCGCGTCTAAGCCCGGTAACGTTTGATAAAATCAACCGCCTGCTTGATATCCGCTTCCGGCGTGTCGCCGACCTCGCGTTCCACCGTCAGGTAACCGCCGTAGCCGATGTCCTGCAAAGCCTGGAAGTAAGCGTCAAAATCAACGCCGCCTTCGCCGACCGGCACCTCCTTGAAGCCCGGCTCCTGATCCAGCTTCGTATGATCCAGTGCGCCGTATACGTCGTACGGGTTCACTTCCCGCAGCCGGACGCCGTCTTTGACATGCGTATGCACGATATAATCCTTCAGGGTATGGACGCCCCGGGCCGGATCATCTCCTGTCACCATCACCATATTGGCCGGGTCAAAGTTGACCGCCACGCCTTTGGTATCCAGCGAATCCAGGAACCCTTTCAGGCGTTCCGCCGTTTCCGGACCGGTTTCGATCGCAAAATAACCACCAAGAGAATGCGCATAGGCCGCCAGCTCGTTGCAGGCCTCCTGCAGAATGGCATAAACCGGGTCGGCTGGATCCTCGGGCACGATGCCGATATGCGTCGTCACAACGCGGCAGTCCAGATCGAGCGCCAGGTCGAGCGCACGTTTCGATTTTTCGATCTTCCATCCGTTCTGCGCCGGGTCTTTAAAGCCGCTTCCGCCGAAATCCGCGCAGAGCGCCGAGATGTCGAGCCCCAGCTCTCGGATGAACCTTTTCAGCTCCGCCCGTTTCTCGGCATTCATATTGTCCGGCTCCATCTCACCCTGCGTCACCCAAATCTGCACACCGTCTGCACCGATTTCCTTCGCTTTGATGAGCCCCTCCCGGATGCCCAGTCCAAAGCTGTCGACAATCACTCCGATTTTATTCGTAAGTCCCACTGCAACCCGCCCTCTCCCTGAAAATTCCCCCGCCAAACGGGATCTTGTACCAACTTTTCCTGAAAGTATAACCTGCTTCAAACCTATTCGGCGGATCAAAGACTGATTCCTGTTCCAGCTTGCAAAGTTAAGTTGCCAGTCAAGGATTATGAGTCGCAGGCTATAAGTCGGGACTACGAATCTCGACTTAAGCCTCGTAATTCACCACATAACTCTGCTTCGCCGTATGGTAATACCCGAAGCTGAGCTCCGCAACCTGTCCCTGGCCGTCAAAAGAATACCGAGTCCGCTTTAACACCGGCGTCCCCTCCTTCAGCTTCAGCATGTCGGCGATTTCGGCAGAGGGCAGCTCGGCGGCAAATTCGTCGCGCAGCTTATCAAGCGTAATCCCCTGCTCCTCCAGCAGCTCATACAGGGAGCGCCCGTCCAGCTCATCGTCCTCCAGGCCGTCCACGGCCGGAGACACGTAATGCTCGTAGTAGATATACGGAACATCGTTCAGATAATAGATCCGGCGCAGCTTCAGGCACAGCGGGCCAAACAGCTCGAAGGGCTTGCTGCCGGGTTCATTCTTGACCTGCTGCAGCCCCAGCCACTGCTTGCGGATCTTATGGCCCTCTTCAACAAGAATTTCCGTGAAATGTTTCCATTTGGACAGCTTGGAGGTAACGGTGTTGCGGACAACGCGCGTCCCCCGGCCGCTGCCTTTCTCCAGATACCCCTCCTGCACGAGCTCTTGTACGGCTCCGCGCACGGTGATTTTGCTGACTCCGAACTCCTTCTCCAGCTGCGGTTCAGGGGGGATGACCGAATCCAGCGGATAAACGCCGTGCAGAATCCGGTCCTTGATAATATGTTTGATTTGCAGATATAACGGTCTGTCTTTCCGTTTTAAACTCACCTTGATTCCTACCTTTCCACATCGCGGAGGCCTTGGGCCATCGCCCGCAGCACCTCGGCTTCGGAAGCCATCGGCGTATCTCCCGTTACCGTATGGGCGAGCATGCCCGCCGCTGCCGCAAAAGCTACCGTCCGCTCAGGGGCAAATCCCTCAAGCTCGCCGTGGATAATGCCGCTGGCAAACGCATCCCCGGCTCCGATCCGGTCATGGACCGGAAAGACCAGCACGTCCGAATAGCTGAACCGGCCGTCCCGGTAGATATAGCCGCGCAGGGAATGGCGCCCGTCCTCAAGAAGACTGCGGTGTGTGCCCGCCACCGTCCGCACGCCGTATCGCTCCGCCGCGACCGGGATCAGCTCCTCGAGCAGCTCCTCGCGTTCCTGCTTGCCGGCGGCGGAGGTCATGCCAAGCACATGCAGCGCGTCCTGCTCGTTCATGAACACGATGTCCGCCAGCTCCAGCATGGCTTCGTAATGGGGTTTGGCGAAAGCATAACCGCCGTTTGCAGCCCACAGGCCCGGCCGGTAATTGCAGTCGAAGATGACCAGGCCGCCCTGCGTTTTGACCTGCCCGGCAAACTCCTTCATAGACCGGCGCGCGCCGTCGTTCATGGCCAGCGTAATGCCGCAGAAATGAACGGCATCCATTTCGCCGGCCGTCTGCTCAAACGGATAAACACCGTCCGGGGCGGTGTTAAAGCTGCTTTCCTGACGGTTGGAGTAGGTGACCCGGCTGGGCCGAATCCCAAAGCCATTTTCCAGGAAATACATGCCCAAATAGCTGCCACCCCTCAAAATCTTGGAAGTGTCGATCCCCAGCTTTCGCAAATAGGCGGCAGCGGCGTCGCCAAGCGGATTATCCGGCAGCCTCGATACGAGATAACCTTTATGCCCGAATTGGCTCAGCGCCGAAATGACATTTACGCCGGTTCCCGAAAATGAATATTTCAGCGTATCGCTTTGGGCAAGCAGCTCATGGCCCGGCACCTGCAGACGCATCATCACCTCGCCAAAGGCAGCCACCGTCTTAGGCATATTGGTTGGCCAGCTTTGTCATCATTTGGTGCAGCACCTGCACGTCATGAACATTCGTTTTCCCGCTCTCTTTATCAATAATAGACGAATAGACGTGAGGAATCACCTGTGGAACGCCGGCTTCCAGTGCAATCCGCAAAATGGCCTCAAAGTTGTCCAGGTCGATTCCGCCCGTCGGCTCCAGGGCAAAACCTTCTTCGGCGCACGCTTTCGCTACCGCGCGCAGCTCCTCTTCCCGGCTCAGCCCCTGCATCGGGAAGTATTTGAGCGCATTGCCGCCCATGTCCTTAACGAGCGCAATAGCCGCTTTAACCGGCACAATAGCCGTTTCCGTTTGAGCCGCGCTGACCGGGCCTGTTGAGATATTCACATAACCAGCCTTTCCGGTGGGGGAGACCAGGCTGTTGATCCAGCTGTCTTTCCCGTTCAGGCTGGCCCGTGTAGCCCCCACGGCCGGGAAGACCTGGTTGATATGGCTGCCCGGATAATGTTTGGCGATTTCCGCAACCACGGTGGCTTGACGGTTATCGCCGGCGCCAAGCCCGATGGATACCGCATCCTCAATTTCGCGGCCGTATGCCTTCATCGCTTCGACGGCCAATTCAACGGTTGCGTAGTCCTTGGATAATACGCCGACCAGCACATGGCCTTGCGCCGCCTCAAAGACCTCCTTGGCATTGGCGATATCCTTCGCCAGCACGTTTAGGGCCACACGGTTGTTATAGAAACGTTTGCTGATATTAGACATTTGCTGTTCCCCCTGTATATTCGCGGATTTTGGCTTCGATGACGGCCATGTCATCTCCCATGAGCGGACGCGGATCGATATCGAAATACCCTTGGCGGACTCCATAGTCCCTAGTATAAATGGCGATGTCTCCCTTTTGAAGCTTGTCGTTCAGTTCCCTGGCGGTTAAGCCTGCTTCCGAAGCGTCCACATGAATACGTCCGCGGAAGATGGCCCGGCCCGCTTCATCCTGTACAATCGTAACCTTGATGCCGGGGATTTGGCCATTGAGGGCCACCAAACGCTGCAGTTCCGCTTTCTCCTGCTCGCTGCGGTCCTGCTTCTCCGCATATTCGTCCAGAGCCTGGAGCAGGCCAAACGTTGTCTCCTTGCCGACCTTCATGCTGCGGCCGATGCCGTGCAGCTGCACCTTCAGCCATTCGATATAGGTTCGCTTGCCGGCCACAATGCCGGACGTCGGGCCTTCGATCGCTTTGGAGCCGCTGTAGATGGCGAGGTCGGACACCTTCACGTATTTCTGCAGGTCCTCTTCGGCCGCCGCGTCCACAATGAGCGGAATCCCTTTGCTCTGCGCGACCTCCCAGGCTTCTTCGACGGAAATCATATTTTTCTGGACCGCATGGTGGGACTTCACATACAGCAGGGCAGCCGTACGTTCATTAACGGCATCCGCCATATGCTCGGCTTTGCCTTCATTGGCATAACCAACCTCCACCAGCTTTCCACCGCCCAGGTAAACCATTGTTTCTACGGGGGCGCCGTACTGCACGTTGTGCCCTTTAAGAATAATGATTTCGTTCTTCTCTATCGGCTCCTGATGCAGCCGCTCGCTTAGCCTGCGGTTGCCCCGGGTTACGACAGCGGCCACGGACAACGCAATTCCGCTTGAAGCCGAGTTCACGACAACGGCGGCTTCCGAACCTACATGACGCGCCACGTAATCCCCGGCTTTATCGACCAGGTCGGCGATCTCCACGTAACTTTGCCCGCCCTGCTTCATCGCTTCCATAACGGTATCCGTTGGGGCGGATACCCCAAGAATACTCATCCGTCCGCTGGCGTTAATTACCCGTTTAAGCCCGTATTTCGCTTGAAAAGAATTTGTCACCGACAACCGCTCCTTTAGCTTCAATTCGCCGGTTTGAGGTCCGGCGTTCCCCTTCGGAATCCACAAGCTCTGTTGCTTCATCTGCCACTGTAAAAAAGGTCAGGTTCGCCGAATCACCGGCTTGAATCCGGCCCAGCTCCGGACGGCCAAGCCAGTCCGCCGCATTCACCGTAACGCGCCGTACCGTCTCCTCCAGCCCGTAGCCGAGCTCCAGAAATTTGCTCAGCACGTTCGCCATGCTGTACACGGGTCCGTTCAGCCGATTGCCGCGGTAAATGTCCGTGCTGATCGTATCCGGATGGATGCCGTGCCGTTTGGCCGCTTCCGCCGTGGCGAACGAGAAGCTTGCGGTGCCGTGCCCCACATCCAGATGAACGCCGCGCCGCACCGCGTCCGTCAATACGTCCAGCGGATTGCCGTCCGCATCAAACAAATTGTTGGCTTTGCCGTTCAGATAATGCGTAATGATATCTTTCCGCTGCAGCAGCGGCACCACTTCCCGGATGTCCGGCGGCGCAGAGCCGATATGGACCATCAGCGACAGCCCCGTCTGTTCCGACAGCTCCCGCGCCGCCACAAGCGGCTGAATGCCGCTTTCCTTAACGACGCTGCGGCTGATCCGGGCTTTCAGGCCAACGATAAAATCCGGATAATCCCGGACGGCCTGCACGACCTTGTCCCGGTTAATCCAGGACATATCGGACAACTCATCAATACGTTTCAGCCCGATTTGGGAAATATTCAAGAAAGCCAGCAGCCGGGTATCCGCCTTCCTCCCGCTTGCTTCCAGATCGGCAATCCGGTCGGCTCCGCAGCTGCCTGCATCGACAATCGTCGTTACGCCCTGTTTGATGCCGATTTCATCAATTTCATCCCCGTACGGATCAAATTCGGGGAAGGCATGAACGTGCATATCAATCCAGCCGCTCGAGACGTAAGTGCCGGCCGGCGCTTCCCAAACGTCAAAGCCATCAAAACGGCCGCCGGAATCCGGATTCCCCTCTCCATGTACATCCGATAGATCCTCCCCTTGAACTCGAACTTCGGTAAGGATTCCATCTGTTATCACGAGATCTATCAGCCTGCCATCGGTCTGCCGCAGATTTCTAAGCAGCCTTCTGCCCATCGGCCCACCTCCACACTCCACAAGGAGTCTTTATTTATACCTTAAACTATCACAACAAGACGCCCATGTAAATATAACGTTATAATGTTTAAAATTAATTTTACTGGACGAATCCTTTACCCCTCTAATAAAATATGGAATAAAAAGTCATAGGAGGAAAAGATGAAACCAGCTTCACGTCTGCTCAAGTCGCTGTTAATCTATTTAACCGCCTTTCTGCTCGTCATTCTGTTCGTCCTGCTGCCGCGGACGGAGCGTTTCAGCTGGACCGTATACGGGAATAACATCAGGGATTTTGTTGCCCAGCTGCTGCTGGAGCGCTCGCTCGGCGTGTCGCAGTATAATGTGCCTGCCGGCCAGGAGGTGCTTGACGCACTTGGAAAAAGCATACTTATTATTCCCTCGGCCCTGCTGATCGCGTTTGTCTTCGGCATCCTCAAAGGCATGCTGGATTACGTTTTCTCCAAATGGAAGTTAAGCGTACTGGGCAGCGGAGTAACCTGGTTGTTCCAATCCATTCCCGACTTTCTGCTTCTGCTGCTCGCGCAGTGGTACATCATTCATCACGGCAACAAAATCCGTTTCTTTGCGCCCGATGGATGGACAGGCTTCTATATTCCTGTCGTGCTGGCCTCCATTTATCCCGTCATGTATGTGGCGCGGATTACCTATGCTTCCATTGCCTCCCAGGAAGGAGAGTTTTATATTAAAACTGCTGTTGCCAAAGGTTTGCCCTCCTGGCTGATCTTCTTTAAACATATCATGCTGAATTGCGTGACCCGGATTTTGACCCATTTTACACCGCTTGGCGTTTATATTATTTCAAGTCTGGTGCTGATCGAATATTTCCGCAATATTCTCGGGGCGGCGAGACGGATGTTTGTCGGCATTGACTACATGACGTTTTTGGGAATCTCCGGACCCAGATATGAGCCCGGCGTGCTGATCGGCATCGCCTTCTGCTTTATGCTGATCGTTGCGCTTTTTCAGATCATCAGCTTCCTGGCCCTCAGATGGCTGGGTCCGGCTGAAGCCCGCAGGGAGGAATCATAATGCGCAGAAATATCATGCTCTGGGTTGGCTGCCTGATGTTAGCCATATTGCTGTTTGTTATTTTTGTTGGTCCTTATCTCCCTTTCATTGATGTTACGCCTGTGCCGTCACGTTTGTCGGACAGCGGCAAGCTGACGCTGCCCCCATACAAATATTCCGCGGAGAATCCGCTGGGCTCGGATAAATTCGGGGTGGACAATTTGAGCCGGATTGTCGTCGGAGCCAAAGAAACGCTGCTGCTCGCCGGTTCGATTGCCCTGCTGCGTTATGTGATCGGCTTCCCGTTGGGCGTAATGGCAAGAAATAAAAAAGGGGGCGCCCACAACTTGATTTCGATTCTGAACCATGTGTTCTCCTTCTTTCCGACATTGATCGCTGCTGCTGCGTTTATGAGCCTGCCGCTGCTCGTTCAGGTCCACCTCCGAACGTTCTGGATCGTCTTGTTCCTCGCCTTCATCGAGGTTGGCCGGGTAGCCGTGCTCGTTCAGCAGCAAACCAGCCGGATCTCCCAGGAGCTGTACATTGAAGCGGGGAACGCGCTTGGTTTAAGCCCGCTGCGCATGGCCAAAAACCACTATCTGCCGGCCATGACCCCGGAGCTGATCGTCAATCTCTGCCTGGACTTCGGCAAATCGGTGCTGCTGATCGGCCAGCTCGGCGTGCTTCACATCTTCATCGCCCAGCGTTATTCCTCTTTCGCCGGAATGCTGAATACCAGCAATGACTGGGGCAGCATGTTAGCTGCCCATATTTCCGAAATTTTCGTCAGCAAATTCCAATACGTCCTGATCCCTTCTACGGCCATTTTATTTGCAATATTAACTTTTAACGTGCTTGGCGAAGGGCTGCGCCATCTGTTCAACCGCCGCCCGTCTTCGGGACGTGTAATTTGACAGGAAGCCTGATTTCAATCCTGGTCCCTTCATTCTGCTTGCTGCTAATATTTAACATTCCTTTGTGGTTCTCGATGATGTTCTTGCTGGTCATAAAGCCAAGACCGGTGCCGCTTTGTTTCGTTGTGAAAAAGGGTTCCCCGATCCGGGCCAGCAGCTCGGGCGGTATTCCCGTGCCGGTATCGGTCAAAACAATTTTGACAGCCTGGTCATAGGGGGGCCCCGGCGGAAACATCTCGACGGTAAGGGTTCCTCCCTCCGGCATCGCTTCGATGGCATTTTTCATAAAATTAATAAATACCTGCTTAATCTGGTTCTCATCACAATGAACCTCGGGCATACCGGCATCCTCATGCAGGAGAATTTCAATGCCGTTCATATTGGCTTCCCCGATCAAGAGGGAGGCCACCTGCTCCAGAATATTCCTTATGTTCCTGGGTTCAAACTTCGCCGTCTGGGGTTTAGCCAAGGCCAGCATTTCGCTAAGGATCAATTCGATCCGGTCAATTTCCGTATTCACGATATCAAAATACTGCTGTTTGCGTTCCGAATTCTGCAGCAGCTTCAAGAAACCTTTGATCGAAGTAATCGGGTTGCGGATTTCATGCGCAATCGCCGCTGCGAGCTGCCCGGCTAAAGAAAGCTTCTCCGATTCCATCATCAGCTGCTCCGTCTTCTTCTGCTTGGAGATATCCCTCAGGATAAAAGCAGCTCCTCCCGCCCCGCCACGTCCATACTTGAGCGTAAAACCGGTCAGCGAAATTTGAACAGGCTCGCCGTTCTCTTTCAGCATTTTTGTCTCAAAGCCGGTTACAATATTGTCCATCTGCAGCTTGTGGACCAACTGTCTAAAATCTAATTGAGACTGCATCACGTCAAATGGCAACCGGCTCCAATGCCGGTCAAGCACCTGATTCATCGGCCAGCCAAACTGCTCGGTGAAAGCCTGGTTGCTTTGGACAACATAACCGGCGGGATCAAAGATCAGGACAGGATCCAAATTAACCGCTACAAGATCATGAAACTGACTGGTCAGGGTACCCTGTTCCGTAATATCCTTGATAACCGTCCCAACCGCATTTAAACATCCGGATTCATCGCGGATAGGAAACAGTTTGATATAAAGGGAAATCAAATTTCCCTCTTTGGTCCTTTTAATGGTTTCATACTCCAGCTTCAGTAGAGGAGCACATTCTTCCTTCTTTAGCTCGGCTATAATTTTGTGCAGCGGCTCTTCCGAACCAATTGGCGGCACTTCGCCCAGAATCTCGTCTTCGCGGTAACCGAACAGCTTCTCGAAAGTCCCGTTGACTTTTATAATCCGGCCCTCAAGATTGACGACCGCTACAGCTTCCGAATCCAAATGATAAAGACACTTCATGATTTCCCAATTGGCTTTGTTTCCGTTCTGCTCGCTGGCCCAGGTCATATCTGTAACATGAATGACAAGGAGAAAGGAATCCATCATCGGCAGCTTCGACAGCCGGACCAATCCCCGCAGCACGTGGCCATGTTTATGTAAATAACGATTCTCTAAATGTAAAATTTCCGTACCGTCTTCCAACCAGCTGCGGTAATCCTTAATGACAAGAGGCTGATCTTCAGGGTGGATAATCTTCTCCGCGTGTTCCCCCAAAAGCTCCTGCTCTTCGTAACCAAGAAATGCACAGAGAGACGGATTGGCTTTAATAAAAGTCCCATCCTGATTCATCAACGCCATACCTACAACCGTTCCGAATATAGAATTCGGCCGTAATTCCTGATCCGCAACATCTAACATGCTGTTATTTTTCGCCATCGTGCTTCTCCTAGATTATGTTAGGTTTTAGTCTTGTAAGGTTTCTCTGGTGTCTCTTCCTTTCTACACGACGCTTGCCAATTCCTCCCAACCAAGGATGTACCCCTGCTTATATAAGGAACTATAATGTAAAGACTTTCGCTGGTAAAGGGCAGACGCAAAAAAGAGGAGCCGCCGCTCCTCCTCTTCAAACGTTCTATTTAATGCAGTGTACCGCCCGTTTCCCGAACGTCCTCCAGAACGTGGACCGACTCCAACGCCGCCGTCTGCAAAGCCAGAACGATCGCTTCGAGACTCAAGGAAGGCTGACCATTGTTCAGCGCCTGCTCGGGCAGGAAGGGAATATGGATAAACCCGCCCCGGCTCTGCGGGGATTTCTTCTGCAAATAGTCCATCAGCCCATAAAACAAGTGATTGCACACGAAGGTCCCTGCCGTATTGGATACAGCTGCCGGTACTCCGGCTTCCTGGATCGCCCGAACTATCGATTTGATCGGAAGCGTGGACCAATAAGCGGCTGGTCCGCCTGCTATAACGGGTTCGTCAACAGGCTGCCCGCCTTTATTGTCCGGTATGCGGGCATCATCGACATTAATGGCAATACGCTCAGGCGTAATCTGCGCCCTTCCTCCGGCTTGTCCCACGGCGATAACCACATCCGGCTGGTACCGCTCAATCGCTTCTGTCAGGACCGCAATCGATGCTCCAAATACGGTAGGCACCTGTATGCCGATCAGTTCAACATCGCCAATCACCTTGCCGTTCAGCTTTTTTACCGCTTCATATGACGGATTGATCTGCTCCCCGCCAAAGGGTTCAAATCCGGACAACAATACTTTTGTAGTCATGAAAAATCCCTCCCGCTTGATCATAACAAACGGAAGGGATGGTGGAAACTGCCGGATATAAGCTTTTTCTATTCAGCCGCGATCTCCGGGAGCGTCGGAGCTACCCGCATCTTGGTCCCGCTCTCATAAGCGCTGGCAATTTGGATGAGGCCGGATTCGTCAAAGGCCCGTCCAAGGAATTCAATGTTGGCCGGCAGCATGCTGCCTGTATCCGACTCCGCATAACCCATTGGAACACTGATGGCCGGGAAGCCGGTATTTTCGCTCCAGCGGCTGAACAGGCCAGCCTGTTCCTTGCTGATCAGATCGGCGGTTTGGGCGGCCGTGGGGTACGCAATGGCGTCCAAGCCATTTTTCGCCATAGTGTTCAAGGTCCAGTCCTGCAGCTCTGTTCTAGCGGAAAGCGCACGCTGGTAATCCAAATTGCCCGCAAGGCCGTCCGGATCGATTTGGATCTCGCGGTCATAGGATTCTTTCGCATAAGAGCTGTATTTGCCGGATTCGTACAATTCCTTGAACGTTTTAACTGGAACATCCTCGCCCTGCTCGGATAAGAATTGGTTCACGTCATGTGCCGATTCAAAGGTAATCACGGAAGCCATGCCCAGTAGATCCTTGTCCGGACCCGCAATTTCGACTACCTGACCACCTAAGGATTCAATGTCCTTCGCCGCTTGGCGGAGTAGAGTTACTACCGGTCCATTAGGCTGGTCACCCCAAATGGCGAGGCCGCCGGTCACAAGACCGATCTTCTTGCCGTCCAGTCTACCTCCTTTGGCGAAGGAGGCATAACCTTTCGACGGGATTTGCCCGACACTGCGGGCGGTCTTAGGGTCGGCAGGATCGTAGCCGGCGATAAGATCAAGTCCGATAGCTGCATCTTTTACATCCGCTGCCAACGGTCCGGCCGTATCCTGTGTAAATGCCCGCGGAAAAATCCCGTTTTGGCTGACAAGCCCCATCGTTGGACGTATCGTAACAACACCGGTGAGCGCCGCCGGAATCCGGAGTGAACCGCCTGTATCGGTGCCGATTGCAAGCGGCGCGTATTGAGCAGCCACGGCAGCGGCGCTGCCGCCTGATGAACCTCCGACCGTACGAGTGAGATCGTAAGGATTTTTAATAGCCCCGCCCAAGCTGGAAATACCGTAAACGGCTGCGGCAAAGTCATCAAGGTTGGTTTTAGCGAGGATAATTGCGCCCTGTTGTTCAAGGCGGTTAATGACGGTGGCATTGCTTTGAGGTACCCAGTCCTTAAACAACTCTGAGCCGTTTGTGGTCGGCATTTCTTTGGTATTGATTACATCCTTCACAACGACAGGAACGCAATGTGCAGCCCCCAGTTCAGCCCCCGCTTGCTGCTTTTGATCCAGCAGCTCAGCTTGCTCATGGGCTTTGTCATTGACATGGATAATTGCATTCAGCTGCGGGCCTTTCTGATCGTAGGCTTCAATCCGCTCCACATAAGCGTCGGTTAACTGCATGCAAGTAAAAGCGCCTGTCCGCAATCCTTGTTCAATATCATCGATCATGAGACCTGAGACCGAATTGGCCGAAATCGAAGACAGTTTGGAATAGTAGGCCACCCGTTGGGTCAAAATGGAAGCCTGGGCAGGAGTTAGTTCACTCTTTAAATCAAAGCTGCCGCCAGGGATACCGTTCATGATTTCCGCTTTGCTGACCGCACCGATTGCTGCGGCATAAGGACTGTTTGGCGTTACATCCGTGTAGACTGGGGAAGCATCCTTCAGATTCAGCAGCTGCTGAATCATTTCCGCTGCCTCTCCCCGGCTGATGGCGGAATCACCCCACTTGGCGTCTGAGGTTATAGGTTTGCCGGTGGATTGCGTAAGCAAGCTTAGCAATTCAGCTTGGGATACAGTGCCTGATGAGGACTGGGCCATGGTAAAACCCGGCACCTGGAGCAGCAAACTCCCGGCAAGTGCAATTCGTGCAAGACTAAAGTTCAACTTCTTCATAAGTAACCTCCCACAACGATGTTCAAATCTACTGATTATGTAAAAATCCATATAACTATGTGAATAAATATAACACATTAATTCGTTAATTCAGTAAAGCAGTTATTTATCAGGGAAAAAGATAAATTTTATGTTATATTATCTAACATTAGACTTGTCATAAATTCTGAGAAACTAAGCAGCTCGTTAAAACAAAAAACCTCTCTGGTATTCAGAGAGGTTTTTTCCTGCCTATATGAAAGTTGTCTTTCCACCTTAAGCGCTTATCTTCCCGCTTTAGCCCACATATCCTTTAGCCATGCGTCGAATTCGTCGCCTTTTTCCCCTTCGTAGGTGTCATACACGTCGATGCGCATCTTCTTGAATTTCTCTTTGAAATCCTCGTAAGTGTGATCACGCGGAAGGCTCTTCTTGATGCGAAGCAGGATTTTGGACACTCCTTTTACCGGCTCCGGCTTGTTTGTGACGGGCTGCTTCACCTGGTAACCAAAAGCTTTAAGCTTCTCGTAAGCGGCGTTCTGTACGGTGGTTACCGGATCAGTTTCAAGCAGACGGGTCAAAATGTCTATTACCTGCTTATGGTCATACTGGCCCAACTCTTCCACGGCGGCAAGACGTGCTCTCCAATCCGCAGAGCGGTTGGCCTGCTTTTTCAACTCGGTGTAATTCTCAGGCAACTCATTCAAAATTTCTTCTTGGCTCAAACGAAACAATCCCCTTTTCCTAAGAACAGATATTGCAATTTTACCGTAATGGCGAACAGGATTCAATGTTTAGCAGCAAATGTTTCGGGCGTTCTGATCCAGGGAAGCCTTAGTCATTCATTCGGCAGACGTCGCCCGCTCGCGTATAGCTTTACCTTTAATCAAGCATCCTAACAAAGATTCTGTCATAAAGGAGGGATAACTGTGCCTAAACCGGATAACCGCGAAGATAATGCCGTTCATCTGCAGCAGCATATCAACCACACAATCGCGAACCTGAATGAAGCCGAGGAATACCTCGATGAGCATGCGGACGAAATTTCCGCTTCCGAGAAACAGGAAATCGAGGCCAAAAACGATAACCGCCGAATGAGCCTCAAAGGCTTCAGAGAGGAAATTCAGGACGAGAGCAGTAAATAAAGCAGTTCATAAGGAACCTTTTCTTAGGAAAAGGTTCCTTATCCCATAAACGATGTTCCAGCTTCAATTCAAATCTCTGTTTTCTATTGGAAGCCTTATTGTAAATGAACTGCCCTCTCCTTCTACACTGCTGGCATAAATATCTCCTTCCATGAGTTCAAGAAGTTGTTTAGATATAGACAAACCTATCCCTGTTCCCTCAATTCTATTCCGATGAGCAGCTGATCTGTAGAATGGGCTAAATATATTAGGAAGGTCCTCCGGCAATATCCCATTGCCCGTATCCTCTATACGGAATACAAGCCAGCGGTCCTTTTTATCAGTGTAAACAGTCAAATCACCGGATTTTTTATTATATTTAATTCCATTCTGAAGAACGTTAAGAAATACTTGTTTTAGTCTTAGCGGGTCTCCTACAATCTTTGTTCCATTCCATTTTTCCTCTTGTAATTGCAAATGGACTTTTATCTCTTTTTCCATGATCAAAGGTCTAAGTTCCTTCAGACAATCCTTCATGATTTGAAACGGATTGATCTCCTTTTTATCCAAGAAAATAACCCCGGCTTCTATTTTTGATAAATCAAGAATGTTATTCACAATTTCGATTAGATGAAAACCTGAACTTAAAATTCTTTGGATACTGTTTTCCTCCAGTTCACTTAAAGATTCACTTTTCTCCAAATCAAGAATTTGAGCATATCCAATAATGTTGTTTAAGGGAATTCTCAGCTCATGGCTCAGTTTTGATAGAAATTCTGTTTTAAAGTGACTGGCTTTTTCCGCCTCTTCCTTGGCTCTGATTATTTCAAGAGACAGCTTCCTTTTAAAAGTGACGTCCGTAAATTTCAGCAGACTGCCCTGAAAGATCTCCTCAACGTAAGTCGGAATATAATCAAACTCCAGCACCCGTCCATCGGATAATTCGATCACCTGATCCACAACCATTCGTTTTCCCTTTTGAATTTCATTCACCTGACTTGGAAGGTCTCCAGCAGCAAGATGATTTTGAAGAGATTCGGAATCATCCTTTTGGAACATTTCCCTAAACTTATCATTGATCAGAACTTCTTTATTGGTTTCATTAAGGACAAGAATACCTGAATTTAAATTTGTAATTAATGTACTGAGCCATATATTGGTCTGCTTAACCTTTTTCTCTGATTCCGCAAGCCTGGAGTAATATTTCTTAATCGTAGACAAATAAACTGCAATTAGTAAGTAGCAGTAGCCTGACACTTTGAAAATATGTCCAAGCAAGGCATCAAAATCATAAACGTTTTTATATAACGTAAAAATAAGCTCAGCTAACATGATTAAGAAGCAAGCTGTTGCCAAATAGTTTTTTTGTACTCCGACGCTATTCTTCAGTCTTTTGAACACAAAGATTACCGTCGCTAAATGAAATGCACTGATTACATATTCAGTTACCACCTTAGCGAAGGAAGGTTCGTGAGTTTCTGCAACGACTAAAGACGGGAAAATATCCATAGAGAACAAAAGTACCGCACAAACTCCCCCAGTGGCCAGAAGGGAAATGCCATAACTTTTATACCGAATTCCAGTTGAGAATCGGGTATGGTCCGGATAAAGGATAATAACAAACAAAGATACACACTCGGTCATTCTTGCGCTCAGCCAAAACCAGACACCTGCTCTTGAATCAAGTCCAAATGGCATTCCGGCAAAAACCAAGGTATGGAACAAATCCAGTATACCTACAGATAAAAACACTGCGCCAAATAATACTCCGTACTTTGATCTAGTCAAAGGAAATAAAAACCATCCTAAAAGCGCTATAAAAAATGATATCGATACACTGAAAAATTCCAAGCTGGTATGAAGGAGCAGAAAATACTTGGGATTATAAAACAAATCCTGCAAACGGTATATTCCTCTTGATAAAACAAACATAACAAAAGCGGTAATAATAGGAATATAACGACGTAAGGCCTCCCGTTTCATTTCCCTCACCTCAACTTACCTATGTTGTTATTCATTATTCCTTCTCTTTGACTTGCTTCCATGCATAATCTTTGAGTTCCTGGGTAAGCCGATTCTTGATTTCCTTACTGGTATTCAAATGAACGCCGTATAAAAACTCGCCTGAGGCCTTGGCCTCTTTATAAACAATTGAGCCCGGGATGGAAAAATCCTCCTTTGATATTTTAAAATGAAGCATAATTACGATGTCCCTGTTTTCATTCATTAAATTTAAATTAGTCACGAGCTTTGCTCCATTATAGCTAAGGTCTATAACATCAACAGGGCCGGTATGACTTTCTATTTCTTGTCCATCAATGTTTATAATTTCAAATCTGCCCTTCAAAAATTCATTAAATTCATAACGAAAGGGTTCGTTTCTTCTGCTATACACTCCCCTACCCCTCCCTTAACAGACCTTAGGATTCTTTCTCAATTCTGAATTTCTTAACTGTATCAAAAAGCTGTTCAGACATCTGAGCCAGATAGACTGCTGAAGCTGAGACCTCCTGCATGGAAGCCAGCTGCTCTTCTGTTGCAGCCGAAACATTCTGCATGCCTGCGGCTGCATTTTCGGAAGCGCTTTCGATGTCAGTGATAGCCTGGACCATTATTTTCGAACCCTCCGCTATTTTCTCAACTGCAGTGGTCATATTCTCTATTTGCACGGTTACTTCATCTGTTGATAGCCTTATCGTCTCAAATGCTTCTCCCGCTGAATGGGCCATGTTCACTCCTTTATTGACCTCTGCACCGGTTTCTCCAATATAAGACATAATATTTACGGTTTCCTGTCTAATTAAGGCCACTTTTTGTTCAATCTGCTTAGCCGATCCTGCCGTTTGCTCAGATAGCTTTTTTACCTCTGCAGCTACTACCGAAAATCCACGCCCTTGGTCACTTGCCCGAGAAGCTTCAATGGCAGCGTTTAGCGCAAGTAAATTAGTCTGTTTGGATACTTCCGAAATAAAGCTAACGATCTGATCAATTTCTTTGGAACTCTCACTCAATCTAACGGCACTAAGCGTAACTTCATTTACTTTTGCTTCTATTGTATTCATCTGATCAATGACCGTCTTTACTGCCAGATTTCCTGCTCGGGCATTACTAGAAGAATGGTCAGAGGAAATAGAAACCAAATTGGATACCTCAAAGATCTCCTCCAAATTAGAAGAAATATTCTTTATGATTGCTGCTGTCTCGGAAATAGCTACAAGCTGGCGTTCTGTTCCTATCGCTGTTTCCTGGACGTTTTGAGCAATTTCGTTGGTTGCTTTTCCTGTCTCTTCCGCACTCGAACTTAATTCTTCTGAGGAAGCAGCCAAACTTTCCGCATTTTCTTGTACAGCTTGAATGGTAGAACGAATCCCATGTATCATATCATTAAAGGAAGTAATCAATATCCCGAATTCATCCGTGGTTTTATATGATCCTTTTATAGTCAAATCCCCTTCTTCGGCTTTGCTCATCAAACTTTGAACAAGCTTTACCGGTCTTACAATCATTGTATAAATCCAATATCCTAGGATCAGACTTAGTAAGACACTTATCGTAATTGTCAGAACCATGATAATCATAGCCTTTTTTAAATACATGTGATTTGACTTATTTAAGTCTTCAGCCTGCTTGTTATTACTGTTGCTAATTTCATCTGAAATAGCAGCAAGTGTTGACCTAAGAGGTTTAACCTTATTGAAATAACTATTATAAGCTTCATCGTACTCCCCGTTCAGAGATAAACTAATGGTTTGATTCAACTCCGATTTAAATTGGGCATTGTTTGACTTGTATTGATTGATTAAATCAACAACTTTCTTATCTATATTACTTTTTTCGTAGCTTTCAAGCGCGCTTTCGCTAGCCTCTAATTTTGTATGAATATTGTCAACCAGCTTGTTAAGTCTTTCTGTATCCTTAGTTACCATCATTTCAAGCAAGTAGGAGTCTATCGCCCTGTTATTTATTTGAAATTGTCCTATCGTTTGTACAGGGATTAATCCGTTTTGATAAACGGAAGAGGAGTTGCCTGCAATTTTATTCATATAAAAAAAGCCTGTCATCCCAACCAAAGCAATACACAAAATTGAAATACTTATTAAACCAACCAATTTAGTCCCTGTCTTCAAATTGTTAATCCACATTCCCAATACTCCTCCCTCTTGATGACACCTTCTGCCTCACTGCTTGTCTGGAGTTTTTTCCAGAAGAAAGCCTACTGTTGCAATAAATTGGTCATAATTAAACGGTTTCTGCAAAACGGAAAGAATCCCAAGCTTGAGGGCCGATGATTTGAGTTTGTCTGAATCAGACGAACAGAGAATAATTCGGGCCGTGGGGTCTAACTCAAGCAAAATTTTCGCCACATCTATCCCTTCTAGAGATAGTAAACGATGATCCAAAATAACCAGATCTGGATCCGTAGAAGTATATAACTTTATTGCTTCTCTTCCGTCCGCTGTTTCCGCAACAACGTCATAACCGTTTTTATTGAGCATCAAACGGTATATTTGTCTCATAGCGGGATTATCTTCGACAACAAGTATCTTTGCCATAATAAGCTCCCTCCTACTCAAGTTCTGTTTCCTGTTACCTCCGGCTGACGTTGTACCTGCTCTTTCTTCTTTTCTCTTTATAAAGAGCCACATCTGCATGTTTGAATAATTCAGAAGTCGTTGATCCATGGTCTGGATAAATACCAAACCCGACACTGGATCTTATCTTTAGACGGGTGAATCCATCCGGAAGCAAAATAGACGGTCTCAAAGAATCCTTAAATAGTTTAATAAATTCATAGATGTCCCCCCGGCTCCGCACCCCTTTCATTACAACTGTAAATTCATCCCCGCTTAATCGTCCTACGTAGTCTCCCTCTCTCCGGCAGCTCATAATCCGTTTGGCAAATTCCTGCAGTACGGCATCACCGGCATCGTGTCCAAAATTGTCGTTTATATCCTTAAACTTGTCTAAGTCCATAATAAGGAAGGCTGCACCGCTTTCTGAAAGCCGGGCCTCGTCCAACACTTCCTCCATAATTTGCTTTATCTTCCGTCTGTTATAAATCCCCGTTAAAGAATCGAAAAATGCCATTTGTTCCATTTCAAGTTCCATTTTCTTTCTTTCACTGATATCACGGGAAATGATTAGACAACTTTCAACCTCGCCTTCCTCTGAGAAAATAGGAGAACAGACTGCTTCTATCCACATCCATTGTCCGTCTTTATGCTGCTTTCGAACTTCAACTTTTACGGAATCCCTACAATTCCCAACCTCAGCATAAACCTCCTTTAATCGGCTTATGTCATCTGGATGTACTTTCATAAAGATATTGGCTTCATTGATATATCCCAGCACATCATGATGAGAAGGTGATTCATATTCCACATTACCGTTCATATCGGTGATTTTAATTAAGTCTCGGGAAAATAAGGAAATATTTCTGTATTTCTCTATTCCCTGCTTGTAATATTGTTCGAGAAGCGTATGATTGGTTAGATCATAAAATACGATTAAAGCTCCTAAGGTTTCAGAATTTTCGTTTTTAATAGGGGTGACACGGCAAATAAAAGTATAGGCTTCACGACCATCCAAATAAGATATTTTCCGAAAAAAAACACCGATCTGATCTTGGAAAACTCTCGAGATTCCCCGTTGCAACGGAACGTCCGCAAAATGTTTAATAAAATTCTTCCCCAGAGATTCTTGCCTCACTGACTCGCTCACGTGAAAAGGTTGATTATTCCAAGCATGGTTGGCTGCTAAAATACTGCCTTCAGTATCAATAACTAAAGCAGGCTCAAGCATTGAATTTAAGATGGATTTTTCAAGGTTGGATAAGCTGAGAGCTCCCATACGTTTTTACACCCTTTGATCAAATTTTGGGGTTAAATAACTTCTAACAGTTGAATAGACCTTTCACTTCTTAAATCTAAATAAACACCATCTGTCTGGATAAGCGGACGAACCGGGTCATTTGACGGAATGTGAGTTATTTTCCCCTTCATCCCGTTGGACAAAAGCACTTCATTCCCGATCATATAATTCATAATTTTTTTTACAAAAGGAAGGAAAATAGAAGGATCAAGAGTTCCATATCTGCTTTCGGTTATTTCAAACAGAACCTTATAGATAGGAACCGGGGACTTATAAGACCTTTTGGATATCATGGCATGAAAAACATCCGCTATGGCCACTATTTTGCTGTGGTGATTAATCTCCTCTCCCCTTAAGCGAAAAGGATAACCCCTGCCGTCTTCTCTTTCATGATGCTGAAGCGCCACTAAAGCCTGTCGGTAAGTAAGAATAGGGATATTCTTCATAATCTCATAACCAAAACATGTATGATTTTGAATTATGGCATATTCTTCGTCAGTTAATGCGCCAGGTTTATTAATAATTTCTTCTGGTATCTTGGCTTTTCCAATGTCGTGCAGGAAACCTGCTTCAGTGAGCTCTACAAGTTCCTGCTGATCGAAGTCTATAATTAATCCTATTGCATGAGTAATAATGGCTACACCTATGCTGTGTCGGTAAGTATATGTATCTTTATCCTCCATATAATTGAAATAATGACTAAGAAATGGGTGTTCACTTAATCTTAAAATTACAGGTAACACATTACTTCTGAGCAAATTGAAAGGAATTTCCTGGTACCGGCTGACAGGATGAAACGCGAGTTTAATCTCATCCATTGCAGAATCAATTAGAGTAAAGAGTTTTCCCTCATTCATGAAACCTATCACCACTTTCATCTCATAACCAGTAAACACGGTATTGAGGACTGTAATAAAAATTAAGGAATATGGATTATTTGGAAGTATAATCTATTCAATTAAGTTTCTTTGACAAATTATAAAATTAAGAGGATAATGCAAAGGGTTGTATAGGTACTTATCCCCACTTCCGCTGCCCTTGCTAAATAATTCCGTTTTTTTTCAATTACAACCTTTTAGGCTTATATGTATAGGCTGGACTATCCCTCCTTAAAAGAGAAATCATTTACTTTGGCTGAAAAGTGTTGTTTATAAAGTCTTATTTTTACCGTTTATAGATTCAGATCTTTTGAACTAGCTTTAATGTATAAAATAACCGTTTTTTTGTCGAATCGCTTTTTGTTCATTCGCGCAATAATTTCGACATCATAAGACTTTTTCTGTGCATTTCAGTTTGAAAATATATCTTTCTGGGTAAATAAAAAAAGCGGGATTTAGTTAAAATAAATAAGTCACAAGGGATAAGTGTTTGAATTTCTTGAGTAAGGAAAGGATGAGGTTAAACAATTGATTGTACGTGTCATCATCGTTGATGATAATGAAGATGCTTTGAATATTATGGAATTCTTTACCACAAAATATCCGAACATGCAGGTTGTAGATAAATGTAGAAATGGCAAAGAATTGATCGAGTCTGTAATCCGCCATCAACCAAATTTAGTCCTGTTAGACATCAATATGCCAGAGCTATCAGGTATTGAGGCTATGCGGAAATGTCTCAAAATCAAACAGGATTTGTTGTTTATTTTTATCACCAGTTTTGATGAATATGCGGTAGAAGCATTTGAATTATCTGCAGTAGACTACATTGTAAAGCCGATAGAAAAAACAAGATTTTATGTCGCTCTTGAGAAAGCCAAGCGGTTGTTCATCCAACAAAAAGAATCTCTTATGTCTCAACGTCTTATCCTCAAAGAAGGTCAGGCTATATTTTATGTTCCGATAAAGGATATTATTTTCATTGAAAAAACAGGGAAAAAATGCAGTATTATTACTATTAACCATGAGTATATAACGAACGATACCATCGAAAAATTAAGCAGCGTTCTTCCTAATCATCTCTTTTTCCTCTCACATCGTTCCTTTATTATCAATCTTACTATGCTCTCAAGCATTGTTGCGAAAAGCCAAACCTACTTGGCTTACTTTAACAACTCCACTAAATATGCTCATGTGTCCAAGTTGAAATTAAACGAGCTGCAAAATAAATTAAATATTTTAAATATTTCTCTCTAGTAAAAGAAACTCTTAAGCTTAATGCTTAAGAGTTTCTTTTTTTAAGCGAAGTGTAAACCAAAATTGACTGCCTTGATGCGGCTGACTTCGAACTCCTACTTTTCCACCCATGAGAATCACGAAATTTTTAACCAGTGTCAATCCAATACCGGTACCTTCAATATTAAAATATGGATCATAAATCCTGAAGAAGGGTTCAAAAATAGCCTTATGATATTCTTCGGATATGCCGATTCCGTAATCTTTAACTGTAATTCTTACAAAATCGCCAACAACTTTATGGCAGATCTCAACGTTCCCTTCGGCAGGACTGTACTTTACAGCATTATTCAAAATATTGATTAAGATCTGCTTTACACGAAAAGCATCAGCTTCAACAAATAGCTGTCGATCAGAGCCGCTCTTCTCCTCAACCTTAATTTGAATGGACTTCTCAGATGCAACTGATTGTATCCCTTGTATGGCTTCCTCCAAGCTATTATCCAAATTCACACATTCTAGCTTTAAGGTTTGTGTTCCATTTTCTAAGTTTAAGTGATCTAAAATTTCATTGGTTAGACGAATCAGTCGGTTGCACGAATCCAGCATTTTTGTAACTCTTGCATTCTGAATATTGTTAAGCGGATTAGTATCATCTTCAGCCAGTATCTGAATATAACCAAGCATAGTATTCAACGGTGTACGAAGCTGGTGACTCATCATAGCCAAAAACTCCGACTTTGACCGGCTTGTCTTCTCCGCCAATTCTTTGGCCTCGGACAAAGTGTTAATCATCATTCGTTTAGTTGTTGTATCTCTAAAAATAAAAAGCATGACTCCAGGAAAACCGTGATCATTATTTATGGAGTATTCCAGCAGCTTGCCTGGACTCTGCGGAGTACCTTTCTTCTGACGCACCCATACCTCACCATTAGTAGTATCCAAACGAAGGATGTCTATTACGGACTGATAAGGCTGACTCACCAACTCGTTATATGTCAAATCTAAAATGGTACAAGCCGAATAATTAGCATCCAGAACCAAACCAGTTTGATCCATAAGGAGTATGCCATCCATTGCCCCGTCAAATATGTTTTTATATTTCTTTTCATTGCGTAATAACTTATTATAGTTTTGTTCCAGTTCCTGGTTCTTATTTCGAAGCTCGGAAATCAAAAAAGTCCGCTCAAAAGCAGCCGCCACCTGATTACTTACCGTTTCCAACAGTTCAAGTTCTTTTGCAGAAAATGAGGTTCTCTTCGAAGTTCCAAATGACAGGGTTCCTATCAGCCTGCCGTAAAACAACAAAGGATGGCAGGCATAAACCTCTATGCCAAACTTTTTCACGATAGAAACGGCCGGGTCAGAGGACTGCTGAATGTTCTCGATAATTAATTTCTGTTTACTTTCTGCAACTTTACCGCAAACCGCTTCTCCAAGCTTCAGCCATTCCAGTTCTTCAGCCGTCTCCTCATCAATTCCGGAATAATTCATTAATCTTATATGTTGTGTCTCTTGGTCTAAAATATAGTTAAAGTAAACCTCCAGATTCAAGTAATCTGATAACTCCGAAAACAAGCTGTCCAGCAGTGCTTTAGGTTCTTCTTGATAAATAATGTGGTGAGCAGCCTCTTGCAGAATCAGCAACTGTTCATGATTTTCGAGAATTTTCCGCTCTATCACTTGTTCAGAACTTGCTTCACAGATCTGAAGAATAATATCCCGCCCGGATAAATAAAGTTTTACTTTATAGTTTTCACGATTTAAAGGGTCCACGACGTCACACTCAATAACTTGTTGTTCAGGGAATTGATTATTAAAAGAACGGAGCTTCGTCTGTAGTCCCTCCCTCAAAAACGACGGGATCTCTTCCCACAAATTTAGTCCAGCCGCATCTCCCAAAGATTTAACCCATTTTTTACCAGCTTCATTTGTAAAAAGGATTCTGAAATCTTGATCAAAAACGAGCAGCGGATCAGGCAACTCCTCCAGCAAACCATACGGAATAGTTAAATTGTTGTTAAATATGTTCAAATTCCATCCCTTTCCTCCAAAAATAATATATATAATTATACATCATGAGATATATCAATTTCATATATCAAGTTCATATAATATCATATTTACCAAAAAACAAAAATGGAAAACCATAAGTGAAAGGTTCGAGTATCTTATAAAAAAAACCTCATCCGGCTCTCGTATGCTATAATACGGCCAAACGAAAACATTGAAAACGCTGCCATATGAAAGGGAGGGCTCTCATGCTCAACGTGAACCATAACCCCCATCGGCTCCGCCTTCCTGCCGCCAAATCCCTCAGGCGCTCCCTGGTCCTCTACCTGATGACCGCCTGCCTGCTCCCGCTCGCTATTATCGGCGTGATCACTTATATCACCATCTACTCCATTCTGCAAAACAAAATTCAAAACGGCATCAACGCCAGCCTCAAGCAGGAAGCGGCTACCCTGGAAAATACGATCAACAACCTGGACTTCGCCTCTTTCGGAAGAAGAACGCGAATACAGAAGAAACGCTGCTGCATGGATGGCAAAGGAAGGCGGTTATTTATCCCAGCAATCGACGCGTCCCCGGACGCTTGCTTACGGGCTTGCCGATTCCCCGGCAGGATTGGCCGCGTGGATCATCGAAAAATGGCGGGCCTGGAGCGACTGTGGAGGGGAACTTCTAGGCACCTACAGCATGGATGAATTAATCACCCATGTCATGCTCTATTGGACAACGAATACAATAGCCGCCTCCTCAACCCGTATGTACTATGAAAATACAAACACTTTGCCGCCGCTTGGTTATATCGGAGTTCCGACGGGCCTGGCCTTATTTCCAGCCGATATCCTGCTGTATAGAGCTGAAATGGATAAATAAAGTCGCGACGCCTACAAATATCGAAAGGTATCCTTTATACTTAATTTATGTTGATGGGAATGATTGGGATAAATCTTAAAACCTACGTCGACTGCCAAAGCGGATGTTATTTTCATTCCTATACAAGCATTGGAGGGATTTCAGCATGGCAACGGTGATCGAAAATGCCTTTTTGAGCTGCGGGCGGGAAGATGCGCCTGTCAAAGTGGAAGTGTTTTTAAATCTCGCCTGCCCCTATTGCGCGACCTTTTTTCAAGCGGCCGACGATGTATTGCCCCCTTATCTTGCGAGCGGCCAGGTTCAGTATGTAATCAAACATTACGACAAGCCGCGCGAAATGCTGCTGTACGGCACCTTGGCGAACGCTTTTTTTGGATTATGAGGATCCGCAGCGGGTCTACGAGCTCATGAAAGAGCTGTTTGCCAAACAAAACCGCTGGAGCGAATCGGACAGCCATTCGATTAAAAAGCTGCTGGCGGAAGAATACGGCCTGCAGGAGCAGCCGGATAACATTGAGTTAAGCCTGCAAATCACGGCCGAAGCGATGAAACGCAAAGTAAAGATGGTCCCGACCGTGTTCATAAACAACAAGGAATTTCAGTTTCCTGCGGAGCTGGATGCAGATCAGTTAAAGCAGGAAGTCAAGCAGGCTTTGCCTTAGGCTAAGGCCTAACAATAGGCACAATGGACGATTTAATGAAAAGGCATCTTCTCTGACCGCGAGCGCCGGCGGAGAAGGAAGTTGTGAAAAGAACAGGGGCAAGCAGGAGGTGAAACCGTGAATATTACCTTGGATACAATTCAGGATAAAGTAGAGTTTTTTCAGGCTTACGATCTTAAGGTTCTGGAAAAAACGATCGAGGAACGCATCGACATTAACAAAGCTTTAATGCTCAAGGTTCATTCGGTGCAGCATCAGGCCGCCTTCGACCCGGTCCGAAACCAGCTGCAGTACAGCGCCGTGGTTCATTTTAAGGCTTAAACAGGCAGAAAACTATGTTAAATACATATGGCTGAGCAATAAAAAATGTGGCGGTAAAAAGAGGCACGTTTGCCGGCTTTGGCCGCAAACAAACAAAGGCTTGGGGGCGTGCGGCGCTTCCCAAGCCTTGTTTGTTTCAGATCGAATTTCGGCAATAACCGTTTAACCCTTACGCTCCTGCAAATATTGCAGCACTTCCCTCAGCTTCACCACATCGCCAAACTTGCGGTCGATATCGCTCAAATTGTTGCGATGCACAAGGTCGTCGCGGTCGCCGACCGCTTCGGCGGGTATGATCGGACGCATGGCGTATTGGATCGTTTCGGTCGCCATGGAACGGACGGCGCCGCTCGTGGAGAAGCCGCACAGGATCAGCGTATCGCAGTCGAAAGAACGAAGAAGGGGCAGCAAATCCGTATCGGAATAAACCGTGTAATATTTAGTAAAAATCTTGCGATCCGTTTGTCTCACCTTGATGCGGGGATCGATTTGGATCTCCGCCGGATCATGGGCGAGAGCCTCCATGGCAGGCACCTTGCGGAGAAATAGGTTCAGCGCCGGATCCTTTGGATCGAAATAAGAATTTGAAAAAATAACCGGACACCCCGTCTTATGCGCCGTATCCACCAGTTCGCTAATATGGGCGATCTCCTTATCCCATTCGCCGTGCATGGCCGAATCCTTGCTTGTGAACGCGGTATTGCAATCCATAACGAGCAGCACAGGGTGATCGCCGAAGCCGAAGCGGCCGGAGAATCCGCGGTTCAAATAATACTGCTCGATTTCCTCCGTGGAATAACGGCGTTGTCCCCCCGGCGTGTAATAGACGCGAATGCCGTACCCTTTTACAATGTCATCCTTCTCCAGCCTTCGCAAGCTCGTCGGAGAGACGCCAAGCAGCTTGGCCGCTTCCTGGATGGCTACTAACATAGGTATATCCTCCGTTTTGATGCTTCTCTTCTACTTAGTTTGATCGAATATCCTCCATCTTATCTTATCGACTCATTCCCGGCAACTTGTAAGGCTGAAGAAAAAGCCGCCTTTTATGCCATATATATGTTAGGTTTATTCACAAAAAGTTATTGACCCCTTCGGATTTACCGATATAATTATGGTATGTTTTGAATAAGTTTGGTTAGGTTTTATCGAATTTTACTCAAAATTGAAGGAGTGAGAGAAAATGAATCATGAAAGGTTCGATTTTATTCCAATTGTCGACAGAGAAACGCTGCCTCTGCCGGGCGGTGCCCGCGTAGCTTTGTGGGTCGTCCCGAATATCGAGCATTTTCACTTCGACCTGCCCAGTACGTCCATTGCACCGGTTACCGCCGGACTTGTCCCCGACATCATGAATTATTCCTGGCGCGACTACGGCAACCGTGTCGGGGTCTGGCGGTTGATGGACCTGATGGATAAATACGGAATCAAGGGAAGCGCAACGCTGAACAGCGAAGTGTGTGAAATGTATCCGCAAATCATGGAAGCAGGAATGAAGCTCGACTGGGAATGGCTCGGACACGGGCAAACCAACTCTCGCTTCGTTGTCGGCATGGAGGAAGAAGAGGAACGGCAAATTATCCGCAATGTGCGCGATACAATTACGGCCGCCACGGGTAAGGCACCGAAGGGCTGGCTCGGACCGGCACTGTCGGAAACCTTCAGTACGCCGGACATTCTTGCCGAGGAAGGTTTTACCTATGTCGCCGATTGGGTGAACGACGAGCAGCCTTATCCGATGAAGGTCCGCAGCGGCTCGCTGTACACGATTCCTTACTCCATTGAGATTAATGATATTACCGCTATTCTGAACCTGAACTATACCGCCGAGGAATTTGCGCAGTCCATCATCGATCAATTCGATGTGCTCTACGAGGAAGGCGGCCATACCGGCAAAGTAATGTCGATCTGCGTGCATCCGTTCCTGATCGGCCATCCTTTCCGGAGCAAATATCTGGAGAAAGCTTTCAAGCATATCCGCAGCCGTGAAGACGTCTGGATCGCAACAGGCAGCGAAATCGTCGAGTATTGGAAATCCGCAGCGGCCAAAGCGGCAACCATATAAAAGAACTCCCTCTGGGAAGGAAAGGGGTATACCCTCATGGATCAAACTACGATTAAAGAATGGATGAAAGTCATTCCGGAATCGGAATGGACAACATACCGCAAGGCAGGTTTTATGGAGGAAATGGAGGCCGGACAGCGGATGGCCCTGCTGGTCGTTGATGCCACTTACGGTTTTACCGGCTCGGAAGGACTTACACTGGAAGAGTCCATCGCGGAGTTTCCGACCGCCTGCGGCCCCGCTTCCTGGGAGGCGCTGCCGAAAATCGCGCAACTGCTCGGCTTATTCCGAAGCATGAATCAGCCTATCATCTTTACGCGCGGCGACGATTACAACAGCACCTATGCCGGCGGAGCCGTCAAGTCGAAAAGCAAGCTCGATATGAGCGGAAAGTTCAATGATTTCCCTGACCTCATCCAACCGCTGGAGAACGAGTGGGTGCTGGACAAAACAAAAGCGAGCGCCTTCTTCCAGACCTCGCTCACCGCTCATCTCATTCGGGAGGGCGTGAACACCGTAGTCGTATGCGGCGTATCCACCTCCGGCTGCGTGCGGGCAACGGCCGTGGACAGCCACTCCCATGGCTTCACCACCTTCGTCATCGACGAATGCTGCTTCGACCGCTCCTACTTCTCCCACTGCACGAACCTGTTTGATCTGAACGCCAAATACGCTAACGTGCTTTCGCTCGCGGAATTCCAGACCCTTTTGCCGGCAGCACAATCGGTATCGCTGTAAATTCTACCTGCGAAATTGAGCGGAAGCAGGGCATGCTTTAATGATGAATTAAGACATGGGATTTGGGGCGAGGAGACACGTGAAGAGCTGTTTGGGATAGACCATTACCGATTAAGCACGTGACTTTAAACGTCAAAAAGCTGATTCCTGCGAAGTGCAGGGATCAGCTTTTTAGTCTTTTTAAGATGAAGTCTTTTGTCCATGTCCAGAGGACGCACTGCTCTTAGTCGTTTTGATGCTGTCAATATGCTGCTGACGGATGGCCGGATCCGTGATATTGGCCTGTTTAAGCTCATCGTATATCTTTTGAATTGTTTCAGGATTGAACAGAGGTTCCGGCTTCTCCGTTTTTAACCGGATGAGCTTTCTGGATATAAACTCGGACAGCTCAGTGTCATAAACGATAAGTTCGTCCGAATGGATTTTTCGAAGTTCCGGGTCAATGCTGAACCTGCATCTCATCGTAAATGAAACCAACGAAACAAACCTCAGATTCGTCTCATCAGCAAGCAAATTTTCTACGGCCTTGATGTGCCCATAATTCTGCATCAAGGGGTTATACATCTTAAACCGGTTGCTGACGGACCATTGTTTGTCGGAACGCCCGCCTTTGATCTCACCGTTGTAGTTTTTGGTTTCAATAACGAATAAGGCATAAGGAGTGATAACCAGGTGGTCGATCTGCGAATAACCCGTCCGGGACTTCGGATTTTTTACCATAAGATCGCTAAGTGATTTGCAGTCCTTCGGCAGCTGATCCAGCTGAATATTGATCTTGTGCTCGCCTAATTCCCCGATTCGGCCGGCTTCTACTTTCCTGCGGGATTTGGATGCTGCGGCTGAGGGTGGCTTCTTAGAAACCTTAGCTGGCTGCGGCTTTCTAAATAGCGCGAGTATTTTATTTAGCATAAGGGAATCTCCGTTCTTCGAGTTCTAAACACGATTATTAATAAATTTATCGGTTTAACCTCACCATAAACTTAACATTCACTGGCGAAGGCGCTGTTCCCCTTATGAAGGCGCGATCCCCCTATGCTTTTAGCTTTTTTTCTACCTTTGTTATACCGAATGCCCCTACGACTTCACCTGTCCGCTATTTCAGCCGAACGATCACAGCTCTGTCCCCCGTTTCATCCGGCGTCAAAAGCAGGCCTTGCGGCGTTTGCTCGGCAGAAGCGCCGGTGACCGACTCCACCTCGTCAACGTTTCTCAGGACGAGATACCACGGCTTACCGCCACCTTGCCCCTGCTGCGGCTGCACTTGCGCCGTAATGCGGATTTCCCGGCCCGTTCTTTCCGCATTTACCTGAAGCTCCCGCTCGGCTTTGGTGCTGTAGACGACCGTCTCTGCGGAAGCTCCGTCCTGCAGCTCGAACAGATGAAGGCCAACGCCGTCCGCATAATCATAATCCGGCCGCTGTTCATTTTGCCCGACAGCAAGCAGCGTGTTCTCGCGGACAAACAGCGGCAGGCTGAAATAATCGTAATTCTCCGCATACCACTGTCCCCCTTCCCGCTGTTCGCCGGTCAGCAGATGCGTCCAGTGTCCCCGGGGCAAATAATAGCTGCCTTCGCCGCGGTTGTTGAAGATTGGCGCCACCAGCAGCTTGTCGCCAAGCATGTACTGCAGGTCCAGCGGCGCGCAGTTCGGATCGTCCGCAAACTCCAGCACCATGGAGCGCATCACCGGAAGCCCCGCTTCCACCGCCTCCACCGCTTTGCCGTACAGATACGGCATTAACGTGCATTTCAGCTTGGTGAAATAGCGAAGCACATCCACCGCCTCTTCGTCGAACAGCCACGGCACGCGGTACGACTCGTTCCCGTGCAGCCGGCTGTGGGACGACAGCAAACCAAACGCGGACCAGCGTTTGTACAGATCCGGCGTCGCCGTGCGCTCGAACCCGCTGATGTCGTGGCTCCAGAAGCCGAAGCCGCTCATGCCGAGGGACAAGCCGCCGCGCAGCGTTTCCGCCATGGAGGCGTAAGACGCGGAGCAGTCGCCGCCCCAGTGAACCGGGAACTGCTGACCGCCGGCGGTGGAGGAACGGGCGAACACCATCGCTTCGTTTTTCCCGCGGACTTCTTCCAGCGCTTCGAATACCGCCTTGTTGTACAGGAACGTATAATAGTTGTGCATTTTAACGGGATCGGAGCCGTCGTGATAAACGACATCCGTCGGGATCCGTTCGCCGAAGTCGGTTTTGAAGCAGTCGACGCCCATCCGAAGAAGCTCGATCAGCTTGTCTTTGTACCAGCGCACCGCAGCCGGATTCGTGAAGTCGACCAGGCCCATGCCCGACTGCCAGCGGTCCCACTGCCAGACGGTGCCGTCCGGATTTTTCACCAGATAGCCGTTCTGCTTGCCCTCCTGGAACAGGTCCGACTTCTGGGCGATATACGGATTGATCCAGACGCAGATGGAAAGCCCTTTGCTTTTAAGCCGTTCCAGCATGCCCTGCGGATCCGGAAAAACATCCTCATCCCACTTGAAGTCGCACCACTGGAATTCCTTCATCCAGAAGCAGTCGAAATGGAACACATGCAGCGGGATATCCCGCTCCAGCATCCCGTCCACAAAGCTGTTGACCGTTGCTTCGTCGTAGTTGGTCGTAAACGAGGTGGTCAGCCACAACCCAAACGACCAGGCCGGCGGCAGCGCAGGTTTGCCGGTAAGCGCCGTGTAATTGCCGAGCACGTCCTTGAGCGTATCCCCGCCGACGATGTAATATCTCAGCCTTTCGCCGGGAACGCTGAACTGCACCTTGGAGACGATTTCGGAGCCGACTTCATAGGAAACCCTTTCGGGGTGGTCCACAAAAATACCGTATCCGTAATTGGACAGGTAAAACGGGATATTTTTATAAGCCTGCTCGCTGGAGGTTCCGCCGTCTTCGTTCCACATGTCGACCGTCTGCCCGTTCTTCAGGTAAGGGGTAAAACGCTCGCCGAGCCCGTAGATGTATTCTCCGATCCCAAGATCAAGCTGCTCGCGCATGTAGACCTCCGGGCCAAGCAGAGATTTGATGTAGGCCGGACCTTTGTACCCCGTGCCGGTCAGTCTCCGGTCCCCGTAACGATAGTCCACCTGCCAGCCCTGCATCAGGTCGATGTTTACGCTCAGTTCGCCGCTGGCGAGGCGGGCAATGCCGCCCTCCTTGCTGACGGATACGGCTGCAGCCGGGTCCTGTCGGACTTCGAATTTCGGAGCCGCTTCATCGACGTCATTATGGATGTATTCGACGCAGATGACGTTTTTCATCGGGGAGCTGTAGCGGACGGTCAGCAAGGTGGTGTTCAGGGTTGAGCCTTTGTGTTCGATTTTTTTGGTCGAGGCATAAACCGTCACCGCATCCTCAGCCAGCTTCACATCCCGGATTTCAACCGGATATAATACGTTTAAGCCTGTTCTGACATGCCAATAACCATCAGTAAATTTCATCGCAAATGCTCCTATCCTTTATATTTTTCTAGTTCAAACTCAATCCTTCATGGAACCGGATACAATTCCGCCGACCACATAACGCTGCAGAGCGACGAAAATGATAATAATCGGCAGCGCCGCAATCGTGGCGACCGCCATCAGGTTGTTCCACTCGGTCCCGTATTGGCCGATGAAGCGGTACAGGCCCAGCGTCAGCGGGCGGACGGCGTCGTCGGTCGTCAAGGTGAGCGCAAACACGAAGTCCCCCCACCCGAACAGGAAGCAGAACACGGCGACCGTCATCATGCTCGGCACGACTAGCGGAACCATGATGCGGATAAAAGCGGTAAACTTGTTGCAGCCGTCGATCGCCGCCGCTTCCTCAAGCCCTTTGGGCAGCGCCATAAAGGAAGGCCGCAGAATCAGGACCGCAAAAGGCAGCGCGTGAATCATATCCGCCAGAATAAGTCCCAAATAATTGTCTACCAAATGCACCTTGGAAAACATGATAAACAGCGGCATCGCCATCGTAATGCCCGGCAGCATCTGGATCGCGAGCAGCAAAATCATGATCAGCGCTTTCCCTCTGATATTCAGCCTGGCCAGCGCGTAAGCGCCCGGCACCGCAAAAATCAAAGTCAGCACCATCGTGCCGATCGCCACGATAAAGCTGTTGCCGATATACCGGAGCATATCCTGGTTGTGAATGAAGTTGTCGGCGTAAGCCTGCCCCGTCGAATTCGCAAGTCCGAACTTCAGCGGCGTCGAAAACAAATCCGTAATCGGGGTGAGCGACGTTTTGATCATCCAATAGACGGGGAACAGGAACAGCGCCGTCAGGATCACCGAAATGAGGGTGAGCAGGTATGTTTTTCGGGAATAGGCGGTACTCATTATTGGGCTTCCTCCTTCCGCGTCATGTTCAGGTAAACGATCGCCAGCAGGATCAGAATAATAAACATCACCATCGATACGGCGGAACCCTGACTAAATTCAAACTTCGTAAAAGACAGCTGGTACGAATAAATCGGCAGCACATTGGAAGAGTTGACCGGGCCGCCCGCCGTCATGATAAAGATCAGGTCGAACACCTTAAACGTATTGATAATGCCGAGCATTAGCAGGATAAGAATCGTTGGTTTCATCAGGGGCAGCGTAATCTTCCTGAACTGCATCCCCCGGCTGGCCCCGTCCAGCTTGGCGGCTTCGTACAGCTGCTCCGGCATGCTTTGCAGACCGGTCAGCAAAATGATCATATTAAACGGAATGCCGATCCAGATATTGGCCACGATCGTGGACATCAGCGAAGTCCGGTTATCGCTGAGCCAGCTGTGCGGTTCATGGATGATCCCCAGCCACTGCAGCACATAATTGACGACTCCATAGTCGCCGTTCAGCATCCACTGGAACACCGAGGCGCTGATCACGACCGGCAGCATCCAGGCCAGCAGCATCAGCGAACGCATCAGATTTCGTCCGGGGAACCTCCGGTTGAAGAACAACGCAAACGCAAAACCGATGCCAAACTGAAAAAACAGACTGAATACCGTAAAAACAACGGAGTTCCGCAAAGCGGTATAAAACACCGGATCTTTAAACGTTTCGATATAGTTTTCCAAACCGGCAAAGGCATGCGCTTTCTTGAAGTTGTAGACGTTCACGTCCTGAAAGCTCAGCATCACATTATACAGAATTGGGAACAGCACAAACACGAGCACAAACAAAACGATCGGCAAAATGAATAGGTAATTCGTCCACGCGGTAAACAAGCCGGATCGCATCCGGGGATTGGCCTGCGGCATCGTTGGGCCAGCCGGGATCGTTGAGACCGTTTTGGATTCCATGACGGATTCCTCCTTTCGGAATTTCATCGCATAGGGGGTGGCGTACGCCGATCATGCGACGTGCACACGCCAACAGAATTGTTATTGAAACATCGTAAAAATATCGTTAGTGCGCACCTCGCACACCGCTTAGTCGGCCTGCTGTTCCTCAAGTAATTTATGAATGGCAGCGCTGGCCTTTTTCTGAGCGGCTTCCGGCGTTTCAGCACCGGTAAAAGCTTCCTGCATCATCGTTTGAATCGCTTCGGAAATGCTCGCATAATTCGGGCCGTAAGCCCGCGCTTTGGAATCCAGCATGCTGTCGGCAAAAACCTTCATTCTTTCATCCGACTGCCAAAACGGATCTTGAAGCAGATCCCCTCGGCTCGGCAGCCGTCCGTTTGTCTTCAAAAGCTCCTTCAGCCGGTCCGGCTCGTTGGCAAACTGGATGATGTCAAACGCCGTTTCTTTGTGTTTGGAGGCTGCGGAAATCGCCCAGTTTTCGCCGCCAAGCACGGTAGCCGACTGCTGATCGGCCGGCAGCGGCACAACGCCCCAGTTCACTTTCGAATTCTGATCGAGGAACGGAATCTGCCAGGTGCCGTTCTCCATCATCGCCAGCTTCCCGGCAGCAAACTGCGTGGCAGTATCCGCCTGCTTCTGGGTCACGATTTCCCGGGACATATACCCTTTGTTGACCATATCCGTCAGCAGGGTTAGCGCTTTCAAAGTTCCCGGTGCATCAAAGTCCGTAACATCGGCTCCTGCCTGCAGCAGAAACGGCAAAAATTGAAACGTACCTTCCTCCGTTTTGACCGCACTCATCGCAAAACCAAACACATTGCCTTTCGTCAGCTTGGCGGCCGCTGTCTGCAGTTCCTCCCAATTGGTCGGCGGCTTCAGGCCGGCCTGCTCCAGCATATCTTTGTTGTAAAAAAGGGCCAGGTTATTGCTGCCTACCGGCACCCCGTAATTCCGGCCCTCATAAACGGTCGATGACCACGGTCCTTTTACGTATTTATCGGCTTGCCCCCAGGCCTTCACTTCGTCCGTAATATCGGCGAGCACGCCCGCCGCGGCAAAGGTTTGATGGTCGGCGCTGTCGATCCACAAAATATCCGGCCCTTTGTCGCCGATCGAACCGAGCAGCAGCTTCGTCTTGATATCGTTGTAGGAAAGATAAGTCCGTTTGATTACGACATTCGGATGGACCGCCTCATATTCGCTAATAATCTTGTTGATGGCATTCACGCTGCCCTCCGTTGTCATCGTATCCCACCAGGTAATCGTCTGCTTCCCGCCGTCCGCTTGGCCGGTTCCGGAGCAAGCGGTGATCGTCAGCAGCAAAAGGACCGCAATTACGGCGGATAACATCTTTCTTGTATGGCTCATTTGAACGCTCCTTTCTTTGCTTGGTAAGACGGCCTGAAGGGCCGCTTCTAGCGAAAAAAACGGTTTCATTTCTCTCTCTGGCAAGCCCTCAGGTGACCCCTGTAGCTTGAGCACGAACATTAGAATATGGACAAGAATGTGGGCATTAGAACATAGCGGCTAGAACATCGAGCCCAATATAGAAAAAGCTCTCTTCACCCCGGTTTTGCATCCCCCCTTTCAAGGAATAAATCACTGATTGAAATCAATAACAAAATGATGTACGTACATCATTTTACTCCGAATAACTCCACTCCCTTGTAGGGAATGGATGATAAGGCCGGATATCTACTACATTCCGGTATTAAATGTAATATCTCGCGTTCTCCCGGGTCACCAGCTCAAGTTTGGTGATATGTTCCTTCAAATCAATAGGTTCATTATAAGCAAGATAATCAAAAAGAGTTTTGACCGCCAGGTAGCCCTGATTCACCGGATCTTGGCAAATTGTTGCCGAGACAAGCTGCCGCTGCAGGTCCTCATAGATTTCCTCCGTCATATCATGACCGATGAGCGGCATCTTTCCGGTCAAGCCCGCCTGCTCCAAATGTCTGGCAACAATATGCAGCTTGGCGCTGGTCACATAAACCGCATCCACCTGGGCGAACAAGTCTGCGAATATGCCGGGCTGATCATATTCTTCCTGCTTCAGTTTAAGCAGCTGGGTCAGCTGCGCCCGCTGTTCGGCGACCACTTCACGGAAGCCGGTGATTTTTTGCTGGAGCTGGAACGTAGTGGCCGAAGGAATGGAAGAAGCGTCCGAGGTAATCAGACCGAACTTCGCTCCGGGCCCTGTCATTTTGCACAGCATATCCGCAGCGAGCCTGCCGGCAATCCGATAATCGCAGCCGACATAAAACAACCGTTTGCTGAACGGCGAGTCGTTGTTGAAGGTACAAACCGCGATGCCTTCGTCCATGGCGCGGTCGATCAGCTCGGCCATTTCCTCCGAATCGTTCGGCGAAACCGCAATCGCGTCAAACGCCTTGCTGTCGATAATATCCTGAACCACCTGCTTCTGCTTCTCCATATCGTATTTCTCCGATTTGAACAGCTCGATCCGCAGCCCGTAATCGCGCAGTTCCTCCGTCGCCACTTCTACGCCTTTCTCAATCTGGCTCCAGAAATAATCCGGCAGCTCGGGGAACACGACGGCGACCGAAATCTCCTTCTTCCGCGACAGGAAACTCGCCGATTTGTTCGGCTTGTAATTCAGTTCGCCCAGCTTCTCCATCACTTTCCGGTACGTCTCGGGTTTCACGTTGCCCCGGTTATTCAGAACCCGGTCCACCGTTGCAACCGAAATGCCGATCTGCCGGGAAATTTCCTTTAAAGTCATTCGTTTCGTCTCGTTCATAATTCGCTCCGCAACTGTATTCGCTTTCATATGGCAATGATAAAAACTGTTGTAGTGTTATATGTTAGGTGTTGTCACGATCATAACGCTGATTTTTTTAGGTGTCAATAAAATTTGATTAAAAATTTCGATATTTTGATGTACGTACGTCATTTAAGATGAGCCAGAATTCATTTAATTCTACTACCTCTCTGCAATGGTTCAATTTAATGGTTATCCGTTACGGTAATCTAGTATAGCGAGTCCAGTCCGCATGTACTTTTCCCGTTCCCTTACTGCTTCCCTGCACGCATTTTCCTATAAATTTTCAATCCATGCCATTCTCTTGGTCTCCTTAACAGCAATAAAGAGAGACTCCAACTTACGGCTATTCCCTCTCCAGCATTAACATCTCCACAAACTTCACGTCCGCCGGAGCAAACTCATACGTCTTCAACTCTTCGGGACGCACCCATTCCACACGGTCGTGATCAACGAGTACGATTTCTCCTCTGACAAAGGTCGCCTTATACGCAAACAATCGGATATGCACCGATCCGTAGTCATGTTCATTCACGCCAAACGATTCATACGGCTGGATCTCAATGTTCATTTCCTCCCGGAGCTCCCGCTTCAGACATGCCTCAACCGATTCATCAGGCTCCAGCTTACCGCCGGGGAACTCCCACAGGCCACCCTGGGATTTTTCTTTCTTACGTCTGGCAATTAATATTTGGCCTTGTTCATTTTCAATGATGGCTGCGGCTACTTCGATCATGACTTCGCTCCCCGTCCTAATGCCTTATTAACTATGTAAATCCTTCTCTTCAATGGCTGAACAACTCCTTCCATATTATACCGAAAGACACCTGCCGGTAACAGCAGGTGTCTTCATGAAGGATTATAAAGCCAAACAAGTTAAGCCAAATTAAATTAGATCAGGTCATAACCACCGGCTCAATCGTTTCTCCACCGATCCGCATCCGGTCGATGCACAGCTGGCGATGCCCAGGCTCCGTATCTCCGATAATTCGGCGGTGATAGACAATCAGCCATTCGTCCTGCTCCTGGAGATGCAGGTAACCGTGATGCCCCGGACCTTCTGCAATCGGCTCCTGCCGCTCCAGAATCGTGCCTTTATTCTCGAACGGCCCCAGAGGATTGTCGCTCACGCCATAAGCTACGCGGTAGGTTCCGTTCGTCCAGCCGCCCATGGACCACATGAGATAATAGAGTCCGTCTTTCTTGATCATGCAGGGACCTTCCACATATCCCTCCGGCGTGATGGAACGGAATTCTTCCACGCTATCCGTACTCTGTCCGCTATCCTCGCTATTGCCCGTCAACGGAACAAATCCGGTCATCTCGTCATTCATTTGTGCCACGTTGCAGTGTCCCCAGCCGCCGTAGTAGAGATAAACGGTTCCATCCTCGTCTTTGAACAGATGGGCATCAATCGGCTGGGCCTGATGAATAAACCGGTTCACCAGCGGTTTCCCCAAGTGACCCCTGTATGGCCCTTCCGGGCGGTCGGCAACCGCAATCTCCAAACCGCCGATTTCCTCGTCGGATTGAATATCGTTGGAGGCAAAGACGAGATAATATTTTCCGTTGTGTTCGATATGGGTGGGTGCCCAAACCGCTCTCCAAATCCAAGGGAAATCGGCCATTTCGATTATGCCTTCATGTTTCTCCCAATCGGTCAGATTATCGGAGCTGAAGGCGTCCAGATTCATCTGCTTCGTATATTCCGTGAAGGACCGGGTCGCAAAGATCCAGTGTTTCCCCTCATACGTTCTGGCTTCAGGGTCCGCATACCAGCCGGGAATGATCGGATTCGCGATGTTTAGTGGCGGCAATTGCAGTCGCTCCTTTCTAACTTCTAGAACTTATAAAGCTGCTCCTCTTCCTTCTCCCGGATCCACACCTGCATAAATCCCGGCTCCCGGTTATCCCAGGCATAATAAGGGATAAACCGGCAGGTCCTGCCGCTTCCGTCTTTGCCTTCGAGCGCAGCAATCCCGCCCAGCAGGTCTGAGCGGTATTCAACCCGCAGCTTCCCGAAAGCGGACCAAGTCATTTCATCATACTTCAGCCCGGGATGATCAACTTGCTCGATGCAATAAACGACGGGACCACGCTGCACAGCGACCCGGCCTCTGTCGGCTTCCACTTCCTGTTTGGCCCGATTCAGCTGAACAGGCATATCGAGTTCCAGGAGAATCGTATCGCCCGCGGCCCAATGACGCTCAATCGAAAGATAACCGCGTTCCACTAAAGCTTCCACGCCGGACAGCCATTCTCCTCCCGCCTGAACCCGGTAGCCTCGGCACCAGCCGGGCACCCGCAATTGGAGAGTGAACACGCCGCTTGTCTCCGGGGACACCTCCAGCTGGACGGTTCCGCTCCAAGGGTAGGAGGTCTTCTGTTTCAGCGTGACCCGGTTCCCGTTCTTCAGCGCAATTTCGGCTTCACCTTGCATATACTGGTTGACCACAAGGCCTTGATCCGTCCGGGCATACACATATTGTCCGATGGAGGGCAGGAAACGGGCCAGATTCGTCGGGCAGCAGGAGGTATCAAACCAAGGCACGCGGTGATGATGCCCCTCAGAGGCAAGCGGATTTACGTAGAAAAAACGGTCCCCCGACAAAGCAATGCCGGACAGCGCGCCGTTATACATTTCACGCTCGACCACATCCGCATATTTGCCGTCCCCAAAGAGCAGGTTCATCCGGTGGTTCCAGAACACCATGGCAATGGCTGCGCAGGTTTCGCAGTAAGCAGATTCATTCGGCAAATCATAGTCATGCGTAAAACCTTCATTGTGATGGGAAGGCCCGATGCCTCCAGTCACATACATATTGCGCTCTACCGTATGCGCCCAGACGCGTTGCAAAGCGTCTACATAAGCCGGATCGCCCGACACATGCACGGCATCGGCCATCGCCGAATAGAGGTACATGGCGCGAACGGCATGTCCCGTTACTTTCTTAATCTCCCGGACCGGCACATCGTCCTGGCAGTAGGCGGGTCCCCACTCCGGTTTATCCCAGATGGCGCCAACGCCATGGCCGTGCCCCCGTTCTTCCAGCAGCCAGCAGGCCAGCTTCCAATACCGTTCCTCCCCGGTAGCCCGGTAAAGCTTGATCAGCGCCAGTTCGACTTCCTGATGCCCTTCCACCCAATGCCGCTTGCCCGGGCCGAAGGTTTGGTCGTAATGATCGGCCAGCCGGCAGGCGACGTCAAGCAGCTTTCTTTTTCCGGTGGCATCAAAGTAAGCAACGGCAGCTTCGATCAGATGCCCTCCGTTGTACATTTCATGTTTCTCCATGTCCGTCCATTTGTCGTCCGGAGCGACCAGCGTATAATACGTGCATAAATAACCGTCCGGTTCCTGTGCCGCGGCAATAAGATCAATGATCCGGTCCGCTTCAGCCTCCAGCCCCTTATCCCGCTCCAGCATCAGCGAATAAGCCACCCCTTCGAGCACCTTATACACATCGGAATCATTGAAGTAAATCCCCTCGAACTCCCCTTCGATCAGGCCGCCGGCTTTGGCGAAATTCGCGATGCGGCCCGTATCCTCGCATTTCTCCAGGCAGCTGGGCAGCGTAATCTTGTTTAAGACTTCGAGCCGCGGCCGCCAGAAGTGATCCGTCATTTTCACTTTTGTGAAAGAGACTTCATCCCAGTTCACAACCCCCACTTGCTTTGCAGTTGTCGTCACTAACCTCTCCTCGCTTTCCTTATCCCTTCAGTCCCGTTAAAGTGATGCCCTCCAGGAAATAACGTTGTCCGATCAGAAATACAACCACGCAAGGCAGCACCACCACCGCCGAAGCCGCCATCAGCAAATCCCACTGCGCACTATACGAACCCTGGAACATCTGCAAACCTAAAGCCAGCGTAAACAGCTTGTCGCTCTTCAAATAAATCAGCGGCCCCATAAAGTCGTTCCAGGAGCCCAGGAAGCTGAACAGAGCCACCACAATAAGCGCCGAACGGCTCAGCGGGAAAATAATGCTCCAGTAAATCTGAAAATAGCTGGCCCCGTCCACAACGGCTGCCTCGTCGAAATCTCTGGGAATCGTTAAATAAAACTGCCGCAGCAGGAAAATATTAAAGATTCCCCCTCCGAAGTAAGCGGGCACGATCAGCGGATACAGCGTGTCGTAGAAGCCGAGCATTTTCCAGCCCAGAAAGCTTGGAATCATCGTCACCGCAAACGGCAGCATCATGCTGGTCATCAGAATGGCAAACACGGTATCCCGGCCCTTCCATTGAATGCGCGCAAACCCGAAGGCGGCAATGCTGCTGGTCGCCACCGTTCCAATCAGAACACCGATCACAATGATAAGCGTATTCTTAAAAAAGATGTCAAAAGGCAGCGCGGTCAGCGCCCTCCGGAAATTATCCCAATGAAACGGCTCCGGAATCCATTCGGGCGGCATCGTGAAGATTTGCGATAAATCCATCAGCGAGCTGCGAAGGAGCCAGATGAACGGAATAATAAACATGAGCGAAATCAGGATAAGAGCCGTATACCCTGCGGCCAGCGTAAGCTTCGACGTTCTCACGGGCGCTCCCCTCCTTCGTAATACACCCAGGACTTCGAGGTTTTAAAGGTGATGAACGTAAACACCATGATAATGAGGAATAGAATCCAGGCCAATGCCGAGGCATAACCCATCTCGGTGTCCCGGAAGCCGGTTCTCCACAGGTAGAACACATAAAACAAACTTCGGTTGTTCGGTCCGCCCTGGGTCAGAATGTAGGCTTCGTTAAAGACCTGGAAGGAGCCTATGATCGCCATGATCGTATTAAAAAACAACGTAGGCGAAACCATCGGAATCGTAATCTGGCGCAGCTTGCTGTACCAGCCTCCCCCGTCCACTTCAATCGCCTCGTAATAAGATTGGGGAATCCCCGACAGACCGGCCAGAAAAATAATCACCGTGCTGCCGATCCCCCACAGCGTGGTCAGCACAACCGAAGGAATAACGGAGCCTTCCGCATACAGCCAATTGCTCGCCGGAATATGCAGCCAGCCCAGCATCGAATTCAGCAGCCCCAAATCCGGGTTCATCAGCCACATCCAGATCATCGCTGACGCTACGGCCGGCACGATGCTCGGCAGGTAAATAATCGTCCGGAACACCGCTCTGCCCTTCACGTTCATGTTCAGCAATAAAGCTATGGCAAAGGATACAATAATAACGGCCGGCACCCGTAGGAGTACAAAATAGAAAGTGACCCCCAAAGATTTATAAAAAAGGTCGTCCTCCCCGGAAAACAGTCTCGCATAGTTGCTGAATCCGACAAAAGAGGTCTGATCCTTAAATACGTTGTAGTTGGTTAAGCTGAGCACCAAGCTTGCAATCATCGGTCCCAGCGTGAAAATGATAAAACCAAGGATCGCCGGCGCGGTGAACAGCAGTCCGTACCATAAGCCTTTGCGCATGTCTGCCTCCCCTCCCGTAAGCTCCCGAGGAAGAAGACAATGGCCCATTAAGCAGAACGTCGTCTTCGCTTCCTCGCAGCCTCGCGGTTTTCTTCGCTATTTAATATCCCGCCGTCCCTGCACCTGCGCCTGCGCTTTGGCGGCGACTGCATCCATCGCTTCCTGCGCCGTCTGCTGGCCCAGCCACACTTTATCCAAGGCCGGATTCACGATGTCCATGATCTTGTTGAAGTTCTTTACATAGCCGGTTGGCGTCTGATGTCCTTTCGTCAAAATGACGTCCACGATGGCGTCTTTATAGCCGGACGGGCGTGCATCCAGATTGTCCGTCCATTTGGCGAGCATATCCGGTTCGGTGTACCAATTCTTATACGACGGCATCCAGGTGCCGCTCGTAATCATTTCGATCGAAGCCTCCGGATCGATCAAAGCCTTCAGCAGCTCCCAGGCCTCCTGCGGATGTTTCGTCGATTTGAACATCGAGAACATGCCGCAAACGACGGTCGTGACCGGGTCTTTCAGAACAGGCAATACGCCTACGTTGAAATTAAATTTGGACTGCGCCAGTCCGGCGGTCGCCCACTGCCCGTCAATGGCCATCGCCACCTTTTTGGTTTGCAGCGCAATGTTGGTGGCCGGGATGTTCTTCGCTTGCACCGGTGAAGGCGAAACATGATAGACATTGATCAAGTCGGACATTTTTTGCAGCGCATCCACTGCCGCAGGTTCATTTAAAGCAAACTTTTTGCCGTCCGCAGAGACAAAATCCCCGCCGTTAGAATAAATGAAGTTGCTGTACACGCCCCACCAGGTCGAGGCGCTTACGCCGTATTGCTTGATGTTTTTAGGATCAAAGTCCGGATCATCGGCGGTCTTGCCATTTTTATCGACGGTCAGCTTTTTGGCTACGTCCACAAATTCATCCCATGTCCAGGCCTCCGACAGCTTGCTTGGAGGAGGGGCAATGCCTGCTTCCTTAAAGATATCTTCATTGTAGAAGAGGCCAAAGGATTCCGGGCCAGGCCCGATGCCGATCACGTTGCCCGGCTCCAGCGAATACATGATGTTCGGAACGAGACTGTCCACGTTGATGAACTGGTCTTTGCTCAGAAACTCCTGCAGATTATAGAATTTCCCCTGCTCGGCGAGCGGGTAGGCGATCGTACCCGATTCCATCATGGCGATATCCGGTACGTCATTGCCCGCCACCATCGTCGTCAGCTTGGTGTCATAATCAGCGGCAATATGCTGCAGCTCCACCTTGATATTCGGGAACTTCTCTTCGAAACGCTGAATCGCAAATTTGTAGGCAGCGACTTCCTCCGGTGAACCCCATACGGTCATGCGGAGCGTAATTTTCTCCTTCGAGCCGGATTCGCCGGATGCCGAAGGCGAGGATGAGTTGTTGCTCGCACCAGGTGTTCCGCAGCCGGAGATGACGGCAACAAACATAAACATCAAGACGATGAGGACTATGATCGGTTTCCTTTGTCTTTTCATTTCCTGAACCCCTCTCGATTCCATCCTTGGATTCATAGCTGCAGTCTATGTTGCTTTGATTATAAATTCAAGGGCAGCGCTTACATAACCCGAAACTCTTTGGAAGGGTGGACTATTTTTAGGCATGCAGCGGCAGCCTGATCCGCACCCTTGTTCCCGAACCCGGCTCGGAGCTGATGGAGATGCCGTATTCCCCGCCATACGTTAAGTGAATCCGGGCGATCGTATTTTTAATGCCAATCGAAGTGGACTCCTCATACAAAATCGCCTGCACCGTTTCGCTGCTCATCCCCCGGCCGTTATCGGCAATCTCGAAATGCCGGGTGTCCCCTTCGATCCAGCCGCGGATAGCAATGGCCCCTCCTGTATCGACCTGGTCAAAGCCGTGCAAAATCGCATTTTCAACAAAAGGCTGAAACAGCAGGCGCGGAACCTTAAATTCATACAGCCGGGGATCAATGTCATAGCTCACGGTGAACTTGTCCTCAAAGCGGGCGCTCATAATATAAAAATAATTGCTCATCCACGCCGTTTCCTCCGACAGATGAACCGCTCCCCAATCCTTCCGCGACGTATAGTGCAGCATGCTCGATAAACAAACAAGCATTTTGCTGAGCTCGCGCTGCCCGTTCTCAATCGCCGTCCAGTTCATGACGTTTAACGTGTTGTACAGAAAATGCGGATTCATCTGCATGCTGAGCGCCTGAATCTCCGCCTCCTGCTCCCGCAGCTTGATCTCATAATTCTCCGTCACCAGCACCCGGATTTGTTCGTTCATGCGGTTGAAGCGGTAGAGCAGAATCCCAAACTCGTCGTTGCTATGATAAGCCACCTGGGTCTGAAAATCCCCTCCGCCTACCGACCGCATTGCGCTCAGCAGCTTTTTGATTGGCTTCGTAATCCGGCCTGCCATGAAATACGCCAATACTAACGCCAGGATGCCCATCATCACCGCCACAAGCAGGCTTGACGTGCGGATGACCGGCACCAGGCTGCTTACCAGCGCCGACTCCGGCGTCCAGACCACCGAAATCCAGCCGGTAACGGCGGAGCGATCAAAGCAGACGATGACCGGTTTCCCGTCCAGCTTCATTCTGAGCGTGCCGCTGTTCTGCCGCTGCAGCTGCTGCAGCCACGGCTCTTTGTCGTTTTGCGTGATTTTAGCGGGATCGCTGCTCGCCACGACCTGATCATTGGAATCCAGGATCAAATAGCTGGAGCCCTCCGGAAAGCTCTCTTCATAAAGCGATTTCAAAGCATCTAGTTTGAAGCTGATCGTCAGAACCGGGCGCTCCGCGCCGGGAGGCATTTTCTCAAGCGTTGTATTCGTCAAATACGAGAAGTCCATGTACCGCGTCGCGGAGAACAAATGGCTGAAATCCAGGCTGCCGCCCTGCAAATAAGACTGATTAAACATACTGGAGAAATTATAGGTCGGATACCAGACCAGTTTGCCCCCGGCCTCCTTGGCCTTGCGGTACACGTCGGACTGGGTGGGATCACCCTGCGGCAGACTTTGCCCGAAAGTGAAATAGGACGTCCACAGCTGGTAAGCATAGACATCCTCATTTAACGTAAAATATTTGCCCAGCACCGACGAAACCTGGCGGTCCGCTTCAAACAACTCCGCTTGATTGGAAGGATCGAGGTTGCTGAAGATGCGGAACAAATCCTTATCCAGAAATAGAGCCTGGCTGTTCTGCTCGATCATCCCGAGCTTCGTGTCCATGAGCGCGTTGTTTTTCTTCACGATCTCATATTCGTTCCGCTGCGCCTGCTCCCGCACCACCTGCAGACTCGTCCGGTAATACAGCACCCCAAGCACGATGAGCGGCACCGCAATCAGAAAAATATAACTCGCCAGAATCCGCGACCGGAAAGTGGTCTTCATTCTCATTCCATGCTCCTCCTTTCCGGCAGGGAAGCATGTTTGTAGGCTTGCGGCGACAGGCCGTAATGCTTCTTGAATACCCGGCAAAAATATTTCGTATCCTGATATCCGCATTCTGCAGAAATTTCGTAGATTTTAAGCTTGTTCTCCGCCAGCAGCTCCTTGGCCCGCTTCATGCGGATCGCCGTAACATGCTCGGAAAAAGTCCGTCCCGTCTTGTTCTTCATAAACGTGCTGAAATAAGACGCATTAAAGAAAAAATGGTCCGCAGCCCGCTCAAGCGTCAAATCCTCCTTCATATGCTCTTCGATCCACCTGAGACAACTGGCCACGACAACTTCGCTTTTATCCTGCTGGATTTGCTTCAAAGCCTGGTGGATTTCACGCAGACTTTGCTCCAGCAAGGCCATAAGCTCGTCATAAGTATGGCATTCTTGAACCAGCGCCGCCGCAGATTGCGTAAGCCGGCTGTCCAGCCTCCGGTCCACCAGCTCACGGATTCTGCTCTGGAGCTTCATCAGGAGCAGCGAAGCTTGCTCTTTGAGGAGGACCGGGCTTGCATAGCCGGAATTGGAAAGCCGGTCGAAGGCGGACCGGCACTGAATGATGGCGAGGTCGGCGGCATCGGCGGAAGCTTTGGGCCGAGCGCTGCCCTCAATCTCAACCTTGCTCACACCCCTGTCACCATTATCCAGCAGCGCTTCAAACAGGCTCTCCAGATCTATAGATAACTTGCCCGAATCTTCCGGAGCTTGACTGCTGGAAGGTGCAGGAAAACGGGGAGACGCAGGTTGGACGGGAGGTGCAGGATGGCGGGAAGTAGAATGGCCGGAAGCAGGTTGGTAGGAGGAAGCAGATTGGTAGGAAGGAACAGCCGGATAACAAGAAGACTCCAGTCGCTGCTGACCATACAGGAACAGTCCATTCCAGTTTGAAAAAAAGTTATGCTCATTAGCTTCCCGCGCCGCCCGATACGCCTGCGGCCCGCCCTTTATTAGCAACTCGCAGTATGGGCTAACCCCGTGCGTCAGCCGCCCGGTCATGGCAAGTCCATGCGTTAGCAAATTCCCGGCCATCGCCAACTCGGCGGAGATTGAATCGGCAATTGACCGCAGCAGTTTTTCCGCGGCAGGCGTATATGGAGGGGACACGGAGAAGATGGGCTGAGATGTATGTACCAAGGTTACCGCGTGAATCCCCCGCTTTTGGAGACCATTCTGGGAAATCGTAAGAGTAAGTGCTTTCCCCAGCTTCGACCAGCCTTGCTCCAGAACTTGTTCCAGGCTTTGCTCAAGGCCTTGCGTCTGAGCTTGCTCATGGGCATGCTCTGGCATTTGCAAATAAACAGTCTCGCTGATGTTCTCCTCCTCGGCTTCGGTTCCCATGATTCCTCCTGCGGCTCCTACTCCCCTCAGTTCAGAATAAATAAGGAGTCCTCCGCCCTTCAGCCACTCTTCCTTCTCCATCTCCCTTTGTTCCGAAGGCGTCAAGCTCTCGTTAAGCCATGACAGATACAGCCGGCTGCGGTAAGCCGAGGAAGCCAGCGTCAGCTGCTGCTTCAAGGCTTCCGCTTCTCTACGCTGGTTCGATTCCAACCGCAACTGAAGCTCAATCCGGTCCAGCAAACGTTCCACGCTCTCGATCTCTACCGGCTTTAACAAATAATCATAAGCCCCGTGGCGGATCGCCGTCTGCGCATATTCAAACATATTGTAAGCGGATACAATAATCACTTTGGAAAAAATCCCTTCCTCTTTCAGCTTCCCGAGAAAAGCCAGCCCGTCCATATGAGGCATCCGGATGTCCGTCAAAATCGCTTCCGGACAATCTCGCCTAACCTGCTCCAGTGCAGCGACACCATCCTTCGCCGCTGTCAACTCCGCCTCCGGACGCAGCTGGCGGATCAGATTCACCATCCCCCGAAGGTGCCTCGGTTCATCGTCTACGATAAGTATTTTCAACGCTTAACCCTCCATTCTGGTTAGCTTAAAGTTCCTTCGTTGGCGTAATAGGCTAAACTTTCATGGACATTGGAATTTCAGGGTAAACATTTTATTGTTATTTTGGGTGGAAAGCGTGGGGAAATCAAGGGGAATTTTGCTGCGGGTTGGATTGGGAGCTGCTTCGTTGTTCAAAAGAACTAGACCGCCCTGTCGAAGGAGCGGTCTATCACTATATTATTCTACTCTTCATCAAACTCAACCTTAACCTGATTCGAAGCTAAGTCCACGTATGCTTAGGAAATAAAATTACTTTCCATTTGCGAAGCTCTTTTTGCCTTTTAATTGAGATTAATAGGTCGGCCACTGGAATTATCGCTCCTTTAGATTTTTTCCACTTTGAAAATATAAACAAGTTTAAAACGTCACACTTTTCTTGTATTCCGGCACTTCGGAAAGGTACTACAACCCCAAAATTCTGTCCCTTCCTTACTCTTTCTTCGAACCATTGGAGCACCGCATTTGCACGTCATAGTGTTTGTTGCCGCAACTTCTCTTTTAGCTTTAGCTATCTCAGACTTGGCTGTAGCAGGTCTCTTTTCAATAGGACGGCGTTTCTTGCTAGGTTTCCATTTTCCCCAAGCAGTTAGCTTTTGCTCAACAAGGCCCCCGTGCCAATAGTCGACTTTAAATTGTTCTGCCTCCTTCTTGGCAGGAGGGGTCAGATCAGATGTAGTGACAAGTAAGGACAGAATACAATCATGATTTCTTTTGGCTGCAACTAATTCACGTACAGTCATTACCGGAACCATATGATGATCCGCATAACATTTGGCTTGTACAGCCGTTTTCTCACCACGACGGTCTGTGATAACTAGATCAACTCCACCATCACTTCCACCTACTCCTACTTCCTTAACGGTGTAGCCCTTATCTCGGAAATAAAGTGCCAGTAATCGTTCAAATTCTGCACCCGTTAAATCATCGAGTCGGCTAGTCAAAATAATATCGTCTGATCTAACCGAATTGCTGGAGCGTCTTGAAGCTGTCTGTGTATTTTTCTTATTTCCGGTTTTAGTCTGCTGCTTTTTGTTTGTGCGCCTTTTCCGCGTCCACATTGCCCCCAGAATTTCTGCAGCTAAAACTGCAACCAGAATAATTCCAAAAAAGAATCCCCAGTGCAAACCTGGAATACTGAAATAAATAGCAAGTCCACCAATAACGAATAAACCTCTTAAGGCAAAAGCCAACTGCCTACCCTCTGCTTTGTACGTCCTAGCCATTTGGAACCTCATCCTTCCGGTTATGTATTTATCCATTTTTCGACAATTGATCCTATATATCCTCTAAATTTAGGTAAAAAGAAATGCACCCTCAAGGGTGCATTGGAACTACTTAGCTGGTTCTTTTGCTTTATAACAAACTAATCTTAATTTATGGATTGGTGTGTTGAATTTTGTTCAATAGAAGTGGTTAAAACTTCTAATCTAGTTTAAATTATAAGCTCTATCAATTAAAAGTTTTGCCTTTTCAAAATCTTCAGGAGTTTTAACTATAATTTGCAAATCACCCGTTCCAAAATGCCCTACATTACGCATGTCCCTAGTAAATCCATCTTCAAGTTCAACCTCATCAGGATTTAGTCTCAAATGTAATAATATTTGCTTCTGGTAGACTTCTGCACAAATGATGTTTTTAATTTTTTTGAACGCTGTATACAACTTCAGCTGATTTTCTGTAAGATCATCGCCGAGTGCAAGTATGTAGTCTCTAATAGAATAATACAGTTCTCTAAGCACAGATGTTGTTGAATGAAGCTGTTCTTGAAAGGTTTTGTCTGAAGAGGCCTTACTCCATTTATCCCCTTGTTCTTGAGTATTAAATTGTTTTACCGTACTTGAATTCACAAGTTCCAGCATAAGTAAATCCGCTCCAAATTTTTTGTAACGTATGAGATCAATGTTTCTATTGATCTGTTTAACTGCATATTCATCATACTTTGTAAAATCTCCTGCTATACAGATCAGTCTGGGCATACTCCAATCTAACTCATCCGAACACTCTTTCCCTAAGATTTTCATCACTAACAACTCAAACTCTGCTTTATGATCGAGTAACCAATCGAGATAAAATAATCCTTGGTTGATAACGTTCTCGTTACTCGTTCTTTTATATTCAAATATAACAGGGCAATTGTTTTCGTCCAATCCCAAGCTGTCTATTCTACCACCGTTCGACGTGGTATATTCGCTTTTCAGAAAAGTTATTCCAAAAAAAGTGGGCATATTCTTTTCAATTAATAATTGTAATTCTCTTTCAAGAGTTACAGAAGCCGCAGGTAATTCTATAACTTCACTCTTTGTATAAAACAGTTTAATATCGGACATTGGACATTACACTCCCTTTCTAAAACTAGATAACCCTAAGATTGACACTAAACCAATTAAAGAGTATTGGATCGGCTACACTTAGTTGGACAGAAAAATTAGGGGCTAGTAGAATGAAACAATCACAATTAGGAGCGGATCTACTATGCCAAAAGAAAGACGTACATTTACAGCAGAATTTAAGAGACAAATGGTTCAGTTATATGAAAACGGGAAATCAAGAGCGGCTATTGTGAAAGAGTATGAGCTAAGCCCATCTGCTCTAGATCGCTGGATTAAACAAGCGAACACCTCGGGTTCCTTCGCTGAAAAGGATAACCGAACGGCAGAAGAAAACGAACTTATTGCTCTTCGCAAAGAACTTAAGCAGCTTCGAATGGAGAATGACATTTTAAAGCAAGCCGCGCTGATCATGGGACGAAAGTAAAGATCATAAAGCAAAATCGTGATAAATACTCGGTATCAGCAATGTGCAAAGTCCTACAAATCGCGAAAAGCACTTTTTACTATGAAGCGATTGATAAAGAAAACGAAGATGAAAGTATCCTTACGGAGACTATCGTCGAGATTTTCCAGAGCAACCGCAAAGCCTACGGAACACGGAAGATTAAAACGAAACTTCAGGAGCAAGGATACATCGTTTCCAGGCGCCGAATTGGACGGATTATGAAAGAGCAAGGCCTTGTGTCCACATACACAATCGCCCAGTATAAGCCGCATAAAACGGCTTGTAACGATGCAGAAACAGCTAATGTATTGAAGCGTGAGTTTGACCAAAAGGAAGCGAAACGCTTTGTCGTCAGCGATCTGACGTATGTGAAAGTCCAGCACAAGTGGCATTATATTTGCGTATTGATCGACTTATTTAACAGAGAAATCATTGGCCACAGTGCAGGTCCACGTAAGGACGCTGCTCTAATTTCCCGTGCCTTTGCCACAGTAGAAGGCGACTTAAGCGACATTCAGTGGTTCCACACGGACCGTGGAAGTGAGTTTAAAAACCAGAATATTGATGCGCTGTTAAGGACTTTTAACATTGGTCGCTCGTTAAGCATGAAGGGCTGTCCTTACGACAACGCCGTTGCTGAAGCGACCTACAAAGTAATGAAAACCGAATTCATTAACCAGATGCATTTCCAAAGTCTTCACCATCTAAACGTAGAATTATATGACTATGTGAATTGGTTCAACAGACATAGAGTTCATGGCTCACTAGGTTACATGACACCCGTTCAGTACAAAACTACAGCCCTTAAAAAAGTTGTCTGATTTACTGTTGACAGTCCATATCACATAGTAGACTTAATGGATCATTCTTTATGGAAATTGATTATTAGTGAATGCACTCTAAGTATAGTGCGAACCTTCAATGAAGGCTTATCCTCACACCGTCCCCCGCCTCACCTCATAAAAATACCGCACCACAGGATGCTTCATCTTAACCCTCTCGGCCATACTCAAAATCCGCTTTTTCCCCACCCTTTTATCCAGCAGCGCAAAAACATTCATTATAATCTCACTGCTCTCCAAGCTTTTCTCAATCGAAGTCGTTAAGAACTTATTTGCCTCCACAGTGAAATTCGATTTACTTAATGCAGCTTGTGCCGCCATAAGCTCTTTTGCAAGTTCAGTCATTTTTCTGTTTCTGGCAATGACAATGAGCCGATCCTCCGGCACCGGCCCTTTGGTATCTTTTCTAACGACTTCGATTTCTTCCGGGCTGATAGGAATTACAATTTCCGGGTCATTTTTGATCTCCAGCTCCGTTTGATACCAGCGGATGCCGCTGGTTTTATCCCTCATATCGAATACATTCTTTTTATCCACCGAAATATAACTGCTCCCTGCTTTATCGGGTAAATAACGGTAGCTTGTTGCCCGGTATTCAACCCTGCCTTGTAGGGCAGGACTGAGAAAGCTCTCCAGCTGCTGCTTTAATTTGCTCCAGGACATGTGATCCCCCTATATTCTTAAGTTTACATCGACAACTTTGTTCTTATCGCCGATTGCCTTAATCAAGAAAACATCCCTCCAAGATGGGGGATGCCTCCACATTCGCTGTTTAATTGGCGTCTTCTTCATGGCTCAATGATGCATTATCAGTACCCATTTCATGACTCCATTCTATCACATGGTCTGCAAATTGCTAAAGTAACAGATCCATTGGCTGCTATGCTCCCTCGTCTTCTTCCCAAAAGTAAATAGATTAGGAAAAATACGGCGTCCGATCGTAATGCCTTCCATACCCTACTGTTCAGCGAGCCGAAGGCCGGTCTGACGTCTAGGGACATACCTATTAGGATCAAATAAGGTATCAGGCGCCAAAGTTTCTTGATCTACGCAAAAAACGCAAAAACTGCACCTCCAATTGTTAGCAGTTAACAATGGAGGTGCAGTTCATATCCTTTGGCTTTTTTTATATAACAGGAATAATTAATATCAAGCATTAGGCAATTCATTAAAGAAAGCGACTTCTTCCAGCGGTAATCTTAACGTCCGGTGTCCGGGCTTCGCCGCCTTACCGATGGCGATAAGCATAACTGGGGCATATCTCGCCGGAATGTCAAATTGTTCTACAAATTTCATTGGGTCAAAGCCGCCCATCGGGACCGTATCATAGCCTTTAGCACGGGCGACAAGCATTAGCTGCATGGATACCAGTCCACAATCAATAAATACTTTTTGGAGTACATTTTCTGGAGGCATATTCGCAAACAGTCTTTGGTAGCGCTCAACAAATGATTTAGCTGTCTCTTCAGGCATGTACCCCGCATCGACCGCCATCCCGTAAACTTTCTCGGCCATTGTATAGCCTTCCAAATCTCCAAGTACCGCAATGACAGCTGAAGCCTCAATCACTTGCTGCTGGCTGTTGGCAATTGGAAGCAGTTTTTGTTTTAACTCCTGCGAGTCGATGACGAGAAACCGCCACGGCTGGAGATTGGCGCCAGAAGGAGCCAGTGTAGCCAGCTGCAATATATCTTTCATTTCCTCCTGTGAGATCTTTACTTCGGAGTCATAATACCTTACAGATCTCCGATCTTGAATAACATCAAAAAACTGCGGCTCCACCTTCTGAGACGATTGTTCAATGGACATGCTTCTCTCCTCCTCATCATTACCTTGCTCCATGCAGGCACAATATGTTCTAAATAATTAGCAGTAGGCCTTCAAAACAAATTCAACCCTAGCAGTTAAATAAGCTCTGTTGTTACTATAAATTATTAAGTATATACTTTAAAGTAGACACATTATTTTTATATAGCTCTATAAATTAGACTAACTATACTATAGTAAGGGATGATTTTGTGGATATCAGCAAAGAGGACGAACAATGTCTCATCTCCATTCGCGAAGCTTTGGAGGTTGTTCGCGGAAAATGGGCTATTCTGGTACTCACCTTACTTAGTCTGGGCCCGCAGCGATTTAATCAGATGCGAAGACATTTAGACAACGTCAGCATTAAGTCTTTAACGGATGTTCTGCGCCACTTTGAGCAGCATGGAGTTATCAACCGCCAGGTGTTCCCCACCTCACCTGTTACAGTTGAGTATTCGCTAACAGATAAAGGAAGGGCGTACATCCCTGTACTTCGGGAAATGCGCATATGGGGTGAAACCTGGGGAGGAACTTCGGAAGCACGTTGATGATGACGAACCCCCGCTTAGGTTAAATAAAAGCTTAGACTGGCTCTTGAAAATGAAACGGCGACAGCTAAGGACATGAAAATAAAGTCCTCGACTGTCGCCGTTTCATTGAACTAATGTTTACCGTTTAGCACAATCGTTACTATGGTTCACAAAATGCTAATCCAGGCTCTTGTTTGACTAGGGCATCTATAACGATACTGGGATTGATCCAATAGGGGGATTGCACAAGAAGCCTCTACTGCTCCTCCACCCCATACTGTTCCCGGCTTCCAAATTCATCAAGCAGCGCACGCACTTCACTTGTTGACTTGGCATTCATCAAGTGATTTCTCAATTCACTGGCCCCTCGAAATCCACGCACATAAATCTTAAAAAAGCGGACAAGGGCGCTGAAGGAACGTCGCATCTCCGCTGAATATTGATCATGGAGATCCAGATGCAGCCGCAGCAGATCAAGCAGTTCTTCGCTGCTATGTTCTTTCGCTTCCTTCTCAAAAGCAAACGGATTTTGAAAAATCCCCCGCCCAATCATGATGCCATCCACGCCATATTGCTCAGCGAGCTTAAGGCCGGTCTGACGGTCAGGAATATCCCCGTTAATGGTCAGAAGTGTATGTGGAGCCACTTCATCGCGAAGTTTCTTAATCTCCGGAATCAGTTCCCAGTGAGCGTCTACTTTGCTCATTTCCTCCCGGGTCCGCAGGTGAATGGACAGATTCACAATATCCTGTTTCAAAATGTGGGTTAACCAGCCGCGCCATTCGTCTACTTCGGTAAAGCCGAGCCTTGTTTTTACACTGACGGGCAGGCCCCCGGCTTTGGCGGCTTGGATGATTTCCGCTGCGGTTTCGGGACGGCAGATCAAACCGCTTCCTTTTCCGTTCTCCGCTACATTCGCTACAGGACATCCCATATTGATGTCGATCCCTTTAAACCCCTCTTTGGCCATCCCGATGCTCATTTGACGAAAATATTCCGGCTTATCCCCCCAGATATGGGCTACAATCGGCTGTTCATCTTCTGTAAAAGTCAACCGCCCGCGCACGCTGTGGTGCCCCTCCGGGTGACAGTAACTCTCTGTATTCGCAAACTCCGTAAAAAACACATCCGGTCTGGCAGCTTCACTTACCACATGACGAAACACTACATCCGTCACATCTTCCATGGGCGCCAGTATAAAAAATGGCCGCGGCAAATCGTGCCAAAAATTATTTTCCATATCAAAAACCTCTCTATAGATAACAGGATAAGCTTTATCCCGATTAATAAAATTAACAAAATAAACAAATAAACCTGCTCATGTCTCTGCTGCTTCTACACTTCTACACTTCTACACTTCTACACTTATAGCATGTTTAAGCAATGTAGATCAAACGACAGTATCTGTCAATGGTAAACCATTATACGAATACTTTATTGCCAGGCAAGAGCATCCTCATATAAAAAACAAAAAAAGGGCGCCTCCGCCCCTCTTTACTGTTTCCTTTCATTAATCTCCAGCTTAATTGGCCTTTCGAAGGAACAGCACCACCGCTGCCTGCAACAGAAAGCCAAACATGTTACGAATTGCTGCTGCTATTCTCTATATTGAGGCCTCACTCACTTTAACAATCCATCAACGCCTGCCGCTAAACCGTTTGATCGCTTCCTCAGTCACTGGTTCGAAGAAGTTCACGAGGTTACCATCAGGATCGCGGAAAAGCACAGAACGGTTTCCCCAAGGCATCGTGGTCGGTTCCTGTACCCAATCATCGACAGCTGGCTTCAAACGGGCGTATTCGGCATCGACATCTTCGACGCGGAACTCGATGATGACGGAGTGGTTTTGAGCCGCCACTACAGAACCAGCGCCAAATAGCTGGGCTGTCTGGGAGTGACCGATTGCTAAGGTGCATGAGGGTAAAATAAATTCGGCAAATACGGGCGCAGGGCGCTCCGCCGCCCCCCCAAAAACTTTCTCATAGAACTCGACGAGACGATCCACGTCGTCAGTTATAATGCGTACAGAAGCGAAATTCATAACATATCATCCTTTCTTAATAAATGGTGAAAATCCGTATTCTATGAGCCAGAATCTCGTATTTATCTCACCAGTCCTTTAGATTTACATACCCGATTATAAAAAAACGCTGCTGACAACGTTATGTCAGTAGCGTTTTAATATTTTTAGGGCTTCCTCACGAATCCGATTCCGGAATGCTGCAGGCTCCAATACGGTGATTTGAAACACTTTTAACGCTGGCATCATTTAGTTTTAACGGAAACTGCAAGGAGGTTTCCAACCATTTTAATTTTTCCGAACTATTTTTTTGATGCCGAGCTACATAATAAGCTGTAATTAATCTTTCAAAGTCATTTTCACCTTCACTCCATGCTTTAAAAAAACAGCTTGGCCGCATCTTCAGATTTCCCGCTATCTTCCATGCCCATACCCATCATACATAGTTTAATAATATTGTTATTGGGGTCAAATTGAATGTTCATCCTGCTCATGAACTGTACCATATGGATGCTCAGGGGGTGCATAGATAACATAAACTTTAAGGGGACGATTACCTGTATTGGTTAGATTGTGCCATTTTCCTGCAGGTACCATAATTGCATAATCATCGTACGCCATAACTTGAAAATCTAAATTATCTCTGCTATCACCCATTTGAACAAGCCCCTGACCTTCTTCAATCCGTATGAACTGGTCAGTTGTCGGATGGACTTCCAAACCTATGTCTTCACCAACATTAATACTCATTAAAGTTACTTGGAAATATTCACCTGTCCATAAAGCGGTGCGGTAATTGTTGTTTTGTTTGGCTGCTTGGTCAATATTCACTACTAACGGTCTTGTTCCATAATCTTGTAATGCAATGTTTCCATATGGATTATAGATGCGGTTGTTCCAGTTGTAATAATGGGGACTCAAATTGTTATACCAGTAGCATTGCATTGGATTTTGCCATTGATGCTGATAACCTGAATAAACGTACATATTTATGCTCCTCTTAGTGAATTTCTTATTGACCATTTATCCTATGCAACTGCCTAGGTACAGGTAAGCAAAATGGGCAAAAGCCCACTAGTTTACAACGATGAAAAAATGAGGAGTTCTCCGCCCCTCTTTGCTATTTCCACCAATGTACCGCGTTCAAGCTAAGGCGGGTTCAAAACTTGATATGCGTTTCCCATTTCATTCGAATCTCGTCTCTACCTATAGAACAATCCTCCTCTGATTGGCTTCCGAGGAGGATTGTTCTAATGGATCGAAGATCCAAATAAATAACCAGACGGAGCCTTCTACTTTGTCTGGACTTTTTAATTTACATTTGAGTAATAGTACACTGATCCTTCAAATTGACAATTACTCGTTAAACCTAATTTCTCAATAGTTTGTTTAATCGGTTTCTTTGCCTCATTGGATTCCTCCATCACTAATTCATCCGACGTAGGAATGCCTACAAACGTAAGTTCGGAAACAAAATCGGCATAAAAAAGACTGCTCTTCAACTGCCGAGTGCATTCTGAGAGTGGGGAAATCCTGCTTATTTCCTTCATTCAATTCCTCTTCAGCATGCGTAATTTTCACATTTGTAAAGTTTTAAGGATTTCTTACAAGACGACCTCATTTACCACCAATAATCTCCATATTCCAAGAATTAAGCCTCATTCGCTCACTTTAACTGGCTGTCAGCGTCTGCCGCTAAACCGTTTGATTGCTTCCTCGGTCACCGGCTTGAAGAGATTAACGAGGTTACCATCAGGATCGCGGAAAAGCACAGAACGGTTTCCCCACGGCATCGCGGTCGGTTCCTGTACCCAATCATCGACAGCTGACTTCAAACGAGCGTATTCGGCATCGACATCGTCGACGAGGAACTCGATGATGACAGAGCGGTTTTGGGCCGCCACTACGGAACCAGCGCCAAATAGCTGCCCCGTCTGGGAGTGGCCGATTGCCAAGGTGCATGAAGGTAAAATAAATTCGGCAAATACGGGCGCGGGGCGCTCCGCCGAAACACCTAAAACTCTCTCATAAAACTCGACGAGACGATCCACGTCGTCGGTTATAATGCGTACAGAAGCGAAATTCATAAGAAATCATCCTTTCTTAATAAATGATACAATACCGAATCATATCGCGGGCCAGGACCAGCGAAGTTTCCTTAAGGGACAATGCATCCGTAAAAGACTTGATTGGCTATGTCCCCAACCGATACAATTCCTATCTCACATTTATCTCCTTTATAGATTTACATATCCGAATATAAAACAACGCTACTGACAACGTTATGTCAGTAGCGTTTTAATATTTTTAGGGCTTCCTCACGAATCCGATCCCGGAATGCTGCAGGCTCCAATACGGTCACACCCGCTCCCCAGCCAAGCACCCATCGCAGCACTTCATCCTGTTGCCGAATTCGTAAGACCACATGTAAGCCATCGGGGTGCTCTTCCATATCCTCCATGTAAGGATAACCCGATTCTTTCACCTTATCTGCGAGGTCTGGGTTAAAAAGAAGGCGAACCCGCAAGTCCCGATCATCCTTAGGGGTATACTCCCTCAAGTTAAAATCTGCCGGCAATTTGAACCGTTCTTCCAGAGCGATTAGTTCGGTCATTCGGGACAAACGGAAATGGCGGATGTCTTGGCGTAGATCGCAATAGCCTACAAGCATCCAAGCTCCTTCTACGAGAACGAGACCATAGGGAGCGACGGTTCGATCACTATGGGGATTCCCGCCCGAATCCCCCATCTTTTTGGAATAATGAAATCTGATCTTTCGTTCATCTAGTAGGGCCTGACGGATCTTTTCGAAATATTCCCTTTCTTTGGACAGCGCGACTTGTTTACCGGGAGCCAGCAAACGCAGCGCCTTGCGCAGACGAGAGGCCTCACGGCGGACGTTCTCCGATAGGACGGCCTCGACTTTTTTTCGAACGGCTTGAGATCTGACACGATACTCCTCATCAAATCGCTGCTCGATAAAATCCGTTCCTATAAGCAAGGTCACGGCTTCTTCTACCGTGAAACTGACAGGCGGCAGGAAATAACCTTTCATTAAAGAATACCCTGTCCCCGGGGCACCTATAATCGGCACTCCCGCCTCACTAAGCGCCTGAATGTCACGATAGATGGTCCGCACGCTGGTTTCAAACAGGGCCGCCAAATCTTCGCCCCGTACAACTTCCCTGCTTTGCAGCTCCAGCACGATGGCCAATAAACGGTCGGTTTTGTTCATGGGGGCCTCCCTTGAGACTTACTTCTGTTCATAAATCACTTGCCGTCGCTTGTGGCAAAGTCTAGCGTAACGAGGCTAACAGCACTCTAAAAGAATTCAACTCCTATCCGGGGAATCCAGCTCACCACAGAACAGAAGCTTGTGGATTTTGAATATTTATACAAGATCGTAAAAGAAAATTACCCCTTTTTAAAGGTGAATCAAAGGGTTAATAGCTCGATTGGCTTGCTAACAAAGAGAAATATCGAAACCGGATTAAACGCACGAAAGATGATTCAAGCTTTAATCGCACGTTAAGAACCATTATAAATGAATTGAACAATGGATATACGAACTTAATGAATTCAGAGGAATATGAACACCTCAAGAAGCTATACACAATTACCAAAGAGAATGCGATCATCCACGAACCTTGGTGAGATGTAATTAACCAACCGACGGTTAAATCCAGATATGCTGCCGCTGAGAACTCTAACCTGAACAGCCAATTAGAGCAGTCAACCTCCCTCCCAGCAGCAGCGACAACTGAGATGATTAGTAAAGACATTGCCTACATAAAGATCCCAACCCTAGATACTTATCAAATTGAACCTGATATGAAGATAATTAAACCTTTTTTGCAGGGGCCAAGCGGTTGAAGAAATAGAAGCCGCTATATTTATCTATATAGGGGACTCTCATTCTCTTTCTCCCTGTCCCCTTGCCTTTTATTCGAATCAGGGCACCGCGGATTGACCGTACCAAAGAAAGAAAACGGTGTGATTCCATTTGCAAATAGGCTATCAATGAGCTTGACCAATTCTTCAGACGATAGATCTTTGCCGTTGCGTATCCAAAGGCGAAACATAGAAATTAATGTTGATATATAAAACTCAATTATGTAGGGGGCTAGGACATCATCTGTTGGAAAGTCCACAATCAATCTCTCAAAGGGAATTTCTCTTTTCAGGCGTTCAACAAAATGAACAGAACCATAGTCGCCCAAGAGGGCTTTAAGAATTGAAATTTCCTCTACATTTCCCAAGCATTGAAGGGCATCTTGGAAAGTATGTGTAGAGAACTCTCTGCTTGCCATTTCCTCGTTAATGGATTTCAAGACACGCTCTTCAACGCAGTCCAACAATTCATAGATATCCGTAAAGTATTGATAAAAGGTACTGCGGTTATATCCTGATTGTTTGGCAATCTCTTGAATCGATATTTTTTCAATGGGTTTTTGGCTATATAAATCACAGAATACTTGGATAAAGGTTTGTCTTGTTTTGTCCGTCACTTCAGGCTGCTTCTTCATGCTTAGCCTCTTTTCTATTTAATCAATGATCCGACAGATATTAAAAATCTGATGGTTGATGACCCTATAGGGAATGCATACAATACCATTATACAACACGTTGTCGGATCATCAACAAGGATGATCAACTATTTTTTTAAGGGGGCTAACATGCGAATTTTATTCTTCGGCAGAGGTTTAATATCGACCCAATATGCGTGGGCTTTTGAACAGGCAGGGCATACCGTGGAGTTTTACGTTAGGAAAGGGAGAACAGAAACCTACGGAAGTAGTATAGAGCTTGAAATGTGGGATGGACGAAAAGGGAAAAAGCTCATCAAAGAAAGTTGGAACATCAAACTTCATGAGGAAATCCTTCCCAAGTATGATCTCATTATTGCGAGCGTCAACACGGAACAGCTTCCGGGAGCGGCACAATTGCTGGCAACGGCTGCAGGCCATACTCCGATCCTCATATTCAATAACATCTGGCAAGACTTGAAATCATCAATCGCACCCTTGTCTATGAATAAGGTTGTCTTTGGTTTCCCCGGAGCAGGGGGCGGCATCGCGGACAATCGGCTTAGAGGCGGCTTTTTGAAAATGGTATTTCTGGAAAAACCACGGGCAGGCACAGAACAGATTAACAACAAGATCAAAGAACTATTTGAAAGTGCCCATTTTAAAATTAGCTGGATCAAGGATATGCAAAACTGGCTATGGAACCACTTTGCCATGAATGCGGCTATGGAGACGGAGGTGATCAGACGGGGGAGCTTTCCAGCGATATTGAACCATCGCGACTCTTTTTCCAATGTTGGGTTGAATATGAGGGAAATGATCCCTGTACTGAAAGCAAGAGGTGGAAAGCCGGATGCCATTTCTCTCCTGCTGACTAAAGTTCCTCCGGGACTTCTGGGCATCCTGTTTAACAAGGTCATTTTTGCAAAAGGCAGCTTGGCGCGGCTTTTCATGGAACACAACAACAGCAAAGCAGGTTTTGCGATACTTGAAGTTGTAAGAGAAGCCCAAAAGGCAGGCATTCCTTTGCCACGACTTACAGCGGCACTTGAAAACAGTGAATATCATAAGGCTATTGAAAATTCCATATTATAAAACATTTGCAGAGCTTAGCTTTTGACTATCTTGGAAGCACCCGCCTGGATCACAGCGTTAATAACGCGAAGATGTTGTACGCTTTCTATGGGTTGGCGTCCAGAAACGGCTTTTTTGCCGATATCCACGATCCCCTTATATATCCGGTCCTGAAATCCAGCCCCGCTTCAGGGTTCATCTGAAGAACAGGGAGCGGCGGATACCGGTTACTCTGAGTAACCTCTTTTTACTCCGCTTAGGAATTGGCAAGAAAAGTCTCAAAGAGGATCACTCCGCCTGCCAAGAAGCCGGACCGGAGTGCCTTTCCCCTTGCAACTGCTCCGCATACCGTTGCTTTTTATGTTCAATGAAAGCGATCTGCTCCTCTAGTTCCCTTTTCTTCTGCATGAGTATGTCCTCCTGATGCAAAATAATAGAATAACGCTCCTGGATACCTTCCTCCTCTATTGTCGACAACTCAATATAGTGACGTACATCCTCGATACTCATCCCTGAGCCTCGCATGCACTGGATTGTTCTTAAGCGCATCACATCATCGTCAGAGAACATGCGGATGTTGTTTTTATCCCGACTGACCTTGAGAGCAAGTCCAATCTCCTCGTAGTAACGGATTGTCGGCTTGGCTATATTCAACATTTTCGAAACCTGGCTAACCGGCTTTATTCAGGTTGCCGTTGATACGCTTAAAGAATTTCAGTTCAGCACTACGATTGGTACTGCCCAGGTGGTTCACCAGCCTGTCGGTGTCGTCGGCATGATTACTCCTTGGAACTCAAGTACGACACAAATCGCAAGCAAAATCGCTCATGCTGTAGCTTCCGGCTGCACCTGTGTGGTCAAGCCCAGTGAAATAAGCGGCCTTCAGACCCAAATTCTGCTGGAGTGTATTCATGAAGCAGGTTTGCCTGCCGGCGCCATCAACGTGGTGAACGGTTTAGGCGAGGTGGTAGGCACAGAATTGACTCGCAATCCAGATGTAGCCATGATCCCCTTTACCGGCTCCACCAACATCGGTAAAATCATTTACCGGGAATCCATAGCCACTATGAAACGAATCGTGCTGGAGCTTGGCGGAAAATCGCCTAATATTGTGCTAGAGGATGCCGATTTGAATAAAGCTATTCCGGGCGCTGTCATGCGCTGCTTCATGAACAACGGGCAGGCCTGCATAGCAGGAACCAGACTGATTGTCCCCGAGGGTCGGCTTGACGAGGTAAAAAGCCTGATCAAACAAACGATTGCCAACATTAAAGTCGGTGATCCTTCAGAGAAAGACACGCTGATCGGTCCCATGGCTACCGAGAAGCATTACAACAACGTTCAACGCTACATTCGTTTGGGTTTGGAGGAAGGAGCTGAGCTGGTTGCCGGAGGCGAAGGACATCCTGACGGACTGGAGTCAGGGTACTATGTGAAGCCGACCGTTTTCGCTCATGTAAACCAAAACATGACTATTGCTCAAGAGGAAATATTCGGCCCTGTGCTGTCCGTAATCACCTACCGAACAGAGCAAGAGGCGATTAAAATCGCAAATGACACCAAGTTCGGACTTGGAGGGTACATCAGTTCAACCAATCCAGTGAAAGCTCGGGAGGTAGCAGCCCAATTCGACGCGGGTGTTATACTGATCAACGATTCCACGTTCGAAATGAATGCTCCGTTCGGCGGTTTTAAGCAATCGGGAATCGGCAGAGAATATGGTCCATTAGGGATGGATGAATATATGGAGTTAAAGACGATCGTAGGTTAATATCAATTAGCTAAGAAATCTAGAATCAACTGTTTGCTCCTGGAAAATAAAGCACAAAAAGACGCTCGGCTGATTCGCCCGAGCGTCTCTTTTGTGTCAAATTATCACATATGAACACTACCTATCTGTACCCATTCCCTGGCAACCTTTGCTTAGTAGGCAAGATTTAATGTCAAAGTCCTAAATAGTCATATCACGCATGTCACCTTGCCCTCATCTCTCTCCGCCTTACAGCCACAAGGCTTTTCCCGCCCTCCCTCGTACCTATCCTCAATCCCTTCGAGCAATTAAAGTCGTACTACAAACATGGGGAAAACAGGGGCTACGACCGAGAAAATCCGGGACATAAAAGCAATTAAAGTCGTGTTATGGCAGAGGGATATCAGGGAATAGGGATTAGGTTTATTCAGAGGGAAAATCGAAGAAAGCGATCGAGTAAAACAGGAGTAAACCGTCCGAATCCCTTGTTCCATTTAGGCGTCCCCTGCTTTCCCTTATCCCTCATTCCTCCCCCCTGAATCAATGAAAATCCGAGGAAAAACAGGGACAGATCCCCGCTTCTCGCTCGGCTCGTAACACAACTTTTTAGGCTTTAATACGACTATTTAGGCTGTGAGATGACTTTGATTCATTTCTACATTTAATTTCTGACTAACAAGGCCACCGACTCCACATGCACCGTATGCGGGAACATGTCCACCGGCGTCACCTCCACCGTCCGGTACCCGCCTTCCTCCAGCACCGCCAAATCCCGCGCCAAGGTCGAGGCATTGCACGACACATACACCACACGTTCCGGCTTCATTTCGAGGATCGTATCCAGCAAGCGTGGGTCGCAGCCTTTACGCGGTGGATCTACCACAATAACATCCGCCTCAATCCCCTGCTCTTTCCAGCGCGGAATGACGTCTTCGGATGCGCCGACCTCAAACTTCACATTGTTCATATTGTTAAGCTGGGCATTGCTGCGCGCATCTTCAATCGCTTCTTTGACGATCTCCACGCCGTACACCTGGTCCGCATGCTGCGCCAGGAACAGGGAAATCGTGCCGATGCCGCAATAGGCGTCGATGACGGTTTCTTTGCCGGTCAGGCCGGCGTACTCCACCGTTTTGCCATAGAGCACTTCCGTTTGGACCGGGTTCACCTGGTAAAAAGAACGCGCCGAAATGGCAAATTGCACATCGCCGATGTAATCGTAAATGACATCGCGGCCCCAGAGGATGCGGGTTTCGTCACCGAAGATGACGTTAGTCTGCTTCGTGTTGACGTTTTGGCAGATGCTCGCCACATCGGCAATCTGTTCACGGATCAGGCCGATCCATTCGTCCTTGTGCGGGATGTCCCGCCCGTTGGTGACGAGGACGAGCATGATTTCGCCGGTGCGGAAGGCTTTCTTCACCACAACGTGGCGGAGCAGACCGCGGCCGGTTTCTTCATTATAGGCCGAGATGCCGAGCTCGCGGCCGATCGCTTTGACGCGAGAGACGACTTCGTCGTTATGCTCGTGCTGGATGAGACAGGTTTCCATGTCGATGATCCGGTGACTGTTCCGCGCGTAGAAACCGCCAACCAGGCCGCCTTCGGCTACGCCGATCGGCACCTGGGCTTTGTTGCGGTAGCGCCAAGGCTCGTCCATGCCAAGCGTGTCGCGGACAAGGATGCCCTCACCCCTGCCTATGACCGGCCCCTGTGCTCCTGCATCATTCTGAACCGAATCAGCCGAGTTTGCGAAGCTATCAGAAGGATTGTCCGTATTCAGGCCACCAGCGCTTTCGGATGTACTGGAACTATTCCCAGCACTCACGTCATTAACCACACCAGCACCAGCACTCGCATTAACATTCGCTTTTAAATCCGCACTCCCGTCAGCGTTCACCTCGGCAGCTGCATCGGTACTCGCCCCAACGTTCGCCTCTGCATCCGCTCCAATCCCCGCACTCCCCTGCACCCGCAGCTTCCCGATCCGCTCCAGCGCATCGACAACGCGCTGGCGTTTCCAGGCCAGCTGGCCGGCGTAGCTCATATGCTGCAGCTGGCAGCCGCCGCACTGGTCGTAGATCGGGCATGGCGCCGCCACGCGGTCCGGGCTGGCTTCCAGCACGTCCAGGAGTTTGGCGTAGCCGAATTGTTTTTTCGTGCTAATCACCTTGACCCGTACCTTCTCGCCCGGCAAAGCGCCCGCAACAAAAAGGGTATAGCCCTCCGCGCGGCCTACCCCTTCCCCGTCGTGATTCATACCGATGATCTCTATGGTGTAATCCTCGTTTTTCGTTACTGGCAGGTTCCATTCGGCGACGGCCGCAGTGTTGCTGCGATTACCGCCCGAAGAACGCCCGCCCCGTCCGGATGACGCGCCTGCGCGTGTTCGGCCCCGGTTGTTTTTCATCTTGATCCCTTCACTTCTTTCCATTTAATAAAAATGTATACTCCATTTATAGAAAAAGCCTTGCCCGGCCGCCTGGCCAGCAGCAAGACCTTTTGAATGTTCAGTAAGATGCCCAATTAATTCTTCCGCAAAATCCCCTCAAGCAAAAATCTGCATATGCGACGGCAAAATCTCGAACACGCCAGGCAGTTGGCCGCCAAGCTCCCCGTCCAGGTTCAGAAGAACCGGGCCTGGAGAAGTGATCTCCATCCGTTTCGTCTTGAAGTACACAACATGCGAATCGTTAAAATGGTCGCCCCGCAGCGCCATCGTCACCAGCCTGATAAACTCCGGCAGGTTGCAGCGTTTGACCGCGATCACGTCGAGCAGGCCGTCGTCGATGCGCGCGTCCGGCGCCAGCTTCTCGAAGCCGCCCACGGAGTTCGTATTGGCGATCAGGAACATCATAAACTCCCCGTGCATCTGCTCATAGCCGTCGGCCGTAATCGTCAGCTCGGTCGGGGAGAGATTCACCATTTTCTCGATGCCCTTCATATAATAGGCCAGCTGCCCGATCATTGTCTTCAGGCGGCTTGGCACCTCGTAGGTCAGCTGAGTCAAGGAACCGCCCCCGGCGATATTGATAAAATAACGGTCGTTCGCTTTTCCGATATCAATCGGCCGCGTTGCGCCGTTAATCACCAGATCGCAGTAGTCCTCCCAGCGTCTGGAGATGCCCATGGCGCGGGCGAAGTCGTTGGTTGTGCCCATTGGAAAAACACCCAGCGGCGGCAGGTTCTCCTTGCCCGCCATGCCATTTACAACCTCATTGAGGGTGCCGTCGCCCCCGGCCGCGATGATAATGTCATAACCGCGGTACACGGCATCCGCCGCTTCGCGGGTCGCGTCGCCTTCGCCGTTGGTGGCGTGGCAGGACGTTTCAATGCCGGCCAAATCCAGCCGGTTCAGAATATCCGGAAGCAGCCTTCTGATCTCTTCACGTCCGGATGAAGGATTATATATTAATCTGGCTCTTTTCATTCCTGCTGCAGCTCCATTTACACTCGATTAGTTTCATCTCTTCATTATATTCGAGATTTGGTCCCGTATCCAGTCACCCAGCTCCGGGTGAGGCAGCAGAGCCTCGCCATTATAGCGGTAGGTCAGGCCTTCCAGCCTGGACGGGATCACCTGCTTCGTGAAATACCCCGCGCTCAAAAATAACGGCGCCACGATTACCTCGTAGCCCTTATTAACCCATTCGGACACCTTCTCACGCACGGTGTCCGTCCGCAGCAGGCCATAATCGGCGGCAGCAACGCCGCTGATGGCCTGCACGCTGGCCGCCAGGGAGGCCATCCCTGCCTCCCAGCGCTGCCGGAAGCCGTCATGCCCGCTTCCGTGCCCGACCAGAACCACCACTTCCCGGTCCGGATCCCGGGAAAGCCCGCGCACCTTGTTCCAGACCATGTGCGCAATCCGCGGATCGTCGTCCATCGGGGTGCCAAACAGCACCCGCACCCCGGCTCCGATCCGAAAACGCTCCAGATCCGTCTCGAGCTCCGGCTCCGGCTTCAAACCCAGCGCATAGCACAGCTCATCGATATGCGTGCTGCCGGAAGAGACAAACAACGGAACGACGATCAAGTCAGCGGCGCCAGCCGCCTCCAGCCGGTCGATACCGTGCTGGATACTTCGGTCCCCGTCCGTCTCCAAGAAAGAAGCTTCCACCGGAATTCCGGTTGGAAGCTTCAAGGTTGCCACGGCGTCGTCGACGAGCTTGATCCAAGCGTCGTCCGGAGAACCGTGGCTGATAATGAGAACGCCTGGCTGCATTAGCGGTCCAGCCGATCCAATGTCATTTTATATCCGTCGTTGCCATAGTTCAGGCAGCGTTTGACACGGGAAATCGTAGCCGTGCTGGCGCCTGTCTCGGCTTCGATTTGATTATACGTACAGCCTTTGCCAAGCATGCGGGCCACTTCAAGCCGCTGGGCCATGGACTGGATTTCGTTCACAGTACAAAGATCGTCAAAGAAGACGTAACATTCTTCGAGGTTATCAAGAGTAAGAATTGCTTCGAATAATTGATCAATGCTGGTATCATTCAATTTCTTGAGCTGCACCTGTTTATCATCCCCTACCATTAGTAGTTTCATTGTACACGAGGGAAGGCCTCATTTTCAAGCATTAACGATTTCACGCGGTGCAGAGCCCGATCCGCATTTCCGCTCCTGCCCAGCCGCAATCCGGGCGTTTGTCTATACCCCGCTCCTGCCTAAATCATACATTATTGTAGAAAAGGCCTCCACGAATGTCTATCAAGCATAGACACAAATACTGGAAAAGGAACGTGATGCAAATTGCCTCATTATAACAATCCCCATCGGAACACGAATGCACAGGGCATGAACCGTCATGCGGATTATGCCCGTTACCGGAACATGAACGCCCCAAGAAGCGCCGCTCCTCCGGAGCTGCCCTCCGTCCCGCAATATTATCCCGGGGTGAATCCTTACGGAGCTGCCGGCACCTTTGCCGAGTCCTCGGCCCTGGTTCCTTATAATGCCGCCGGCTCCGCGCTGGGAGCTGCCGCTCCCGCAGCTGCAGCCGCAGAAACCGCAACCAGTGCCGGACTGCTCTCCAATCTCGGCAGTCTGAAAGGCGTCTTCGACCGGCTTGGCGGCATCGACGGCATTATGGGCCATATCGGCCGTGTGCAGAAGGTCATCGGCGGCTTTCAGCAGTTCGCCCCTATGGCGAAGCTGCTGATGGGCTCCTTCCTGCCCGGAGCCAAAGGCGCAGCCGGTGTAACGACCTCCGAACCGCTGGATGAATACCGCCCGCCGCGCAGACGAAAAAGCTCAGGCAGCGGCAAACGCCGCAGCTCAGGTTCCAAAGGTTCGTCCAGCCGCAAAGGCACGCGCCGCAGCTCATCCTCCAAACGCCGCAGTAGCTCCCGCCGCCGTTAAGCCGTTAAGTCGTCGAGGCTATAAACGTATAAACGCTAGGCGCATAAACGCTTAGGCTCAAACGATCAGCTTAAACGACCGTGCTAATACCGATCAGGCCTGAAGTACCGTGCCAATAGGTGAACACCGCCCGTTGGATAGCGCTTTCACAACTTCCCAATTTACATCTTACCCAACATCTTAATAAACTTCCAAGTAATTTTCTTATCGGAATTTTTAATCAGCTTATTTTCTGGTAAACGGCCCAAGCTTAGGGGCCATTTCCCCTTATGATTCTGTTTTGCAGAGGGAACTCTTAACCGGTTCATTCCCTTAATCCGGCGTTCACCAGCTCAGTAAAACCTGTTCGACCTGAACGCTTCCTTGGCTTCCTCAAGAGTGACTTCCGACTTCCCGGCCCTTCTTGGCACGAATCGCTTCAGAAGCACTTCAAGGTTCTCTAACTTCTGCCGCAGCTATCCCATCAGCCCAGTGGCCTAACAGCTTATCAGCATCTTCCCGCAGCACCATCCCCAATCTAGGCAATATCTGCACTGCGAGGCTGTTAGCCCGTCGGCTATAATACTTCGCTGACCATTCTGCACCGCCACTACAACCGGATGTGCTGCTCACCAACATACTACTACCAGCTATACTGCTCGCTGGCTATGCCGCACTGGCATACTACTACCGGCTATGCTTCCCAACCCGATACTGCTTACCGACAACTACAACCTTTGCTGCCCAACCGCATGCTTCTCACCGGCAATACTGCCGGCTATGCCCATAAGCATACTGCTCACCGGCACCACTGCCATCGGCAGGGCCCGCCCCTTACTCAATAGCCCACTCGCCAAACAGGCGTGCAGACCCGTCCGCACGCCTTTGCTTTTTCTCATACGGAGGAACTTGGCTTCTCCCTCACTTTCTCACCCTAACAATCTACTTAAACCAGCCCCGCCGGTTAAACCACAGCACCATCCATAGGGACAAGCCGGCCATAAACAGCAGCACCGTAAAATAACCATAAACATAATGAAGCTCCGGCATATGATCGAAGTTCATCCCGTAAATCCCGGCGATCAGCGTAAGCGGCATAAAGATCGTCGTGATCACCGTCAGTGTCTTCATGATGCCATTCATGCGGTTCGAGTTCAGCGAGATGTAGGAGTCGCGTAGATCGGCCGTCATCTCACGGTCCGCTTCGATCATATCAGACAGCTTGAGCAGGTGATCATAAATATCTGCAAAATAAGCCCGGTGCATCCCCTGTTCCTGCAGATGCTGGGAGTTGATGATCCGGTACAGCAGATCACGCATCGGCACTACCGAACGGCGCAGCTTTAGCAGCCGCCCCCTCAGGTCGAACACCTGGTTCATCAGCTGCTCGACCGACTCTTTTTCCCCCAGTGATTCAATGTCCGCAAGCTCGTCTTCTATCGAATACAGACTTGGAAAATACGAGTCCACCAGATCGTCGATCACCGCATAAGCGGCCGCCATCGGGCCCTGACGCAGATCCCGTCCTCCCCTGATCCAGCCGATCATCTGCTCCCAGGCCTGCTCTACCTCCTCAAGCTTGTGTTTATGGAAGGAAACGATCAGCCTCTCGCCCACAAACAGATTCACTTCCCTTGCCTTCAGGCTCTCCGGATCGATCGCGTGCAGCACGTAAAACCTCACATCCTCATAAACATCCAGCTTTGGCCGCTGCAAATTGTGCAGCACGCAGTCCTCAATCGCCAGCGGGTGAAAGTGAAAATAGCTGTCCAGCAGCTTACACTCCTCCTCCGTCGGCTGGCCGAAATCGACCCAAACCCACTCGGAGGCCTCCAGATCAAGCCCATCCAGGCCGCTGCCTTCTACAATCTCATTATTAGGTAAAATAGATAAAGTGCGAATCATCGAATGCTCATTCCTCATTTCATTTCAAGAACGTTTGGGCATGCCGCCGTGCGGCTGTTTGCAGCCCGTTCAGCTTTATTTTAGCCGATACGCCTGAAATTAACTAACCTTGTTCAATTGCTCCTTGAGTTTTGTCACTAATCCCCTGCAGAACAAAAAGACCGACCAAAACAACAATTGTAATTGCAAGGTCAAGGTAGAAATTTGTAATCAAGAACGCAATGAACAAACCAATAAGGACAAGGATGCTCAACTAACCTCTGGACCATGAAACACGCCAGACTCCACTCTCCCGCCAACAAAAAAAACGGTGCCAAAGACTTCTCAAGTCTCCAGCACCGCCTGCTTTGTCCCGTTTCACTCTGCTTAACCGCCTTAACGGCAACCCACTTCCGCACCTTAAGATACCTTACAGATCCAGCAGCCTTATCAGCTTGCCCTCAATCTTCCTGCCGCCCTGCTGCATCCAGCCCTTGAATTTAAGGCTTCACCCAAGCCTGCTGCAGATCCATCTCCCGGATACATTCCTCGTCATCATGCTGATTACCGCCAACCCTTGGCGTCACTGCGTAAACATTCATCTCTTCCGCCGCATGAGGCCGCAGGATCGGATGCAGGGCATCCAGATCATTGGTATCCTCATCAAGCCAGCGGGCGATATCCTCCTGGCTCAAAATAGCCGGCATCCGGCTTTCGAACTCTCCAATCAGCAGATTGGCTTCCGTCATGACCAGCGTGCAGGTGCGGAGCGGCTCCCCGCGCGTATCCCGCCAAATTTCATACAGACCGGCTACGCCGAACATGCTTTGGTCCTTCATGACTACCCGGACCGGGTAACTCTTTTTGCCTTCCTGCCGCCAGTAATACAAACCGTTGCACGGAATGACGCACCGCTGCTGGTCCACGATTTTGCGGTAGCTCGGATTGCCGTGCACATTGCGGAGATCGGCGTTAACCGCATCTTTGCCCCAATAGGGCATAAATCCCCAGCGGAATTCGTCCAGAATCCGCTCCCCGTTCTGCTGCAGCACCACCGACGTAGGTTGGGTCGGACTAATGTTATAGCGGTTCTTATAGTAAACCATCACCCGATCAATCTGAAAATGCTGCTGAACCTCCGGCAGATCTGCCGCCATCGAGAAACGTTGACACATACCCATCAGCTCCCTTTTGACCGTAGTATTTGTCATGGGAGGAAAAATATGCATCTGAATTTTGCGTAAAAGCCCCTCCTTCCTTCAAACCATTGGGCTATTTTGAGTGATGAAGGATTTTAATAGTGCAGCCTTTGATGGAAATAAACCCTTTAAATGTAAGAGAATCAAAACAAAATGCAAGTTCCATACGTCTATTAGGGTAACGGAATTGCAAGTCGATAACTTTACCAAAGGAGCGATTATAGATGCAAATGAGAAAAATACTCCCGGCCATCCTGCTTACAGGAGCGCTGACCCTGGCAGCCAGCACGCTGCTCCCTACTGCTTCCCCTGCCCATGCAGCCTCTGCCGCTCTATCCATCCAAATTGACGGAGCAGCTGTTCAGTCCGACGTGAAACCCGTGCTCAGCCACAACCGGACGTTGGTGCCGCTGCGTGTGATCAGCGAGAATTTGGGCGCCAAGGTAAACTGGTCCAATTCGCAGGTTACTTTTACTAAAGGAGACCTAAAGGTCACGCTGAAACCCGGCAGCACTTCCGCCGTAAAAAATGGCAAAACGGTTCAGCTTGACGCCAAACCGTATATCCAAAAGAACCGCGTCATGGTTCCGCTGCGCTTCCTTGCCGAAACGTTCGGCTGCAAGGTCGGCTACAGCAGCGGCGGATCGTCCACAATCACAATCAGCACTACGCCCCTTGTCATCGGCCAAACCCCGGTGAAAGCTTTGCAGTACGAATACCATATGACCATGGGCGGCGTGATCTCGCAAATTAGCGGCAACGCTTATAACCAAACGATTTATGATCTGTTAGAACAAAATAAAGGCGCCAAGGTTGACGCCCCTGCTAACTATTCCTGGATGCCAAACATTGATGTGCCCGGCTCTTATTATAAATTGGGGCAATATGATTTCCTGGACAAACAAGGCAACAGCATCAAGCGCTATGACATCTATGATCTGGTTGGAGCATTCCCTGCTGAAGAATTAGCCGGATTTGAGAAAGACTTGCTTTACGACGTAACGGAAGATCAATGGTACATTTTCAGTCCTTCTGCTGCAGAAACCATTTACGAGCAAATCAATACGGCGTCACGGAACGGATTCCTGAAGGAGATTAGCAATACAGTGGTTTAAGAATCTGATCTTGTCCCCTCCACAAACAAAAAAAGCTCTCCGCTATCGAATCGATTGGGGAGAACTTCTCATCAGCTAATGAAGTAATCTTTTATAAGGTAAACGATAAGTTAAACGGTTTAAACGTCCGATCAAGACCAGCCGAACAGCAGCTTGTAGATCAAACCAGCCAAAACGGCGGAAATCGGAATGGTAATGAACCAGGTGATCACGATTCGTCCGGCAAGTGACCAGCGCACAGCGGAGAAGCGTTTCGCAGCGCCTACGCCCAGGATCGCCGGGGTAATCGCATGTGTGGTGCTGACCGGCAGGTGCAGCAGCGTAGCCGAGAAAATGACGGAGGCCGCCGAAATGTCGGCCGCGAAGCCGTTGATCGGCTCGATTTTGAAGATTTTGGTGCCCATCGTTTTGATGATTTTCCAGCCGCCAACCGAGGTGCCGAGCGCCATAGCCAAGGCTGCCGAGATCTTAACCCACAGAGGGACGGTTAAATCGGAAAGCTCGCCGGATGTCACCAATGCGAAGGTAATGATCCCCATCGCCTTCTGGGCATCGTTAGTGCCATGCGTGAAGGACTGCAGCGCAGCCGTCAGAATTTGCAGCGTGCGGAAGCCTTTGTTCACGCTATGAGGACTTCTTTTGGCGAAAATGTATTTAAGTATCGTCATGACGATATAACCGACAATAAAAGCGATAATCGGCGACAGCAGCAAGCCTTCCAGAATCTCGCCAAAGCCGGACCATTTCACTTGGTCCGAACCGGCTCCGACAAACACGGCGCCCACCAGCGCACCGATCAGCGCATGGGAGGAGGACGATGGAATGCCGAAGAACCAGGTCACCAGGTTCCAGATAATCGCTGCCAGCAGCGTGGCTATTATGACTTCAAGACCGTTGTCCATCGTGGTCGGGTCGGCGATTTTGCCCCCGATTGTCTTCGCTACCCCTGTAAACAGGATCGCGCCCAGGAAGTTCATCGAAGCGGCCAGCAGAATCGCTCTGCGCGGCGTCAATGCCCGGGTCGAAACGGAAGTGGCGATCGAGTTCGCCGTATCATGGAACCCGTTGATAAAGTCAAAGGCAAGCGCAAGGATGATGACGACGCCTAATACGAGCAAAGTTGTATCCATGTGTTTGTCAACGCCCCTTACGAATTGCGCATGATAATGGATTCCAGCATGTTAGCTACGTGCTCGCAGGCATCCGTCGTCGTCTCAAGACGCTCGTAGATTTCTTTTTTCTTGATCAGCTCGATCGGATCGGTCACCGATTGGAACAGCTCGTTGATGCAGATGCGAAGAAGCTCGTCGCCCTGGTTCTCCAGATCGTTCAGGCGGATCGTGTGTTCACGGATCGCCAGCAGCTTTTTCGAAGAGAGCAGGTGTACGGCCTTCTGGATTTCATAAGCGGAATTGCGCAGAATTTCACCGAACTGCACGATATATTTATCCGGATTGCCCAAATGATACATATAGAAACGGGATACTGTGGCTTCGAGTCCGTCAATGACGTCGTCCATGGTTGTGACCAGACCCATAATGTCATCGCGTTCAATAGGCGTAATAAACGTTTTGTTCAATTCTTTAATGGTCGTATGCACAAACTCGTCGCACTTCTTCTCAAACTCTTTCATAGCTTTGGCAAAATCGGAAATATTGTCGAAATCCGAAACGTTTGCCGTAAAATAGTCAGCGGCTTGTACAATTGTATCCGCCATATTTTCGAGTGTCTGGAAAAAAATATCCTTCTTCTTGACTCTCACCTGGATATCCCCTTTTTCAAATAATTTGATGAAATAGCTCTATTGATGACAACCCTTGTTATCTTACCAACCTGAAAGACGTATTGTAAAGGTTATGTAAACGCATTATTAAAAACTTTCAGACAATATTTAATTAACATTACCCCATCTAGTACCTGCTATCCCTAATATTAGTAAAAAGAGGACTTTCCATGCATCACAGGCCTTCCAGAATTTGAATATGACTGTCGAAATCGGGACTGTTCGGCACGATATTGAAGTACGTTTTTCCCGGGTACAGCGGTACCTCGGTGCCATCCTTTACGAACCGGATCACATCGTTTTGGTTGTGGACCCACTGCCCTGTTATGACCCTGCCCCGCTGGAGCAGCAGCGCTTTGCCGCCCGCGGCCAGATCCACGCTCAGCCGCCCGACATCATCCAGCACCTTGTGGTCAGCCCCCATTACGATGACATTGCTCATCGTCAGCGGTTCGCCGGTTTCCTTGTCCGCATGCACCTTGTCGCCGATATACCTCGTATAAAGCTGCGTCCCGGCATCGTAACGGTAAGACACCTTATAGCTCTCCTGCAAAAATTTCACCTGCACACCGGCCGCGGCTTCGCCTACGGTGAGCGGCTCATCCGCCTGTCTAAAGCTATAGGCCGGAACGGCGTCGTCAGTCGCCTTGAAACCGGACTTGTCCACGCCTTCGCGCAGCTTCTCCAGACTTGTATAGAGATTGTGCGGAGCTTTGCGGGCGGAGTCCCGCCAGAAGTAGGCGCCCGCTTTGCCGATTTCGTCCAGCTCCTCTTTATGCTGGGACTGCAGAATCGAATAGGCGTCCGGGCTCCCGCCCGCGTGCACCAGCACGCCGTGGTAGCTTTCGCCCAGCTCGATCAGGTAAGGCCGGATGCTGCGCACCGGCCCCAGCTTGGCCGCTCCGCCGCTTTCCGCGCTTTGAAAAATCGCCACAAGGCGCGTAATCCCGCCTTCGGCCAGCACCTCGTACACCACGTCCGCATCCTGCAGACCAGACTGCGGACGGGCCGCCGGCGCGTTGTTGATCATCACCGCGACCGGCCGGTTGTTGACCGCTTCTTCGGCCGTAAGGCCGGTCAGCGGTGACGTATAGGCTCCCGTTGGCGCGGAAGCCGAAGGGGACGGCGCCAGGTCCGGCGCCGGTGACTCCGTCGCAGGCGGCTGCGACGGCACGGGCTCGTCCGCCTGCTTCGAGCTGCAGGCGGACAGCAGCAGCGAGGCCGCGGCTGTGAACACCGCCGCGGCAGCGGACCATTTTCTCCAATTCTGATTCGGCAATAGAACTTCCTCCTTCGATCCTGAATGGGTCATTGTTCCATTATAGCGGAATACGGCGGTACCGGAACCGTTTAATAGGAAACCGAAGCGTTTCATCCTGGTTTACCTTCCCTGCTTCCCCTCAACTGGAACCGGCAGCCCGGCCCTCTGCTCCTGCACACTCAATTCCCAAGCCAAGCCGCACACTCCCTGCCGCAGCTGCTCCTGCCTCACTCCCTTCTGCATGGGGTCCCGGGCTCAGCGAAAAACGCTCTTATGTCTATCCCTATGCCCATGCCCGACATCAAAAAAGCCGCATCCCTTAGGATACGGCCTGTTTTATAGTTTGTCCTGATGTTTGAATCTGCCTTAAAATTTACGTCAGCCTTGCCGATCTCACCAGACTTCCTTAGATCTCGCCGAGATCGGTTCCCCCGAACTGCCAGACATCCAGGTTCAGCGCTCCCGGTCTGCGGTCCTGGAACAGCCGTTTGGCCGTCCGTTCATTGTCTGCCGCTCCCATAGCGTAGAACAGCGGGCAGAAATGCTCGGCGGCGTACGAAGGCACCGCGTCCCGCACATTGGGCGCCAGCTTGTCGAAACGGAACAGCTCGGACAGGTTCCACTGACTGATTTTGTCGCTGACCCACTGATCGAAGGCTTCGACCTGCGGCACAGGGCCATTATCGCCGGATAAGCGAAGGTTATGCACCAGCGCTCCGCTGCCGATAATCAGCACGCCTTTGTCCCGAAGGGCGGCCAGCATTTTTCCGATTTCGTACTGCTCCATGGGTGAACGTTTGGAATCGATCGACAGCTCCAGCGCCGGGATTTCGGCATCCGGATACAGCCGCCTTAGAACGACCCAGGCCCCATGATCCAGCCCGCGGTCCGGCACCGTCTTGAACTTCAGATTGCTTTGCTGAAACAAGTTCTGCACTTCATAAGCAATCTTCCGGTCGCCGGGAATCGAATAACGAATTTGATACAACTCCTCAGGATACCCGTAAAAATCATGAATCGCTTCATAACGGTCAGCGTCCGTCAGCAGCTGCTGCGGATCATCCCAGTGGGCCGAGAAAATGGCAATGGCCTTAGGGACGGGCAGGCGACGGCCCAGCCGCTGCAAATAAGCGGTGTATGCGCTGTCTTCTAGTGCCAGCATCGGAGAACCGTGTGCGATAAATAAGGATGGCATCGTCATCCGGGCCACCTCCTTATCCCTTGATAGTGTATATATATTTATTCTATCGCTTCCCCGTCTATTTTACCACTCGCAACCTTCTACCAATAAAGGCTCTTGATTACCAGCAACGAAAAAAGCGCCCCGTCTGGGACGCCCTATACTATTAAATCATCCAGTTCTGCCACTGCGTCTGCAGGGTTTCCTGTCCGTCCAGCCACTCTTTCGTCGTCTTGATCAGCTGGGCGCGGTGCTCGCCGCTCGAATACGTATGATTGGCCTGAAAAATAATCTCCTTGTCGCAGCGTCCCTCATGGCGGGTCCAAAGGACCTTCTGGTACAGAAACGCATAATCGACCGGAATCACATCATCGGAAGTGCCGTGAACGACCAGCACATTGCCCTGGAATTTGCTCACTTCCTGGAACGGCTGATAAGCGGCCAGCGACTCGAAAAAGACTGGCGTCAGCTCATAGCCGAGATAATCCGAATGCCCGAATTTCACGGCATCGTCATACAGCTGACGGCCTGTAATCTTCACAATATCGCTGAACGGATACCCGACGCTCGACCAGAGCACCAGATTCTTCACCCTCCGGTCTGCCGCTGCCGTTACTACCGCTGCTGCCCCGCCCAGGCTGTGTCCGATCAAGGTCACCTGCGTCGGGTCCACATCGCTGCAGCTTATTCCGTAATCCAGCACCGCCTTCGTTTGAGCCACCATCGAAGCCAGGCCTTCCCGACCGTAGCTGCCCGTACTCTCCCCGCAGCCCAAATAATCGAAGCGGATGACCAGATAACCGGCGTCCGCAAGTTCTCTGGCCGTCGTAACGAACAGGCGGTCCACGCCGATCCGGCTGCCTACAAAACCGTGGCAGATCAGCACAAGAGGTACGCGGTTTTTACAGCGCCCCTCCTTCAAAGGCGTTTCCGCTGGATAATGCAAGCTTGCGGCTATCGTTTCCTTGCCGTATTTTATCGTAATCTGCCGCTCCATGCGGTTTCCCCCTTCAAGCTCAAACCAAAAATTTTGGACGGAACAAGCTTCAAAGCTCCAAAACTTATAATTCCGATTTGTTTAATTGTAATTAATAATATCATTCCGCCAGTCTCTTTGTCAACGCAACCTTCCCTTTCCAATTATCGTCTAAAGGGTAAGAAAGGGAAGCACCCAAACTGGAGGTTGATGACATGATAACCAAGTCCATTAGGTCCACATTCCCGGCAGTCTGCCTGCTGGCTGCCAGTCTGGCCGCTGCCCCGCTAAGTGGAGCAGCCGGACCGGCCGATAATGGGACAGCTACGGCCGCTACGGCTTTGCCTAAGGAGGCAGCCGCTTTGTCCGCTTCAGCTCAGTCAACGGCTAACAGCCAAACCTACGGCCGTTACGAGGCTCTGCTGGCCAAAGATCAGCTCGTACAGGCCGTATCGTATTTGAAGCAGCATCTTCCGGAAGTGAATGCCTATGAGGCTACACTCATGACTTTGCATCTCGAGAATGCGCAGAAACGGCTGCTGCCAAGTTACACGAATAAGTTGTCCGCCGCAAAGGTTCAGCTCCAAATCGTCAAGCTTTATAAGAGAGGCGATACATTGTCCTCTCTGGCCGCCCGCACAACCAGCTCTTCCCTGCGCAGCCTGCTGAAGGAAACGGAAGCAGCCGGGTATAAGCTGGGGACAGCGGAGGGTTCTTTTTACCCGGTTATAGATTATGAGTCCTACAAGGTTTACCGACCGTATGTAAATCGTGATATTCAGGCCTATATCGATATTATGGCGGAGGAATCCCGGCAGGTTCCGGCCAGCGATGGCGCGCTCACGATCGGCTATCAGCAGATCACCGCGCGTGCGGTGGCGCAGGAGCAGTTTATCCAGAGCTATCCTTCCTCCAACCGGACTCAGCAGATCCGCAGTCTGTTTAACCTTTATAAGCTGTACACCTTTTACGGGCTGTCTAATACGCCGCTATTCGATTATGATCATAAAATGATCCAGCCGAATGCTTCCAAAGGCTATCAGGCTGTGCTGACCTACCGGGACCCGGCAAGCAGTGCTTATCTGACAGAGCTGGCCGCCTTCATGAAAGTCGTGAAAGCAAACAACGGCAAGCTGACTTCGGATGTTGAGCAATACCGGAAATCCCATTTCCCTATAGAGCTGTAAACAAAATAAGAACCGGTGGCCCGAAGGCTGCCGGTTCTTTAATGAACTCACCGATACAAGTTTCCGCCCTCTGCTCGAACAAGGGCATTCCTTTATCTTTAGTCGTAAGACTGAAGATACATCTGCCGGGTCAGATCCCGGCCTTCCCACTGGGCATAAAACGGCTCCTCTTCCCCCGTGTCGGCCGCATTTACGCCAGTCAGGCTTGTCCATTCAACCGGATCATCTTCTCCGGCCACTTCCTCCAGTGATCCGCGGGATTGGCTGTTCAAGAGCATCGCCCGCGTCATTTCTTCACCTGAACGTTCCATTATCCCACTCCTCCTATTTGCTGCTGGACAGCCGCACCTGGTTACTGGAATTTGTTCCAGGCACGGCCTCTGCTTCATGGCTATTGTTGGGCGAATGAACTTGAATTATTCTCTTGTCACCAAATGTCCAAAAGTCTCCGGATTTTGGGCGCAGCGCTTCATTATCCCCCCACAGCTCTTGCGGCAGACAGGCCCGTACAGTATACTCGGGGCATTGAGGGCTGCTTCCGCCGATGCGGAAGACAAAGCTCTGCCGGCCCTACATTGGCAATAGGTGTTACAAATTCCAAACTTGCAAGAGGCCGCCTGCCCGCGGCAGAAGGAGAATCAGAATTTTCATGAACATGCAGAAAACCGAACAGGAAATCGAGCGGATCAGCGGACAGCTGACGGAAGCGAACCGGCTGTTTCTGGCCGAGGTTGACCGCCGCATCAAGGAGAGCGAATTCAACGGGCCTGCAGCCCGGGAGGCCTTGCTGGATACGGCCCGCCAGATGCTGAAGCATCAGAAGCTGGGACAATCTTTTCTCGAACCCTATGGCTATAACCCTGAAGTCTACGCTGCGGAGCTTTTATCCGATCTGGAGATGCGCAGGCCGCGCACGACGAAAGATAAAGTCAAATATTACACGATGATCCCCTGGCTCGCTTTAACGTGGGTATTTTTCATCTATATGGTGTTAGGTTTCTTTAGCAAGTGGTCGAAGGGCGGACAAGGGGAAATGACAATCAATACGACGTCTCTTCTGCTGATTGCGGCGGGTTCGATTCTGCTGGTCGTAATGATCACCCGTTTCCTCGGCTCGCCGGATAAAGAGAAGAACCCTGGCGGACAACGGACGCTCAAGGCTGATATCAAGACTTTCGTGCTGTCTATAGGCGCAGCGGTCGTTATTATCGCGTTTTATATCATGCTCCGGCAGATGCTGCCTTCGTTTACCGTCAGTCCCTGGACAAGCCTGATTATTTTTGCGGTTGGTTTTGTCGGGCAGTTTTATTTCCTGCGCCGGCCGCGCAGAGGATGAAGATGCAGTCTTCATATTGTTAAGTATTAAGTCCGCCAGTTTGCCAAAAAAGAAAAGCCCTCTCTTCTTCCCTTGTCTCCTCCCCTTCGCCTGACTTAATCAGGTTTCGGGGAAGACGGGAAGGTCCGGAGAGGGCTTTTTATTTGCTTTTTTGCTTGTTTTTTTAATAACGTTAAGGTTTCATAGGCTTAGTTTGAGATTAGGAATAGTTCATCGCCCGGGCCACAAGCACGAAGACAGCGCCGATGATCAGCCACATGACCATGATCGGCCAGAAGAAGCGGACCCACTTCTGGTAAGGGATGCCGGATACAGCGAGACTGCCCATCAGCGCGGACGAGGTCGGCAGGATCATGTTGGAGATGCCATCCCCCAGCTGGTAAGCAAGCACCGTAGTCTGACGGCTGATGCCCAGCAGGTCGGACAGCGGCACCATAATGGGCATCGTGGTGACCGCCATGCCGGAGCCGGACGTAATAAAGACATTCATTACGTTCTGGAACAGATACATGCCAAGCACCTGTACTGAACCCGGCAGCCAGCCGACCAGCGTGGACAGCCCGTAAACCACCGTATCAATCACGTTGCCTTGATCCAGCGTAACCATAATGCCGCGGGCCAGGCCGATAATAAGCGCTCCGTACGTGATGGCGCTTGCCCCTTTAACAAACTCGGATGCAATCCGGCTCGGTCCAAAGCCGGCACAGAATCCGGATATAACGCCCATCGTCAGGAACAGGGCCGCCAGCTCTTCCATCCACCAGCCAAGCTTGGATACGCCCCAGATCAGAATGGCAAAACCGGCGATAACGGTCAAGATCGTCAAATAATGCTTAAGCTTCATGGCAGGCAGACTTGAGAAATCAATCGGTTCGCCTGCCGCTTCTTTTTCCATATCGTAAACCAGACTTTGCGAAGCGTCTTTCCGAACACGGCCGGCATAACGCACCAGATACAAGCTGGTCACCACAATCAGGCAGACAAGCAGGACGATCCGCAGGCCGGCGCCGGAGAAGATCGGAATCTCGGCGATCGCTTGGGCAAGCCCGACGTTAAAAGGGTTCAGAACCCCTGCAGTGAATCCGCAGGCTGCACCAAGCGTGATCATGGCCGTTCCTGTCAGCGCATCGAAGCCGAGCGCCCGGGCAATCGCGATGCCGATCGGCACGAAGACCATAACCTCGGTGGACATGCCCATCGTAAAACCGCCGACCGAAAACAGCGTAATGAAGATCGGTATGACCCATCTGCCTTTGTCGGCAAACTTGCGGGCCACCCGTCCCGTCACCGCCTCAATCGTCCCTGTGGCTGTGATCACCTGGAACGCTCCGCCGATAATCAGGATGAAAAAGACGACATCCGCCGAATCCACCATCCCGTGCACAATCGCTTTCGGAATGCCGAACAGGCTCACCGGGTTGTTCTCTACGTGGTGATAAGAACCAGGAACCACCAGGGTGTCCCCTGTCACCGGATCTTCGGCACGGTCAAATTCACCGGCAGGAATCAGATAAGTAAGCGCCGCGCCGACAAGCACTAATACTACGAGAATAACGAAGGTATGAGGCATCTTGAACCGCTTGCGCGGCTTTACGTTTGAGGTTTGGGTTTCTACATTCATCAGGTTTGCTCTCCTTCCAGCTTCCAGGCTTCAAACTCTTCCCGCACCCGCTGCAGCGCCTGCGGATCGGCAATCAGATCATAGGCAGTAAGGGCAAGCGCCCGAGCCGCCTGGTTCAAATAAAGCATGCCGGCTTCTCCGCCGGCCAGCGCCGCAAATTCCGGGGTATGCGTTCCCGCATCCCCAAGGCGGATATACGGGTGAATAGCAGCCGTTACCCGGCTGACATTGCCGATATCCGAAGAGCCCACGCCTCCGCTCTGCGGCGGATCGCTGACTTCAAGACCCATCGCCTCCAGGTTGCCGCGGAACAATCCGGCCAGCGCTTTGTTGTTGTTGCGCTCCGCGTAAATCAGCCCTTCGGCGATTTCGACCTCGGCGCCCACGCCTTCAGCCGCGCTCCGCACGGCGCGGTAGACCTTCTCGCGCACCGTCTTCAGACCGTCAACCGTAGCCGCCCGCAGGATGAACACCGCCTCGCACAGCTCCGGCACGACGTTCGGCGCATCCCCGCCTTTGGTAATGATGCCGTGGATACGAACGTCATCCTTCACGAACTGGCGGATCGAGTTGATCGCCACAAAAGCGTTGATCATAGCGTCCAGCGCGCTGATCCCGCGTTCCGGCGACGACGAGGCATGCGCCTGCTTGCCATGGAACGTAAACGTAGCGTCCACGCAGGCGAGTCCGCCGCGCAGCACCATCGTTTTCTCCTGCGGATGGCACATCATGACCGCGTCCACGTCATCAAAGATGCCCGCTTCGCTCATGATGATCTTGCCTCCGCCTTCTTCTTCGGCAGGCGTGCCGAGCACGACGATCCGTCCGGGCAAATCCGGACACGCTGCTTTCAGAGCCAGCGCCGCACCTATGGCGGAGGTGCCGATCAGGTTATGCCCGCAGGCATGGCCTACACCCGGCAGCGCGTCATATTCCGCCAGCAGGGCGATCGTTGGTCCGCCTGCCGCGCCTTTCCCGCCGCTCTCGCCTTCCACGTCTGACGCGCCTTCTGCCCCGCTGCCGCTCCAGCTGGCCCGGAACGACGTTTCCAATCCGGCCAGTCCGGTTTCTATGACAAATCCCGCCTCCTCAAGCGGTGCAGTCAGCCTGCGCTGGGCCCGGTATTCATGAAAGCTGAGCTCCGGATCGGCATGGATTTCCTTGGCGATCGCGCGCAGCTGTTCATCGATTGCATGTACGGCTTGTTCAATTTTCTGCTTCTGTTCCTTGTTCGGCACCTTGTTCGGCATGCTGTTAACCTTCCTTTGTTCTCGATGGGACAAGCTATTTCTATGCTTGGTTATCCCTCTTTGTTTTTGACTTCTTGTTTTCCGCTTGATTATCCGTCCGTATATTTATTCATTTTTATGAATTATATTAAGTTCTTTAGATGGATAAGTAAAATTAATATTTTTTCGTATCAAACTTAAAAATATTTTATGTAAGCTGCAAATCCTAGGAAAACAAAAAAGCGCCCTCCCCCTGGAAAGGCACCTGACAAAAAACAAGCCCGCTTTAGCTTTTATCACACAGCCGTCAAAACACCTGAGTTTTACGTCTCTTTGACCAGGCTCCTAAACTAGATCAGTCTCCTAGTTCAACTCCAGATCAGTCCCTTGATCCGCCTCCACAGATCAGTCAGTCCCCTCTGGCCGCTTCAAAGGCATGGCCGCCTTCACCGTGCTCCTCCTGCATAAAAGCAATAAACCGGCTGACCGTTGCAAGCTCCAAGGACGGTTCACGGTACAGCATCCACGTACTCCGCCTCAGCGGCGTTCCGTCCAGACGCGCAAGCTCATGCGTGTACAGCCCGCTTCCCCGGGGCACAAACACGCGGGGAACAAACGAATAACCCAATCCATGCTTGACCATTTCCCGGCAGGTCTCATAGGCATCCACCTTCATCACCACATGCGGCGGCTCGTCGTAACGTTCTCTCCACCAGGCCTGAATGTCCTGCACGAAAGAGGAAGGCGTCTGCCGCGCGGCTCCGCCCCTCGGGTCGGAATATTGGATCAGCGGCAAAGCAGGAAGGCCTGCAAGGTCAAGCTGTTGTTCAGCGATCAGACAAATCGGCTCGTCATGCAGAAGACGCCGTCCCTCCGGCCAAGGATAATCCCCGCGCACAATGCCAAGATGAATCTCGCGTCCGTGGAGCAGCTCCATCACTTCCGAGCTGAGCGCGCACGTCACATCAAACTGCACCTCGGGATACAAATCCCGGAATTTCTTCAGCAGCGGCGGCAGCATATACAGTCCAAAATAACTGGATACGCCCAGCCTGAGAGTGCCTTTAATCCGGCCCCGCATACCCTGCAGCTCGTCCTTCACCCGGGCCAGCTCTTCACTCATTCTGCGCGCATGGGCGGCAAGCGCTTCTCCCTCCGGAGTCAGATGCGTTCCTCTGGCATGCTTGACGATCAGCGGCACGCCGAATTCCCGCTCCATCTGCTGGAGCCGGTAGGTAAGCGCGGGCTGTGTTACATACAGCCGTTCTGCTGTCCGGGTCAGGCTTTGTCCCTCTGCCAGATAACGCAGCATGGCGGCGTCTTTCTCATCCATGTTCCTGTTCCCCTTCCGAATCGTCATTCTTGTCCCTTAGACTACCACGGATAAGCCCGCAGTGGAAACACAAAAGGAGCATTTCCGTGGGCGTTTGAGCCCGCTGGAAAAATGCTCCTTGTTCTTTTTTGTCTGTTAGCCCGATCTGGCTATAGAAGTTCGATCCAGCTTTAAGCGTTCTGCCCTATCGCGGCCTCTTATTTCGTTTCCACCCGCTTATCCAGCAGCTTGACCATAACCACAATCATGATCACGCTGACGATCAGTTCAAATACCGTCGAACCGTACAAGGAACCCAGGCTATACGAATTTAAAATATCGGGGATTACGGAAGCCGAAGAATTTGATTCGTTGTACAATCCATACTGTATCCATCCGAATTGCGGTAACTTAAGAGCACTCTCGAGCCAATCCAGTCCATTCTGAAGGATTAGAAAGGAGATTACCATAATTGCAGCTCTTCCTTTGGTGTGGAAGCTGCGGCCAATTGTATAAGCCAGGAAGAAGATGAGCAGCTGGAACATCGCTGCCTCAAGACTTGCAGCAGCTATCAGCACCATTTTGCCCGGATTGACATCAAGCAGCGCATCAAACGGAGGATACGACTTGAACATGCCGCTTACCGAGTAGTGGAACAGAAACACCAAACCGAGGATTAAAGCCCCCAGCAGTCCCATCACCAAAGGGGATAAAATATGCTGCAGGCTGCCTACCGGCAGCATACGCCGGCTGGCCGAGATAATATTACGAGCATAAGATCTAATGGTGACTACAACAATAATGACCGCCGCCGAGAAATATCCTATGAATGACAGAACCAGGGCCTCCTCCTGATTGTCTATAAACAGCTCTGTCGCAATCTCAAGGATGACAAACAAAGCCAAAGCGCTTAGCAGGAACACTGCATTTCTTTTCCAATCGTATTTGAGCAAACGGATCATTCGGCAAACACCTCTCTAAATAATTCGTCAACGCTTTTTCCCGTCTTCGTCCGCAGCGTCTCCACTTCGTCCATCAGCACCAGTTCCCCGTTCCGGATCAACGCCACCTGATCAAAAATCCGCTCGATATCCCGTACCAAATGGGTCGTAATCACAATGCTGCTGTCTTCATCATAGAACTCAAGAATCGCATCCAGTATTTTGCCGCGGGCCACCGGATCGACGCCGCCGATCGGCTCATCCAGCAAATAAAGGCGCGCTCTGCGGGACAACGCAAGGGTCAGCTGCAGCCGCTCCAGCATCCCTTTGGACAAGGAGTTTACCCGGTCGCGCGGATTTAACTTCATGAACTGCAGCATTTCGGACGCCTTCGCTTTGTCAAAGTCAGCATAGAAATCACGGTAGTAGCTGATCGCGTCCTGCACCTTCATCCAATCCTCGGTCACCGGCACATCCGGCATGAAGGAGACCATCCCTTTGGTTCGGATGCCAATCGGCTCCCCGCATACCTGCGCCGATCCGGCGCTTGGCTGCACCAGTCCCGCGGCGATTCTCATCAGCGTGCTTTTACCGCTGCCATTCGTGCCGAGAAGCCCTACAATGTGGCCCGGCTCAATGTCAAAGGTGATATTGTTTAACGCCTGCTTGCTCCCGTAGCTTTTGGATACCTGTCTGATACTCAGGATGGGCTTACCGTCCGAAAGCTGTGCCCGGGTATTTAGATTCGCTGCCTCATGATTCATGGCGTTCATGGTTCTCCCCCTTACCTTCATACGCTACAGCTTCTGACACTATGGACACAATGTCCCTGTCCGCGAAGCCCAGCTCCTTCATCCCCTGAACAAACTTCTCCAGCAGGTCGCCGGCCATCTCTTTCTTGATCTCCATAATCTTCGATCCCTCACTTGTCACGAATCTCCCCAGTCCGCGCCGGGTCTCTACGATCTCTTCCCGTTCCAGCTCCTGAAAAGTCCGCTGGATGGTATTCGGATTAATCTGCAGCTCGGCTGCCAGCTCCCGTACGGATGGAATTTTATCTCCGGGCGCAAGGCTTCCATTTACGATCTGCCGCTTGAAGTAATTCATGATCTGCAGATAGATCGGTGTGTTGTTATCAAATTCCAGGCTCATCTGCTCGCCGCCCCTTTCTTCCGTTGCCGGATGATGTTTCATCATCTTCTGTATTATCGTGTCAGTGTTATAGTTAAATAGTACACTAATAATGTATGCATGTAAAGAGTGAATGATGATTATTCTGGAAAAAAGCTTTGGACGCAAAAAAAGAACAGCTCCAGCCTGGTCAACTGCCCCCAGCTGGTTCTGTCCTTCTTCGTCTCTTTCCAATTTACCTGTCTATTCACCTATCAATTTACCTGTCTATTCCGCTTAAATCAGCAGGTTAAACAAATTCAGGTCACGGTTCAGCTCCGTATACGGAATGCCCTTGGCTTCCATGCGGCGGATGAGCGGAAGATAGTCTTCCTTGTTCATCAGCTCGATGCCGACAAGCGCCGGACCGTTTTCCTTGTTGTTTTTCTTCGTATATTCAAACCGCGTAATGTCATCATTCGGCCCCAAAATATCCGCAAGAAATTCGCGCAGCGCTCCCGCCCGCTGAGGGAAATTGACCATAAAATAATGCTTCAGCCCCTCATAAATCAGCGAACGCTCCTTCATTTCCTGCATCCGGTCGATATCGTTGTTGCCGCCGCTAATGACGCAGACGACTGTCTTGCCTTTAATCTGCTCGCGGTACATGTCGAGAGCTGCCACAGGCAGCGAACCTGCAGGTTCGACGACGATCGCATTTTCGTTGTAGAGCTCCAGGATGGTGGTGCAGGCTTTGCCTTCCGGTACCTTGATCACATCGTCCAGCACGGTTTTGGCGATTTCAAAGTTCAGATCCCCGACCCGTTTAACCGCTGCACCGTCAACGAACTTGTCGATCGAATCCAGCGTAACGACCTTGTCCTGCTTCAGCGCTTCCGTCATCGAAGCCGCACCAAGAGGTTCAACCCCGATCACTTTGGTGGTAGGGGCAACCATTTTCATATAAGCACCTACACCGGACACCAAACCGCCGCCGCCAATGGTCACGAACACGAAATCGGCAGGCTGCTTCAAATCCTCCATAATCTCCATGCCGATCGTCCCGTTGCCGGCTACAATTTTCTCATTATCGAACGGGTGAATAAACGTCATGCCCTGTTCGCGGCAGGCCTTCATCGATTCCTCGTAAGCATCGTCGTACGTATCCCCCGTCAGGATCACCTCGACATGTTTCCCGCCAAAACGTTTCACCTGAGTCACCTTCTGGTTAGGCGTCGTAGCCGGCATGTAGATTTTCCCCTGGATCCCAAGCGCATTGCAGGAAAAAGCGAAGCCCTGCGCGTGATTCCCCGCGCTAGCGCAGACAATGCCGCGGGCGCTCTCCTCCGGAGTCAAGCTCCGGATCATATTATAGGCTCCGCGGATTTTGAAAGAACGGACGATTTGCAGGTCCTCTCTCTTCAAATACACATTGCAGTCGTATTTCGCCGATAAGACGGCATCCCGCTGCAGCGGGGTCCGCACGATTACCTCGCGCAGCACGTGATGCGCCCGTACGATATCTTCCATGCCCACAGACGCGGAAGAGGCGGTCTTCGGTTTGTCTGTCTGTTTCATCTTGGTCTCCACACTCCGCTTTTCTGATAATATATTCGATTTGCTGCACCTTGTTTGCTTAATACTCCTATTGTACCACCTCGGGTGGACAGCAGGGGAAGTTTCTTTTGCCGATCATGGCCTTATTATCCCTATTATCCTAGCTAAACTCGCGCAGTTGAAATTCCGGCAGTCTTCGCTCAATGGACGATCTCTGCATTTCCAGCTTGTCTGGCAGCATCAGCTCCCGGCCCAGCTCGCCTGCCGTTTCATCCGTTTGAAAGCCGGGAACCTCCGTCGCCATCTGAAAAAGAATCCCGCCAGGCTCGCGGAACCTCACCGTCTTGTAATACTCCATGTTGATCGCCGGCGTCGGATCAAGCCCGCTTTCCTTCAGCTGCTCCTGCCACAAAATCTGTTCGCTGGCATCGCTGGTGCACCAGGCTAAATGCTGCACAACACCAGCGCCAGCCGTCCCGGCCGGAATCGGCTCGATGCTCAAATCGATCCGGCTGCCCAGTCCTCCATGGGTCTCATACCGGGCTATCCCTTCTTCACTGCCCTTGTAGAGCAGGCCAAGCACAAGCTCCAGCACATCCGCCGTCTGATCCGGCTTGCGGCTGAACAGCAGCACCCCGTCGATGCCGCGGATCGCATAAGCCTCTGGAATCGGACCCTGAGCCGTGCTCCGGACAGCCGCCGGAACGGCTCCAGCCTCAAGCTCCACCAGATCAATCAGCATCCCGCTCAGATCGGTGAAACGGACATAATCCCTCCCAAATCGGCGGGTTTCCATGAAGTCGATTTTGTACTTTTTCAACCTTTGGCGCCAAAACAGCAGTCCGCCCGCAGGCACCATAAATACGATAACGCCCACCTGGCCTCCGCCCAGCCTGCCCGCAGGGAAATCCTCCCGGCATAACAAAGACAGAATCGTGCCCGGCTGGCCGAATTCGTTGCCGAAATACAAATGATAAACATCCGGGGCTTCAAAATGAACCGTTTGTTTGATCAGCCGCAGTCCCAGAAGTCCTGCATAGAAGTCAACGCTGGACTGAACGTCCTGCGCGTAAGCCGTGATATGGTGAATACCAGCCGTTTTAAGCAATCCGAATCCTCCTCGGCATTCCATTCCATTTTCCCATTTTATGGTTCTTAAAACCTATAACTCTTATTATAAGATAAACCTCTTACTACGTACATTCCGGGAAAAAAGATCGGGTTCGACAGCTGTTCTCCCCGCACCCCGCCCAAATTTCAAAAAAAGGATTGCAAATTTGCATCTCATCGTTAAAATATGATTAACGTTTAAATTATTTTAACGTTAATAAAAATTGAATGATGAGGTGTATAAACATGAATGAGCGGGCCGCCCAGGCTGCTGCACCGGCCTTATCCTCTGCTTCCCCGGCAACTGAAGCAATCCCTTTGTCCAAAAATAAAGATTTCCTTCTGCTCCTCTGCGCCAAGGCGATTTCCCGATTTGGCGATTCCGTCGACGCCATTGCCTACAGCTGGATCGTTTACATGCTGACCGGCTCCAAGCTCCTGATGGGCACCCTGTTTGCGGTCAATACCCTTCCTGCTATCGTACTAAGTATCTTTACAGGCGTCTTTGTGGACCGCTGGCCGAAAAAAATCATCGTCATCGCCGCCGACTACGGTCGCGGAACGATCGTTTTCCTGACGGGCCTGCTTTATTTGACCGGACAGTTGGAAGTCTGGCATTTGTTCCTATTTACGCTGCTGATCTCGTCTCTGGAAGCTTTCACCTCCCCGGCGGAAAATGCCTGGATTCCCTCCATCCTCGGCAAATTCCAGCTGCTTAAGGGCAACTCCTTGTCCGGCTCGGTCGCGCAGAGCGCAGAGCTGATCGGTCTGGCCGCCGCCGGCGGGATCATCGCCTTCTTCGGGAGTACGGGTGCCTTGTGGGTGGACGCCGCCACCTTCCTGCTGTCGGGTTTACTGCTCGGTTTTGTCCGTTCGGCCCATTCAACCCATTCAGCTTTACCCGCTGATGAACCAATTCCCTCTAGTCCCTCTGTTCCTGATAACAGAAGCACTTCTTCCGTAACCCGTCAGCCTTCTCGTGCCCGCTCCGCTATCAAGAGGTATGTGTCCGATTTGAGAGAAGGGTTCGCCTACGTAAGAGGCAATTTGTTCATCTTCACGTCCATCCTGCTGGCCGGCATCGTCAACTTCGGTTTGGCGCCGATCAACGTGCTCCAGACCGTATATGTTAAGGAGCATCTGCACGCGGATGCAGGCATGCTGAGCGTCCTCGGCGTCAGCTTAACCTGCGGCATGATCTTATCCGGGCTTTGCTTGGCTAAGTGGGGAGACCATTTTCGAAAAAGCACGCTGATCCTCACCTCCTTCCTGCTGCTCGGCTGCAGCATGGCCCTGCTCTCATTCCCACCTATGCTGCACAGTCAGTTGGCTTGGGGTCTCGCCGCCCTGCTGATGGCTTTGCTCGGCGTCTCCGTCAGCATGGCTTCCGTCCCGCTCCGCTCCTACGTCATGGAGGTCACCCCCGGAGCAATTCTGGGCCGCATTTCGGCTTTAATCAGTATGGTTGCTTTAAGCGCCATGCCGCTTGGCGCCACCTTAAGCGGCTTTGCCGCCGATTTCATTCCCGTGCCCATGCTGTATGCGGCCATGGGGATTATGATAGTCGTGGTTGCGCTTTGTCTGCTGCCTAATAAGGCGTTTCGGCGGATTTAGCAGATGAGAAAGTTTAAATCGGGGAGGGCCTAAGCAGTCCTTCTCTCTCCTGTTTTCCTTTGTATTCCTCCCTCCCCTCCGATATAATGAAAAGAATGACAAACCGGGATCGCTGCATTTGGATGGGCGGCGAAAGCGAATATGAGGTGCTGCGAGATGAGGAAGTCCCTGGAATTAAAAACACCGGAGGAGATCAAGGTTTATTCCGATCCCTACCGGCTCAAAATATTTCATACCTTTAACAAGCTCGGTCGGCCTTCCACAGCCAAGGAAGTTGCCGATGCCATGGGCGAAGTGCCCTCCAAGGTCTATTATCATGTCAAGAAAATGGAGAATATCGGACTCCTGACGGTCGTGGAAACCCGTGAGATCAACGGCATTATCGCCAAATACTACGAAGCCTTTCAAGGAGAAATCCGCTTAAAGCATAAGGATATTGAACCTGCTTTAAATCAGGTTTATCTGTCCGAAACACAGAAGCTGATCAACGAAATGTACGAGATGAACAAACGCAAATTTCTGGACAGCATTGACGGCACCAAAAAAGCATCCGGTCAGCTGACCCACAACACCGTCTACCTGACCGAAGAGGAAGCGGCCCAGCTCATGAGGGACTTTGAAGCTTTAATTCAGCCGTACGTCTCCCGCCGCAAAGGCGAAAATGTTTATTATCATGAACTATTTCTCTCCTTAATTAAAGAAGATGCAGTAGAGAAAGAAGACACCTCCAAGGAATAATCCAAGCCTATGAAAAATGAACAGCCGCCGGCGGTCTGATCAATCAGACTGCCGGCGGCTTCTGTATTTATTTCAACAGCTTAAACCAAAGCTTTAGCCGCAATGTCGGAACGTTGATGTTTGCCTTCGAATTGGATCTTTTCCGCAGCTTTGTAAGCCTGCTCCCTGGCGGCGGCAATGTCGCGGCCGCGGCCTACGACGCCCAGCACGCGGCCGCCGCTTGTCAGCCATTCTCCGGATTCGTTCCTCGAAGTACCCGCATGGAACACCAAAGCCTCGGCTTCGGAGACCGTATCCAGCCCCGAAATGACCAGGCCTTTCGGATAAGAAGCCGGATACCCCGGCGAAGCCTGCACGACGCAGACCGCCGCCTCTTCGCTCCACTCGATTTCGACTTGGTCAAGCGTACCGTTCAGCGAAGCCAGGAAAATATCGAGCAGGTCGCTTTTCAGGCGTGGCAGCACGACCTGGGTTTCCGGGTCGCCGAACCGGGCGTTAAACTCGACCGTCTTCGGTTCGCCGCCCGGCGTAATCATCAGACCGGCGAACAAAACGCCGCGGAAAGACCGGCCTTCCGAAACCATCGCTTTGGCGGTCGGTTTGATGATCGTCTCAACCGCTTCTTCAATAATGGCGTTGTCGATATGCGGCAGCGGGGAGTAAGTCCCCATCCCCCCGGTATTCGGCCCTTTGTCGCCGTCGAAGACCTGCTTGTGGTCCTGGGCGGCTGCCATCGGCCGGACGGTTTCCCCGTCCACGAAGGCCAATATCGACATTTCCTGGCCTTCCATAAACTCCTCGATCACCACCTGGCTGCCGGAGCTGCCGAACACCTTGTCCACCATAATATCCGCAAGCGCCTGCTCCGCTTCCTCGCGTGTAAAAGCAACCGTAACCCCTTTACCCGCCGCAAGGCCATCCGCCTTGATGACGATCGGCACCGGCCGGGAACGCAGGTAAGCCAAAGCGGCCTCGTAATTGTCAAATTTTTCGTAAGCCGCCGTGGGAATGTTATATTTCTTGAGCAGGTCCTTCATGAAGGTTTTGCTGCCTTCGATATGCGCGGCGTTTTTGCGCGGTCCGTATACCGGAATGTTTTTGGCTTCAAAAACGTCCACGATCCCTTCCGCCAGCGGATCATCCGGCCCGATCACTACCAAGCCGACCCTTTTTTCCTCGGCAAAAGCCGTCAGCCGCTCAAACTCGTTTACCTGAATCGGTGCCAGCTCCGCGATTTGCCCGATGCCTGCATTGCCCGGCGCGCAGTAGATCTTGTCCGCTTTCGGGCTTTTCGACAAAGCCCAGCAAATCGCATGTTCGCGGCCCCCGCCGCCAACGACCAAAATATCCATCGACATAAACCTCCTATGGTCCTTTAAAGTTCAAGAAAATGTATAAAGCTCAATTGCTCAAAGTTAGATTCTTTAAAACCGATAGATTGCGCAAAAGTTCGATCGTTCAACGGCTTCCATACGTTCCGTGATTTTAAATAAGGCCCGCATGGGCGGGCCTTATTAGTCATTTTTTTCGAAAAGCTGCAGTGGGACTTGTGCCTTGCTGTTAGCTGTTGCAAAGATCAGTGATGCTGCTGTTGCAAAATTAGCGCTCCACACTCCGCGATATCTTAATGTTTAAAATGACGCACGCCGGTGAAGACCATCGCGATACCGTATTCGTTAGCCACTTTGATGGACTCTTCGTCTTTGATGGAGCCGCCGGGCTGAATAACAGCCGTAATGCCCGCTTTAGCGGCGAGCTCCAGCGTGTCCCCCATTGGAAAAAACGCGTCGGAAGCAAGAACGCTGCCTTTAGCCTTATCTCCAGCTTGCTCGATGGCAATTTTCGCTGCGCCTACGCGGTTCATCTGTCCTGCGCCTACGCCGACGGTCATGCTGTCATTCGCCAGTACGATCGCGTTGGATTTCACGTGTTTGACTACTTTCCAGCCGAACAGCAGCTGCTTCAGCTCTTCTTCGGTAGGTTTGCGGTCGGTAACGACCTGCAGGTCGTCTGTGCTCATCGAATGGACGTCGCTCTCTTGAACGATCATGCCGCCGTCGATGGTCGTAATCGTGAAGCTTTTTTCGCGGTTTTCACCGGATTTCAGCGAACCTACTTCAAGCAGGCGGATGTTTTTCTTCTGGGTCAAAATCTCCAGCGCTTCCTTCGTAAATCCAGGCGCCAGAATGATTTCAAGGAAAATTTCCTTGAGCAGCAAAGCTGTATCCCCGTCAATGATCCGGTTGGCCGCCACAATGCCGCCAAAGATCGAAGTCGGATCAGCCGCGTAAGCTTTTTTGTAAGCTTCCAGCACGCTGCCGCCGATGCCGACGCCGCAAGGGTTCATATGTTTGACCGCCACAACGGCAGGTTCTTCGAACTCTTTGACGATTTGCAGAGCCGCGTTGGCGTCATTGATGTTGTTATAAGAAAGCTCTTTGCCGTGCAGCTGCTTCGCCGTGGTCAACGTGTCGGCTGCAGCAAGAGGTTTTTTGTAAAAAGCGGCTTTCTGGTGCGGGTTCTCCCCATAGCGCAAGTCCTGGATTTTCTCGTAAGTCACCGTAAAACGTTCAGGCAGCGGGTCGCCGGTTACATTCGACAAATAGTCGGAGATCAGCGCATCGTAAGAAGCGGTATGACGAAATACTTTGGCTGCAAGGCGTTTGCGCGTTTCCAAAGAAGTGTCGCCTTTGATTTTGATTTCGTTCAGGACGGCCGGATAATCGGCGGAATCGACGACAACGCTGACGAAAGCGTGGTTTTTGGCGGCGGAACGCAGCATGGTTGGCCCGCCGATGTCGATATTTTCAATGGCGTCTTCATATTCGACATTCGGTTTGGCGATCGTTTCCTGGAACGGATACAGGTTCACGACAACCAGATCGATGTAATCGAGACCAAGTTCTTTCATTTGAGCCTGATGCTCCGCGCTGTCGCGCACAGCCAGCAAACCGCTGTGAACGGCAGGGTGAAGCGTCTTGACGCGACCGTCCAAAATTTCAGGGAACCCGGTCACCTCGGAAATGCCGATGACTGGAACGCCTTCTTTGGCCAGCAGATTTTTTGTACCGCCTGTCGAAATGATTTCCACGCCCAGATTGGACAACTCGCGGCAAAACTCCACAATACCCGCTTTATCAGACACGCTGACCAGCGCACGTTTGATACTCAAAAGAAACAACCTCCTTAGTTTTAATGGGAACGGAACCAAACTGCAAACAGATTCGCTTCGCCCGCCATTTTGCAAGATTTATCAAATGCATAGATGCACAGATGTACCCATTGAACTCATTGAACTCACTGAACCCATTAAACCCTTGTAAAAGCCTGTACTCCCTATACTTCCTATACTTCCTATACTCCGCCAGTCTAGGGCTCCGGCTTCCCGCCCTTGCATAATCTGGCTTGTTTTCAGCAATCGACGGCGTCTGGAGCCGCCTGACAGCAAGCGCTCTATTCCAGAAAATTAGCAAATATTTCTCGGGAAATATCGAATTGTCCCTTTCAAGAAACCCCATTCGTCAAAGTGGGCGTTTTTCCCATTTTCTTGGACAATACCAATAACCAATTTGCCTTATCACCGTCCGACAAGGGTCACCTTTCGTCCCTCTACCGTTACGCGCCCTTCGGCAAAAGCGGCCACCACTTCCGGATAAAGCTTCGTTTCTGCCGCATGGATCTTCGCTTCCAACGATTCGCGGCTGTCTTCAGCCGTAATTTCAACGGCCTGCTGGGCCACTACCGCTCCGGTATCCATGCCTCCGTCGACCAAATGCACTGTAATGCCGGTAAGCTTCACCCCATAATCGAGGGCTTGACCAATAGCGTCCTTTCCGGCAAAAGCCGGCAGCAGCGAAGGATGGATATTCACCATCCGGCCTGAATAGGACTCCACCAGGACCGGGGTGATCAACCGCATGTAACCGGCGAGCACGATCAGATCAATACCGCGGCTCTCAAGCTCCGCTTTAATCTCCGTTTCGTAAGCTTCACGGCTGTCATATTCCTTCGGACGAAAAACAAAGGTGTCCACGCCAGCGGCTTCGGCCCGTTTGACGACGGGCGCTTCCGGTTTGTCGCACACCAGCAGATCTACCGTCGCTCCGCCAAGCCGTCCCGCCGCAGCAGCATCAGCCAAAGCCTGAAAATTGCTGCCCTGGCCGGACGCAAAAACCGCAACCCGAAACATTACACCTCAGCTCCCGTAAAAGTCACGATCTGGCTGCCCTCAGTCACTCGGCCGATCACATAAGGCGTTTCCCCAGCTGCGGCCAAGGCCGCTTTCGCCGCTTCCGCGTCTTCCTCCGCTACCACGATCACCATGCCGATGCCCATGTTAAACGTCGTAAACATATCGCGGTTCGACACTTGGCCTTTCTCTTGCAAAAGTTTAAACACCGGCAGAATCGGCCAGGAAGCGTAGTCGATTTCGACATTGACGCCGTCCGGCAGCACGCGCGGGATATTTTCGATAAATCCGCCGCCCGTAATATGCGCCATGCCTTTCACCTGCACTTTGTCGACAAGGGAAAGCACCGGTTTGACGTAAAGACGCGTAGGCTCCAGCAGCACGTCGCCGAGTTTCGCGCCGTCCAGCTCAGGCAGCGTATCCTGCAGGCTATAACCCGCATCTTCGAGCAGCAGCTTGCGGACCAGCGAAAACCCGTTGCTGTGCACGCCGCTCGACGGAAGCCCGATTACCGTATCGCCCGGTTTGATCGTGCTGCCGTTGATGATTTTCTTTTTGTCGACGACACCAACCGTAAATCCCGCAATATCATATTCGCCTTCCGCATACATGCCCGGCATTTCCGCCGTTTCGCCGCCGATGAGCGCGCAGCCCGATTGGAAGCAGCCTTCGGCAATGCCCGCCACAATGGCTTCAATTTTGGATGGAATGACTTTGTCGCAAGCCAAATAATCCAGGAAAAAGAGCGGCTCAGCGCCCTGCACCACGATGTCGTTCACGCACATCGCCACCGCGTCGATGCCGATCGTATCATGTTTATCCATCGCAAAAGCAAGCTTCAGCTTCGTGCCGACGCCATCCGTACCGGAGACCAGAACCGGCTCCTCGTATTTGTCTTTGTTCAGGCCAAACAATCCGCCGAAGCCGCCCAAATCGGTCATGACTTCCGGACGGAAGGTCCGCTTCACATGTTTCTTCATACGTTCGACTGCTTCATTACCCGCCGCGATATCGACGCCGGCGCTTTTGTAGGCTTCAGACACTGGGACACTCTCCTAAGGAATAATATTTGAAAAAAAATAACGGGACTGGGCGATTAAGATGCGGCCTTGAGCCCTCTGGGATATGAGGGTGATGCTTCGGAGCCTCTGGGGCTGGAACTGCTATCATCTGGCTTGAGCTTCGAAGCCTCTTCGGCTGCGCCGGTCCGCTCGGCATTCGGATTGTGGTTCCGGTCGCTGTTATTACTGGATTGCTTGATGGTACCCTTGCAGATGCAATCCAGTAATAGGCCTATGCTTCCGAAGTAGCTTTCCTGCGGAAAGCTTTTAGGCAAACACTAACGTTCCTCCACCACAATTCCGCCTGCTGTCGCTCTGGCGCTAAGCTATTCCTTGCAGCTGCGCTGCCCTGGCCAGCCTTGCAGCAAAGCCACGCGACTTGCTTCACTGGTTCCCCTGTCCCCCTGCTCCACCATCCTCGCCAAGGCTCGATTTTGTTTCAACATGGGGAAAGCAGGGAGAGGCTCGCCGCTATCGCCCCGCTCGCCTTCATTTATTTCACGCCGGGAAATAGTAACCGGCTTAAAGATTAAGACCGTAAGGGCCGGTTGGCTAAATAACCGCCAACCGCGCCCCTGTTCTCCCCCCATCAGTTGGGATAAGGGGGTAAGCAGCAATAGATGCGATGCGAAGGGCGAAAGCGAGGGGGCGGAAGGGTTCTGGAGAAGCGATAGCGTTCGCCTTTGTTTTCGGATTTCTACCTTCCTGATAAAATCAGGAAATCCGAAAACAACAGCGATCGGAAGAAGTTTCCGACACCGCAGTGATTCGCCTTAAGCTTTTCTGCCCTAATGGTTTGCTCCCTCGACTCAGCAACCGCACCCAAACTGCTCCTCGCCCCCGAAATCAGTCTGCGTAGGATAATCATTGTCAAAGCAGGCCATGCAAAGGCCGCCTTTATAGTCGGCTACATTGCCGCCGCCAACGGCTTCGACGAGACCTTCCGGGCTGAGGAAGGACAAGGAGTCGGCGTTGATCTCTTTGCAGATCTCTTCGACCGTTTTGGACGAAGCGATCAGCTCCTTGCGGTCAGGCGTGTCGATGCCGTAGAAGCAAGGATTTTTGAATGGCGGAGACGTAATGCGCACATGCACTTCGGTGGCGCCCGCCTCGCGTAGCAGGTTGACGATGCGGCGCGAGGTGGTGCCGCGGACGATAGAGTCGTCGATCATGACGACCCGTTTGCCTTCGACGACGCGGCGTACGGCGCTGAGCTTCATTTTGACGCCCTGCTCGCGCAGCTCCTGGCTCGGCTGGATGAAGGTCCGGCCGGTGTATTTATTTTTGATGAGTCCAAGCTCGTAAGAAATGCCGGTTTGTTCGGCGTAGCCGATCGCGGCGGAAATGCTGGAGTCCGGCACGCCGGTGACGACGTCCGCGTCGATGAAGGATTCCAAAGCCATGCGCTGGCCCATGCGTTTGCGGGCCGAATGCAGGTTGGAGCCGTTCATGTCGCTGTCTGGACGGGCAAAATAAATATACTCCATCGCGCATAACGCCTTGCGCTGCGGCTCGGCAAAACGGTCTTCATGCAGACCGTCCGCGTCCAGCACCAGCAGCTCGCCGGGCTGAATGTCGCGAATGATTTCGGCGCCTACGGTTTCAAACGCGCAGGTCTCCGAAGCAAACAGATAAGCGTCGCCCAGACGGCCCATCGACAGCGGGCGCAGCCCGTTCGGGTCGGAAGCGACGATCAGCTTGTCGTTGGTAAGCAGCAGGAACGCAAACCCGCCGACGATTTGGCGGAACGCGTCTTTGGCCGCTTCGACAAGCGGTTTCTTGGATCTGGCGATCAGATGCGCCACGACCTCGGTATCGCTGGTCGTCTGAAAAATTGACCCGCCCTCCTCCAGCTCCCGCCGGATCTTCGGCGCGTTGACGATGTTGCCGTTTGTGGCAACTGCCAGGTCGCCGTCGCGGTATTTGAATACCAGTGGTTGTGCATTCGTCAGCCGGCTGTCGCCGCTGGTGGAGTAACGCACATGACCGATGGAGAGACTGCCGGTAAGCGATGCGAGAAGGTCTTTGTCGAAGACCTCTTTCACAAGTCCCATGCCTCTATGGTAGTGAAATTCGTTACCGTCGGTAACACACATCCCTGCACTTTCTTCCCCGCGGTGCTGCAAAGCGTGAAGCCCGTAATAAGACAAGGAGGCGGCCTCCGGATGTCCGAAGACACCGAAGACGCCGCATTCCTCTTTTAGCGTATCGAAAATATCATTTGGGCCTGTGCCCTGATTGTAATAGTCGCCTGTCCAAAGCTGGTTCTGTTTTATTTCATCCGACATGGAATGGCTTCCTCCCAGACCTGCTTCAAACCTTCAACTGGTTTGTTCAAGGCCGAAACGCGGTTGATTTCGATGCTCAAGCTGTTGCCTTGGGTGCGTCCGATTACAGCCACCGGCACGCCTTGGCCGGCGATATATTGTTCAAGCTCCTCTGCTTTATCGGCAGATGCCGTCAACAGAATGCGGGATTGCGATTCGCTGAACAGAAGGTGGTCCGGACGAAGCCCGGCAGATTCCAAGGCGATGTTGGCACCGATGGAACCGCTGATGCAGGACTCGGCCAAAGCCACGGCAAGTCCGCCTTCGGACAAGTCGTGCGCCGAGTTGACCAAACCTTTTTGAATAGAAGCAAGCACAGTGTCGAGCAGCTTTTTCTCCGTTTCCAGATCCAACACCGGAGGACGGCCTTCAGTTACGCCATGCACAACGGCCTGGAATTCGCTGCCGCCAAGCTCCGCTTTCGTTTCGCCCAGTAGGAAAATGACGTCGCCTTCCTGTTTGAAGCCCTGCGTCGTAATGTGGTCCACATCGTGCACCAGACCCACCATGCCGACAACTGGAGTCGGGTAAATCGCGCCTTTGGCATTTTCATTGTATAGGCTGACGTTGCCGCCGATTACTGGTGTCTCCAGCACACGGCAGGCTTCCGCCATGCCGTCTACCGCTTTTTCCATCTGCCAGAAAATATCCGGTTTCTCCGGGCTGCCAAAGTTCAAGTTGTCCGTGATTGCCAGCGGCTCAGCGCCGGAGCAGACAATGTTGCGTGCCGCTTCGCTCACCGCGATGCGTCCGCCCACTTCAGGGTCGAGATAAACGAAACGTCCATTGCAGTCCGTCGTCATCGCCAAAGCTTTGCGGGTTCCGCCAACGGTTACAACCGCTGCGTCCGAACCCGGACGAACCGCTGTGCTGGTACGCACCATGTAATCATATTGCTCGTAGACCCAAGCTTTGCTGGATACGGAAGGGGACCCGAGCACCTGCTCGAGGGCTGCACCCAAATCTTTTACCTCTGCATAACGGGTGGTGTCTACGTTTTCGTTCTCTGTATAGTAAGCCGGCACTGTAGAAGGCTTGTTGTAAATCGGACATTCGTCGACGAGCGCCGTTACCGGCATGTCGCCAACCAATTCGCCGTGATGGAACAGCTTCAGCTGCCCGTCATCGGTCACTTTACCCACTTTGGCGCAGATGACGCCCCAGCGGTCAAAAATTTCTCTCGCCTGCGCCTCGTCCTTCGGCTCTACGACAAACAGCATACGCTCCTGGGACTCGGACAACATCATTTCATAAGCCGTCATGCCCTCTTCGCGCTGAGGCACCTGGTCCAGATAAAGCTCCAGGCCGTTGCCCGCTTTACTTGCCATTTCCGCACTGGAGCACGTCAGGCCCGCAGCGCCCATATCCTGAATGCCGAGCACGATACCCGTGTCGATCAGCTCCAGGCAGGCTTCCATAACGAGCTTCTCCATAAACGGATCGCCCACTTGCACGGCTGTCCGTTTCGCTTCGGACTCCTCCGTCAGTTCCTCTGAAGCAAACGTTGCGCCGTGAATGCCGTCGCGGCCGGTTGGAGGTCCCACGTAGAACACTGGGTTGCCCACGCCTTTGGCGACGCCGCGCTGGATTTTATCGTGATCAATCAGCCCTACGCACATCGCGTTAACAAGCGGATTGCCTTCGTAGCTTTCATCAAAAACAACTTCCCCGCCCACCGTCGGAATGCCGATGCAGTTGCCGTAACCGGCGATGCCGGAAACGACATGCTCGAACAGGTATTTCACGCGGTCGCTTTCCAGTCTGCCGAAACGCAGGGAGTTCAACGATGCGATCGGTCTGGCGCCCATGGAAAAAATATCGCGGATAATGCCGCCCACACCTGTCGCCGCGCCTTGGAAAGGCTCAACGGCCGAAGGATGGTTGTGGCTTTCGATTTTGAACACAACGGCCTGGTTATCGCCGATGTCTACAATGCCCGCGCCTTCGCCCGGTCCCATCAGGACGCGGGGTCCGTCTACCGGGAAACGTCTGAGCAGCGGTTTCGAGTTTTTGTAAGCACAGTGTTCGGACCACATCACGCTGAACACGCCAATTTCCGTATAGTTAGGTTTCCGGCCGAGGAAACCGCAGATCAGCTCATATTCGCTGTCAGAAACGCCCATTTGCTTGTAAATTTGCTGCTCGGCGATTTGCTCCGCCGTCGGCTCCTTAGCGGATAGTTGCTGCGTCATGTTGATCCCTCCATGCTTTCAAAATAGATGTAAACATCCGTTTTCCGTCTTCGCTGCCCAGCAGCGTGTTCACCGCACGCTCCGGATGGGGCATCATGCCGACCACGTTGCCGCGTTCGTTCGAAATGCCGGCAATGTTGGACAAGGAGCCGTTCGGATTGCTCGCATAAGTGAAAATAATCTGGTTGTTCGCCTTCAGGCTCTCAAGCGTAGCCTCATCGCAGTAGTAGTTGCCTTCACCATGGGCAATCGGGATCGTAATTTCTTCACCCTGCTCGTAATCCACTGTAAAAGGATTGTCGTTGTTCTCCACACGCAGCACCACGTCGTGGCAAAGGAATTTCAGGGACGTGTTGCGGAGCAGCGTGCCCGGCAGCAGGCCGGCTTCGGTCAAAATCTGGAATCCGTTGCAGATGCCCAGAACGTATTTTCCCTGCTCAGCCGCTTTAGCGACTTCCGCCATAACCGGAGCAAAACGGGAAATCGCGCCGCAGCGCAGGTAGTCGCCGTAAGAGAAACCGCCCGGCACCAAAATGCAGTCATAAGCGGACAGGTCGGTCGCCGTATGCCAAACATAATCCACCGGCTCGCCCAGCACCTCTTCTACGGCTTTGTAGCAGTCAATATCACAATTGGAACCCGGAAACACAAGTACAGCAAATTTCATGGCGGTTAGCCCTCCAATTCAAAGCGATAGTCTTCCACGACTGTGTTGGCCAGCAGCTTTTCGCACATCGTTTTAACGCGGGCTTCCGCTTCCGCGCGGTCCGTAGTGTCGAGCGTCAGTTCCATGTATTTACCGATGCGGGCACTTTCAACTTCGCCGAATCCCATAGAATGCAGCGCGCCTTGCACGGCAACCCCCTGCGGGTCGAGTACGCTTTGCTTGATGGTGACGTATACCTTTGCTTTTAACATGGTCCTTGTGTTCCTCCTAAGAATGGGGTTTATTTTAAAAAGCTTGCTGGGTGATGCGTTGCGATGCCGTGTGCACCTGTTTATGCGTGGGCTGCGGGGCGAATGTTCTTACAACCGCTGTTGTCCTCGGATTCTTAATGAATATAATTTTATGGTTATAATCCGAGGACAAAGGCGGACGCTATGCTTTTTCTGAATCATTCGCCCCTCCGCCAGTTACGGCGTGCCGGGTGCAACTTTTTCAAATAAGGGGTGATGCAGCAGAAGGCAAAAGTTTAGCGAAGCTAACTTTTGGATCACTTCCGGCTGTCCTCTAGTGCCTCATTGATGCCTCTACCACCTGCTGCTTGCATCTGCCTTTAAATTCTGACTCTATCATATGCTGCCTGCTGGTGGCTCTTTATACTTTTGCTATTCTTGGTGACGGCTTCTAATCACTTGCAACGCTGCTGACGACTTCTAACGACTTAATCCCTTCTGCCCTGACCAGCCTACTTTTTGTTTAGCCTTGCAGAGCCCAGCCTCAGCCTAGCTAAGCTCTTCCCCCGTCAGACGGCGGTAGATTTCGCGGTAGCGGTTGGTAGTCTCCTGGACGACGAGAGGGGGCAGAGGGTCGGGCGCGCTGTTCATATCCCAGTCGGAATTCGCCAGGTAGGTGCGGACCGGCTCCTTGTCCATGCTATCGATGTCGATGTCGAGGGCATAATTTTCTTTGGCCCAGAAGCGGGAAGCGTCCGGCGTAAACATTTCGTCGATGACGATCAGCTTGCCGTCCAGCAGGCCGAATTCCAGCTTGCAGTCGGCGAGCAGGATGTCGCGTTCCTCGCAGTAGTCGCGGACGTAGGCGTAAAGCTCAAGCGTGCGGTCGCGAAGCTGCTCGGCGAGTTCGCGGCCGACGAGTTCGGTCATTTTTTCAAAAGAAATGTCCTCGTCGTGGCCGACATCGTTCTTAGCCGCAGGCGTAAAAATCGGCGCTTCCAGCTTGCTGTTCTTGTGCAGGCCTTCCGGCAGCTTTATGCCGTTGACCTCGCCCGTTTTCTCGTATTGGCGCCAGCCCCCGCCGGTCACGTACCCGCGCACCACGCATTCAATGTCGATACGCTCGGCTTTACGGGTGACCATGATCCGGTTGCGAAGCAGCTCCTTGTCCTTGATGACGTTGCCCAGCAAATCCACGTCGGTGTGAACGACATGGTTGTCCATGATGCCCTTCGTGCGTTCAAACCAAAAAGCGCTGAGCCGGTTAAGCACATTGCCTTTGTCCGGAACCGCCGGATCCAAAATGTAGTCAAACGCCGAAATGCGGTCGGTCACAACGATGAGATAATGTTCGCCAAGATCATAAAGCTCTCTGACTTTCCCCTTGTAAATCAGCGGCAGATCAATCAGATCCACGGCCGTCGAAATCGCGGTTGCTGCCAAGTAAGCCCTCTCCTTTATCCGCCTGCTCCAAGCGGAATATTTCTATTCAGACCGTTAAGATCAACCCTTCAGGCCCAATCTCGTAAAAATCGTCTCCACATGCTTTAAATGCCAAGCCGGATTAAAAGCGTCGTCGATCTCCTCAGCGCTCAGCGCTTCCGTAATCGCCGGGGTTCCAGCGATAATATCGCGAAACTGGCGCTGCGTTTCCCAAGCCTGCATGGCCAGCGGCTGCACGGTGTCGTAAGCCTGCTCCCGGCTGAAGCCTTTGTCGATCAGCTTGGTCATAACGCGGCCGGAGAACGGCACGCCGTAAGTGCGCTCCATGTTGCGTTTCATGTTCTCCGGGAACACGGTCAGGTTTTTCACGATGTTGCCGAAGCGGTTCAGCATGTAGTTGAGCAGCATCGTAGCGTCCGGCAGAATGACGCGTTCGGCGGAGGAGTGCGAGATATCGCGCTCATGCCAGAGCGTTACGTTTTCGTAAGCCGTCAGCATATGGCCGCGGATGACGCGGGACAAGCCGGAGATGTTTTCGCAGCCGATCGGGTTGCGTTTGTGCGGCATGGCCGAGGAGCCTTTTTGACCTTTAGCAAAAGCTTCCTCCACCTCGCGGAATTCACTCTTCTGCAAAGCGCGGATTTCCGTGGCGAACTTGTCCAGAGACGTGGCGATCAGCGCCAGCGTCGCCAAGTATTCGGCGTGGCGGTCACGCTGCAGCGTTTGCGTCGAGATTGGAGCCGGCGAAGTGCCGAGCTTGCGGCATACGAATTCTTCGACGAACGGGTCGATGTTCGCGTAAGTGCCGACGGCGCCGGAGATTTTACCGAATTGTACATTGTTTGCCGCATGGCGGAAACGTTCCAGGTTCCGTTTCATCTCTTCGTGCCACAGGGCCATTTTGAGACCAAAGGTGGTCGGTTCGGCGTGAACGCCGTGCGTGCGGCCCATCATCGGGGTATTTTTATAAGCGATCGCTTTATCCCGTAAAATTTCAATGAAGTTAAGGATATCCTTCTCAAGGATTTCGTTGGCCTGCTTCAGGATGTAACCCAGCGCCGTATCCACGACGTCCGTGGAGGTCAGGCCGTAATGGACCCATTTGCGCTCCTGGCCAAGGCTTTCGGATACGGCACGCGTAAACGCGATCACGTCATGGCGGGTTTCCTGCTCGATTTCATAAATGCGGTCAATATCGAATTTGGCATTGGCGCGCAGCGCTGCCGTGTCTTCCTTCGGAATAACGCCGAGTTCGGCCCAAGCTTCGCAGGCGCAAAGCTCCACTTCCAGCCAGGCCTGGAACTTGTTCTGCTCCGTCCAGACGGCTCTCATTTCGGGTCTGCTGTAACGTTCGATCATGGTTGTTGATTCCTCCAAATCTTGGTTTGCTGTATCCAGTCCAGCCCTTGCTGGACGTCTTGGCATAACAGGTTGATGTGGCCCATTTTCCGTTTCGGGGCCGAACCGCTTTTGCCGTACAAATGGACTTTCGGCACAACGCCGTGTGCCCCTGCCATTGTATGCTTCACTGTACTTGCTTCTGTATCCGCTGCGTCTGTCCCTGTCTCTATATCTGTATTAGCTATATCTGTAGTAACTATATCTGCAGCAGCTATATTTGTATTTGTATTTGTATTTGTATTTGTATTTGTATTTGTATTTTTATCTTTATCTGTATGTTCCGTTCGTTTCCCCTTAAAATTGCTGTCCGCTGCGTTTGTATGCACCCGTTCCCCGGCTTCCGCTGCCGATTCCAGCCATGCCCCGTCCGCTGTCCGTTCGATGACCACTTCCAGATGTTCGCCGAGGACGTTCACCATCACTACCGGCGTCAGCAGGTTTGCTTCGCCCAGCGGCAGATTGCACACCGCCCGGACATGCTGCTCAAACTGCGAGGTCGTGCAGGCTTCCATCGTATAATGCCCCGAATTGTGCGGACGCGGCGCAAGCTCGTTGACGTACAGCCGGCCGTCTCCCGTCAGGAACATTTCCACAGCCAGCAGGCCGACAGCTCCCAGCGATTCCGCGATCCTGGAGGCCAGCTCTTCCGCCTGCGCCTGAATCTCCTTCGAGACTCTTGCCGGCACTATGGAAATATGCAGGATATTGTCGACGTGGATATTTTCCGCCGCCGGAAAAGTCTTGATTTCGCCGCGCGAGCTTCTTGCCGCAATAACCGATAGCTCTTTCTCGAAGCTGATGAACTGTTCGAGCACCAGCTCCGCCCCGCTGCGGCTGAGCGTCTCGTAGGCCTCCGCGATTTCGCTTTCGCTGCGGATGACCCACTGCCCTTTCCCGTCGTAACCTCCGGTGGCCGTCTTCAGCACGCTCGGAAGTCCGAGCCTGCCCACCGCTTCCCGCAGCTCGTCTTCGCTGCGGATTTCCGCGTACGGCGCCACCTGCACGCCTGCCGCTTCAATGGCCCGCTTCTCCCGCAGGCGGTGCTGCGTGGTGTAGAGCAGCCCGCTGCCCTGCGGTACCGAGGACAGCTCCTCCAATAACGCCGCGACTTCGGAATCAACATTCTCGAACTCGTACGTGATCACGTCCGCCCGCTGCGCCAGCTCGCGGGCCGCTTCCTTGTCGCTGTAGGCCGCGACAATCTGGTCCGCCACCTGTCCGCATGGGCTGTCCGGCGTCGGATCCAGCGTCACGAACCGGTAACCCAGGTTCGTGCCCGCCAAAGCCATCATGCGGCCCAGCTGTCCGCCTCCGAGAAGCCCGACCGTAGATCCGGGCTTCACTACCTGCGGCTCCCGGCCGCCTTGCCCATTCAAGCCGGATCCTTGCGTCCCCGCTTGTCCGCCCTTCACCGCTTCCTGAGCGCCGACTTCTCCGGCCTTCGCTTTCTGAGCACCGGCTTGTCCGCCATACATCATGTCCGCTCCGCTTCCTTGTCCGCCGCTCACAGCTTCACCTGCTCCAGCTCTTCGCCGCTTTCGAGTACTTCCGCCTTGATCCGGTCGCGCCGGGCCTGAACCTTCTCGCTCAGTGCCGGATCAAAAGCGCCGAGGATTTGAGCTGCCAGCAGACCGGCGTTGGTAGCGCCGGCTTTGCCGATCGCTACGGTCGCCACAGGAATGCCGCCAGGCATCTGAACGATGGACAGCAGCGAATCCAGACCGTTTAAAGCCGCTGATTTGACCGGAACGCCAATGACCGGCAGTACCGTCTTGGACGCGACCATGCCCGGCAGATGCGCCGCACCCCCGGCTCCGGCAATAATGACTTTAATTCCGCGTTCCGCTGCGCCTTCCGCAAACTCGAACATCAAATCCGGCGTGCGGTGAGCGGAGACGACCTTTTTCTCGTAAGGAATTCGCAGTTCCTCCAGCACCACACATGCATGGCTCATCGTTTCCCAATCCGACTTACTGCCCATGATTACAGCTACCTGCGCTGACATATTCCGACCTACTTTCCTTGTTATTTCAACAAAAAAATCCGATATCTCAGAAAATACAACATTTTCGCGATATCGGACTACGCGGGCAAGCACAAGCAAAAACAGCTCTGACGTCCAGCAGGACGAAAGCGTCTTTGCATCCATGATCAGCCCTCGTAGTCCGAAAATTTACGGTTTTCAGGTAGAAACTGCCGGGCCTTATCCCCGGCGTTATACGATTATTGGCTATATAAACACGAATCTCGTTCGTGCTCTTCTACCTCTAGTTTATCAATACCGATCATGCCATGTCAACTTAAACCCGAACGTTCCTTTTTACACTTATTTAAATGTTCGTATTTTGCTTGTTATCTAAAAGAAAGCTTTGCTTTTCTGCCTCCGAACAAACAAAAAAGGAATGTCCCAGCGGACATTCCTTTTCATCTATTCTCTTATTTCACTACCAGCACTGGGATTTGGGCATGCTGCACAACGTTATGGCTGACACTGCCGAGCACAAATTCCCGGATGCTGCCAAGCCCGCGGCTGCCAAGGATGATCACGTCATGGTCGTTGTCTTTCGCGTATTCCAGAATGCCTTCTGCCGCCGGTCCCTGAAGCATCTCAACTTTGCCAGATACTCCAGCTTCCTTGAGGCGTCTCTCCGCTTCATCAGAAGTTCTGGTCGCCAGCTCATAGAAATCTTCATTGACACTGGCAGGAACCGGAGCAAAACCTTCCGCTACATAAAAACGTGGAAAATCATAAACATGAATAACCGTCAATTCCGTTTGGCTCAATTTCGCGAGTTCAATCGCTTTATCGAGCGCCTTGTTCGAAGCTTTAGAACCGTCATAAGCCACCAAAATTTTATTGAATAACATGCGCTCCACCTCTTCCTATGTACTTGAACATTCTGTAAACCACTCTTCCCATCCTTGAAACGGCCATGCATTCCGCTGGAAAGCTGTCTATCTCAGAAAATAAGTATAAAGAGCCGCATTAAGAAACAGCAGCAGCGGAATTCCGACCACAAAGCTGCCATGGCGGGTTTTATGGCGTTTGGTATACATGGCGATGAGCACGCCTAGCGCCCCTCCCATAACCGCCAACAGGAACAGAGTCCGCTCCGGTATGCGTTCTTTTCTCTCTCTGGCTCTTCGTTTATCATCCGACATGACCAGATAAGCAATGAAATTAATGAACACAAACCAAACGAGCAAGGCTTCCCTCATGGAATCATGCCTCCTTACCGGACCTTGGATCCACCTTTGCACCTCTATTATAAATCCGTCTATTTTTAAAAACAAATCCCTTCGGCCGGTTTCCCCCGCTAAAGCTCGATTAAACACAAACACGGCGCCGCCTCCAAGACAGCACCGTGTTCAGAAAGAAATCCGTATCCAAGCTGTCCCGATCGATCAGCGGCTTCGATTCCTTTTATAATTTGGGAACCCCATTCAGACTCGCCGGATAATCGGCCTGCTTTTTGGTTTTCGTCTCCCTTGCTTCTTCAGTAATGCTTGATTTGTTCTGCTGGTTGTTCAGCTTCTTCGGTTTATGATGCGGCACGGAATCTCACCTCCTGAGGTTAACATCCCACTTCCCATAATGATTTATTCCGGGGAGAGTTATTCCGGGATGATTTATCCCAGGGCGAGTTATTCCGGCGAGATGTCCCGATGAGTTACTCCAGGTGAATTATTCAGGAGGATTCATTTCACGCATCCTTCCAGCCGCTCAACTTCCCTTATTTGTTCTTCTGCTCCATAGCGGCTTTCAGCAGCTCGCCGAGGTTGGAGCCGATCGACTCCTGTTTGGCATACTGCTTCACCAGCTTCTGCTGGTCACGTTTGCTGACATGGTTCGTATCTTTATTGAGCGTTTCGGTAATTCCGCATGGCAGACATTGAACGTAAAGGCCGGCTTTGCCTTCTTTCAGCTCCATTTTCTTATGGCACTGAGGACAACGGCGATTGGACAGCCGTTTCTCACCCGAACGGGTATACCCGCAGTCATCGGCCGGGCAGATCAGCAGCAGGCCGCGTTTCGTTTTCTTCTCCAACAGTCTTGTACCGCAGTTCGGACAATGGCTATTGGAGACATTATGTGGTTTGTATACCGCATCGCTGCCCTTGACCTTGCCGACCAGTTCCTCTGCCATATGACGAATATCCTGTAAAAAAGGCTCCGGCTTGCCGCTTCCCCGCGCAATCCGTTCGAGCTCTGCTTCCCATTTGGCGGTCAGCTCAGGGGCCCGAAGCTCTGTCGGCGCCAGGTCAATCAGCTGTTTGCCTTTGCCGGTCGGATGCAGGGCGTTCCCTTTACGCTCGATGGTATCTGAGCTGACCAGCTTCTCGATGATGTCGGCGCGGGTAGCCGGTGTTCCCAGTCCATGCTTCTCCATCTGAGACAGCAGCGCCGCTTCCGTGTAACGTTTGGGCGGCTGGGTTCTTCCAGTCTCAAGCCGGCAGCGGTTTACCTTAACCTTCATGCCTTCGTGCAGCTCCGGCAGAGCTGCATCAGAGGAGGCTTCAGCGTCCGGACTTTCGTCTTCATTTTCCCCTGTCTCTTCATAATCGGCACTTTCGTAGACGGCTCTCCAGCCCTGATCTTTCATCGTAATGCCTTTGGCTGTCAGCGTTTCTCCCTGAATGTCAACCGTCACGGCTACCTGGTCAAAACGGGCCGGACCATAAAACAAGCTGATAAACCGTCTTACAATCAGATCATACAGCTTGCGCTCGTCGCTGGTGAGCGTATTCAGCAGCACCGTTTGCTCCGTCGGGATGATGGCATGGTGATCGGTTACCTTGCTGTCATCGACCACCCTTTTTCCCAAAGTCAGGTTGCCTCTCAGCAGAGGGCGCGCCATGGATGCATACGGGCCTATGGCCACGCTGCTCAGCCGTTCCTTCAAAGTCCCAACCATATCAGACGTCAGGTAACGGGAATCCGTACGGGGGTAAGTGACCAATTTGTGCTGCTCGTACAGCTTCTGGAGCACATTGGAGGTCTGCTTGGCCGAGAATCCATATCGGCGGTTTGCATCCCGCTGAAGCTCCGTCAAGTCGTAGGCCTGAGGATGCGGAACCGTTTTTTCGCTTTTCTTCACCTTAACGATTGTGCCGCTTCCGCCTTCCAGCTTCGATTGCAGCTCCTTCGCCTTAACCTGATCAAAAATCCGGCTGTCCCCGCCCCGGCCCTGCCAAAGCGCTTCAAATCCGCCAAGCTCGGCTTTGATCCGGGCATACTCTTCCGAACGGAAAGAGGTGATTTCCTGTTCCCGGGCCATGATCATGCCCAGCGTAGGCGTCTGAACCCGGCCGGCCGACAGCGGAGCGCTAAATTTCGTAGTGAGCGCCCGCGTAACGTTCAGGCCAATCATCCAGTCTGCTTCCGCCCGGCATCTGGCCGACTGGTACAAACGGTCAAACTGACTGCCAGGTTTCAGCTGGGCAAAACCGTCCTTAATTGCCTTGTCCGTCTGCGAGGAAATCCACAGCCGTTTGAACGGCTTGTTCCATTTCGCCATGTCGATGATCCAGCGCGCCAGCAGCTCGCCTTCCCGGGCAGCGTCGGTCGCTACGATCAATTCGCCGATGTCGCTGCGGCGCATCAGCTGCTGAACCGCTTTATACTGATGGTTGGTTTCGCGGAGCACCTTCAGCTTCATTTTTCCAGGCAGGATAGGCAGGTCCTCAAGGTTCCAGGTAGCATATTTATGATCGTAATCCTCCGGTTCGGCCAGTCCCACCAAGTGTCCCAATGCCCAGGTTACGACATACTTCGGTCCTTCAAAATAACTTTTATGTTTATCGCGGCTTCCCATTACTCGTGCAATTTCCTTTGCCACGGATGGTTTCTCCGCAAGTACTAATGTCTTCATTATGTTCCCCCTTTGCTCTCTTTGTATTATAACATTTCCATCCCTATCCTGTTTCGTTCAAATCCTAAAGGTTAATAAGTAGACATCAGCAGCTGTTACATTAACCAAATATTCAAAGAGGTGATTGAAAATGGCATTTCTATGGTCGTTGATTATCGGCGGTATTATCGGTTGGCTGGCAGGCTTGATTGTGGGCAGAGATGTGCCGGGAGGTATTATCGGTAATATCATTGCAGGTTTTATCGGAGCATGGCTGGGCAGCTTCCTGCTTGGCAACTGGGGTCCGGAAACAGGCGATTTCTACTTCATCCCGGCTCTGATTGGCGCTATTGTGCTGATTCTGATCGTCAGCCTGATTATGGGTGCTGTGAGAAGACGAAGCAATCCGTAAGAATAGGTTCGTTAATGAATTAAGGATTGATGATTGATTGTTGAGAATTTCTAATTGAAAAAAATCATCATAACAAAAACCGGCGGAGCCTTGGCTCTGCCGGTTTTGTTCTTTTTCCTATTCAGATCTGCTGATCCTTAAACTTAACTTAACTTAACGGCCTACGAATTCCTGTACCCAGCAGCCGTTGTAGTAACCTACACCGATTACGGTATAGTTAGCGTTCATGATGTTCGCGCGGTGTCCTGCACTGTTCATCCAGGCCGTCATGACTTCCTGTGGAGTCTGCTGGCCTTTGGCAATGTTCTCGCCGGCATAGCTGAAGCTGATATTGAACTGCTTCATCATGTCGAACGGAGAACCGTAGGTTGGCGAGTTATGGTCAAAATAATTGTTCTGGCTCATATCTTTTGCCTTCACCAAAGCCATGTTGGACAGAGCGCTGTCTTCTGTCAGCGGTTTGAGGTTCTCTTTCGCCCGTTCCTGGTTAACCAGCGAAATAACCTGTTTCACAAAATCAGACTTGTTATCCGTACCTTGCTGCTGTCCAGCATTCACATTGCTTCCGCTATTGCTCGGAGCTGGTGTAGGCGTTTGAGTCTGGCCAGAGCCGGACTGGGCTGGCTGCTGTGCCGGTTTGCTTGGCGTTGTAGACGCCGGTGGAGTGACCGGTTTAGGTTTAGGTGCGGCCGGCTGCTCAGTTGTTGGCTGCTTTGCAGGCTGCTGCGCCGTGTCAGGTTTCGATGGCGCAGGTTGACTTGGCTTAGCTGGCTGAGCCGGCTTCACCGGTTGAGTTGGCTGCTCCTGCTGTGCTTGTCCGCCTGCGCCTTGCAGCTCGCTGAGCAGCTCGTTCCAATCAAAGTTATACAAATAACCGGACAAGTTTGAGAAGTTAATTGTAGTTGTTTTTAAGGAAGTCACTTTATAAATGGCTGTTGTCGTTTGATGGTTAGCTGTTGTGTCACCGTTTGAAGACGCCGCATAGGTTGGCAGGACCAAGCCCATGGACATTAATACTGCAAATCCTCCGGCTGCGATACGTTTCGTTATTTTCTTGTTCATCCTGTCATCTCCTTGTTAGGTGTAAAGATTAGTAGTTACAAAAAAGTAACAACGCTGTAACCTTTACTATCATAACATGAAGACCGGTTGAAACTAACCCTCAGATATTGCCAATTGCTCGGGAGAGCTTTTGGGTGAAAGAGCTCCGGTCATAATAATCGGTCTTAAACCAACTAATTTTCTTAGCTCCATGATGTAGCCCAATAGACAGACTCCTTTTCACTTTTAGTTCAAATAGAAAAAGCTCTTTTAATTTATAGTAATATTCAACATTAATGAAAAAAAAATCAACTAAAAATTCAATCAAATTAAAAAAAGAAACACCAAATTAAAGGGTAATCAATACCCCATAATCCGGCTGTATGCAGGGCCTATTAAGCGCCGCGCTTCTCCTCTTTTTACGAAAAATACAAACACGCTTCAAATCCAACCGTCTCGTCTCCACTTTCTTCATCCACAGCTTGTCCACGAATGTAGATACGCCCATCGGTAAGGGGAGAACGTAAAATCCGCAGCTTGTCTCCTAATTTTCTTTCCTTAATATATGTAATGTGAAAACGACGTAAATCCAGGTTCGCCAGTTCCTCGCTCGTGAGGGTATCGTAACAAAAATCAGCATAACGGGCGTTGTTGACATGACCATTAATATCAACACTGCTGTATTGAATATCCAGCATGGTCGTTTCTTCTAGTTGGACGTCACCCGGTATATTCACTTTGTCAGGCAGATCCCCAACCGAATCCTCCGTATAAGGAGGGACCTCCACCGGCAGCGCTGTTGGACGGAGTATTTTACGTTTATGGATGTCCACCAGACTCCAAGTCGAACGGGCTGCGGCAGCCTCTACGGCCTCATTACCGTCATGCCCTGCTACCCGATAATCCCGCTGCCAAATAGGACCCTTGGTTCCTTTGCTCCAGGTACTGATCTTGACCGTATCTCCAAACTTCGGAAGATGGTAAATATCCAGATCCAGTGTCATAAGCATCCAGCCCATGCCGGAATCCAGCATTTCACGCCAGCTGATCCCTAAGGCATTTACGGCCGAATCCGCCGCCTGCTGCAAATAATCAAGCAGCACCGACAAACGGCAGTTTGAACGGAAATCAGCCTCGCTGGTGTGAATGGTTCGCTCTTCCGTCCAGACTAAAAATGATTTATCCACATTTTATTCCTCCTCGGCTCTTAGCAACACCTGTTTAACACTCTAACACAACATTATACACAAATCTAAAAATCGAATGCTCTTTCAGCTGATCAACTTGTAGAAGTTATAGGGAGTAATTTGTGAGTATTGGGGATTAAATTGTGAATTTGTGGAGAGTTTTTTAAAAATATTTGCTCTTTTCAAGAAAAACTCTGAAAAAGCTGTGAATAAACGAAAAAAATGCCGCAATTTGCAGCAAACTGTGGATGAATATGTAAAGAGGGACCAACTATTCACTTGTGGACAAAATAAGACCACCGTCGATGTTATCAACAGTGGTCTTCAGTTTGCTTGGCGGCGTCCTACTCTCCCAGGACCCTGCGGTCCAAGTACCATCGGCGCTGGAGGGCTTAACGGTCGTGTTCGGGATGGGTACGTGTGGAACCCCTCCGCCATCGCCACCAAACATGATTTTTGCGCTGCTTTACTTCCGCGTCTTTCGCTTTAGCAAAATATCAGACCTTAGAAAGGACTTGCAGCTTAAAATCGGTTCAGATGTTTAATCACCTGAAAACTGGATACGAAACAAAATTGCGAATTAGTTGTTCTCGGGGCCCCCGCAAAGGATTCGGAATCAGCTGCGAAGCTAATCTTCACTTTGTGGGGTCCATTTTGGATAAGCCCTCGACCGATTAGTACTGGTCAGCTCCATGCATTGCTGCACTTCCACCCCCAGCCTATCTACCTCGTCGTCTTCAAGGGGTCTTACTAGTTGGGAAATCTCATCTTGAGGGGGGCTTCACGCTTAGATGCTTTCAGCGCTTATCCCTTCCGCACTTAGCTACCCAGCTGTGCTCCTGGCGGAACAACTGGTGCACCAGCGGTGCGTCCATCCCGGTCCTCTCGTACTAAGGACAGCTCCTCTCAAATTTCCTACGCCCACGACAGATAGGGACCGAACTGTCTCACGACGTTCTGAACCCAGCTCGCGTACCGCTTTAATGGGCGAACAGCCCAACCCTTGGGACCTACTTCAGCCCCAGGATGCGATGAGCCGACATCGAGGTGCCAAACCTCCCCGTCGATGTGGACTCTTGGGGGAGATAAGCCTGTTATCCCCAGGGTAGCTTTTATCCGTTGAGCGATGGCCCTTCCATGCGGTACCACCGGATCACTAAGCCCGACTTTCGTCCCTGCTCGA